>JBAUTG010000016.1:0-11152 GCA_049582105.1 Candidatus Dormiibacterota bacterium | reverse complement strand
TCCAGGAGCCGCCGGTCCTGCTCGACCGGGAGTCGACGCTCGCTGCGGCCGTGATCCATCTCCGCAGCGCTGCCGCCGGTGGCGCGAAGCTGGTCGTGTTTCCGGAGACGTACGTCCCCGGGTATCCGGCGTGGATCTGGCGGCTGCGCCCCGGCGCGGACTACGACCTCACCGGAGAGATCTACGAACAGCTGGTGGCGAACAGCGTCGACCTCGCCGCCGGCGACCTCCGTCCAATTCAGGACGCGGCGTCGGAACTGGGCCTCGTGGTCGTCTGCGGCGTGCACGAGCGCGACGGTGAGTTCGGCCGCTCGACGCTCTACAACACCAACGTCACGATCGGCCCTGACGGAACGATCCTGAACCGCCATCGCAAGCTGGTCCAGACCAATCCCGAGCGCATGGTCTGGGGTCAGGGCGACGCGAGCGGGCTCCGCGTGACCGAGACACCGGTCGGGCGCGTCGGCACGCTCATCTGCTGGGAGAACTACATGCCGCTCGCGCGGTACGCGCTCTACGCGGAGGGTGTGGAGATCTACGTCGCGTCCACCTGGGATGACGGCGCCGTGTGGACGGCGACGATGCAGCACATAGCGGCGGAGGGTCGCTGCTGGGTGCTCGGCTCGGGATGCTCGTTGCGCGCGGCCGACATCCCCGAGTCCTTCCCGGGCCGTGCGCAGCTGTTCCCGGACCCCGATGAATGGATCAACCCGGGCGACTCGGTCGTCGTCGCGCCGGGCGGTGAGATCGTCGCCGGCCCGCTGCACGCGGAGCACGGCATCCTCGTCGCGGACATCGAGCCCCATCGAGCCGCGGCCGCACGTCGCACGCTCGACGTGACCGGCCACTACAGCCGCCCCGACATCTTCGAGCTCACCGTCGACCGCACCGCCCGGCACCCGGTGACCTACCGCACCAGCTGACCGGTCACGCTCCCTGCGCGGCCTTGAGCAGATGCACCTGGAGCGCCTGCAGCGGCGGGCTCGGGGTGGCGCCGAGCTCCTCGCGCAGGAGCACGCGCAGCTCCTCATAGACACGGAGCGCCTCCGCGATATTGCCGCGCGCCGCAAGGATCTCCATGAGCAGGTGATAGCCCGACTCACGATATGGAGCAAGGGTGATCAGCTCGCGGGCGGTGCGCTCACCGACGGGCAACTCGCTCCCCCCGAGCCCGAGCGCCGCCGCGGTGTAGCACTCGAGCGCCGAGCAGTGGATGTTCTCGAGCCGGCGACGGAACGGCTCGATCCACGGCGCATCCTCACCCCGCAGGAATCCGCGCCGCGCTGCGAACAGCGCAACCAGCGACGGTCCCCATGCGCGCGCCCACAGCTGTTGCGCGATTGCCGACTCCGCTCGATGCATCGCCTCGTCCGCGGCTTCGTAGTCGATCCAGGTGTCCGGCGGGAGTCTGAGGCGGACCTCGCCGCGACCCTCGAGCGCATCCGGCCCGACCGCGCGGCGCAACCGCGAGAGCACCGTGCTGAGCGCGCCCTCGGCGTCGGGCGGTATTGATCCCGGCCACAGTGCGTCCACAAGCTCTTCGCGGCTGCTGTGCCGGTGCCGGTTGACGACGAGGTAGGTGAAGAGGACGCGACCCTGACGGCGCGGGATCAGCTCGGTCACGCTCGTCCCCGCGATCTCCACCGCGAGCCGGCCGCAGATCTGGATTCGAGTCAAGGGCTGGTCTGTCAAGGTTTCAGCAAGGAGAATGTCGGAAGGTTCGGTCGATCCCGTTCACCGCGTGCAGAGCACACAAGGAGAGAGGCGCCATGGCCAAGCAGATCATCTGCCAGTGTGGATTCGTCGGACGCGGCGAAACGGCCGTCGATGCCGCGCAGGTCATCGAACAGCACATGCGAACCGACCATCCGGAGCTGGTCGGTGAGGTCACCATGGACGACCTGCTCGCGATGGCCGAGGAGGCCTGAATCGCCGGACACGGTTCTCCCTCCGCTTGTCGAGACGTCGGCGCGAGCTTACGTCACGCGCGCGAGGGAATTCGCACAACGCGTCAAGGTTCGTGCAAGGTCGTGCTGAGAACTGGGTGAGCAGCGGCTCCTAGGGTCTGCGTCGTCACGACAGACCAAGGAAACCAGGAGCACGCAGATGACCCAACCGGATCCCGTCCTCGACCTCACCACCGGGCCGCTCGTCAGCAGCGCGTGGCTCGAGACGAACCTCGAGAACCGGCGAGTGCGCGTCCTCGACGTGCGGGGACGCCACCCGAGCTCCGCTCTCCCACATGCGAAGCGCGCCGAGTACGTGGCGAATCACATTCCCGGTGCGATCTTCATCGACTACGAGCACGACTTTGTCGACGTCACGGATCCGGTCCCGTACCAGATCGCGACGCCGGCGGCGTTCGCTCAGCGTGCTGTGGAGCTCGGCATCGACGACGGCGATCTCATCGTCACGTACGACGACTACTACGGGATCTTCGCCGCGCGTGTTGCGTGGGCATTCCGGTTCCATGGAGCCGAGGCGCGGGTGCTCGACGGCGGCTGGCGCACATGGGTGGACGAGGCTCGAGCCGTGACCGCGGCGGTGGTCGAGCGACCGCGGGGGAGCTTCACGCCCAGGATCCGCCCCGCATTGAAGCGTGACCTCGTCGAGGTCGCTGCGGCCAGATCCGGGGGCGCGACACTCGTCGACGCGCGTCCTCGGCACCTCTTCCTCGGCGAGGCAGGCGTTGCGGGCACCGGGCATATCCCCGGCGCACTCTCGCTGCCCTACCAAGAGCTGGTCGACGGAGCAACCGGATTGTTCGCGACGCCGAGTGCGATCACGCGTCTCCTGCGCGGCGCCGGCATCGACCCGGCGCGGCCGCCGCGCGAGGTCATCACCACGTGTGGCACCGGCGTCTCGGCGACGGTCGCGCTGATCGCGCTCGAGCTTGCGGGGATTCACGGAGCGGCCGTATACGACGGCTCGTTCTCGGAGTGGAGCGCCGATTCCTCGCACCCGATTGCGTACGGAAGCGCCGGCTGATCAACGTTGCGCACAACCGGCAGTGGAGCCGGACTTCGTCAACCCGCGTATCCATCAAGGAGGAAAGACATGGCAACACCAGGCACACGCATGGTTCGCAAGAGCCTCGACACACCCGATGAGACGCGCCCGTTCCGTGCGGACAGCGGCAGGCTCCAGCTCGTCAACACCGACCTGGGTCCGGTCGGACGCGCGACGTTCGAGCCCGGCTGGAAGTGGTCGGAGCACGTCAAGCCGATAGCCGGGACGCCGAGCTGCCAGGCGTCACATGCCGCCTACTTCATCTCAGGGCGGATGAGGGTGGTGATGGACGATGGTTCGGAGGATGAGTTCGGTCCTGGGGACCTCATGATCTGTCCTCCCGGCCACGATGCCTGGATCGTCGGCGACGAGCCGTGTGTGGTCATCGACTGGGCAGGTTTCGGCGATTACGCGCGGCCGCGCTGACCGGTCGCCAGACCTCCGTGCGGCATTCACACGACGTTCACATCTCCCCGTGAGAGTGGTGCACATACCGTTCACCCTCCAACAAGGAGATTCGACATGTACCGTGTATCACGGACCGCGTGGGGCCTCGTCGCCATCGGAGCCGCGACTGCGGTCGGCGTGACGACCCAGAACCCGGGGTTCATCATCATCACGTTCCTCGGGACGCTCGTGCTGCCGCGGGTGCTCGGGCTCACGCCCCGGCGCCGCTGGGGAAGAGGCGGCTACGGACCCCACGGCAAGGCGTGGGGCGGCCGCTGCGCGGGACGCGGTGGCCCCGACATCCAGCAGCCGGCGACCCCGTCGACACAGTCGGTCTGATCGCGTGCGGGGCGGCGTCATCGCCGCCCCGCTTCGCCCCTAGGATGGCACCACCGTGAAACGCGTCCTCATCGTCGATGACGAACCGCAGATCGTGCGGCTCGTGCGCGACTACCTGGAACGCGCCGGCTTCGAGGTGACCGCTGCGGCAAACGGAGCCGAGGCGTTGCGTGAGTTCTCGCGGCAGCGTCCGGATCTCGTCGTGCTCGACCTCACCCTGCCCGAGACCGACGGTCTCGACGTTGCGCGCGCGATCAGGCGCACCGGTGAGGTGCCGATCATCATGCTCACCGCGCGCACCGGCGAAGCCGATCGTGTCGCGGGGCTCGAGCTCGGCGCCGACGACTACGTCACCAAACCCTTCAGCGCGCGCGAGCTCGTCGCCCGGGTGCGCGCCGTCATGCGGCGCGCGCAGACCGCTGCGATGCGCGAGGACGTCGTTCGCGTCGGCGATTCCCTGGTGCTCGATGCGCCGCGCATGCAGGTGCAGGTCGACGGTCGCGACGTCATCCTCACCGCGACCGAGTTTCAGCTGCTGCTGTTCATGGCGCGCCAACCCGGACGCGTGTTCACGCGAGCGCAGTTGCTCGACGCCATGCACGGTGTCGCCGTCGAGTCGTACGAGCGCGCCGTCGAC
The DNA here is from genome assembly GCA_049582105.1 of Candidatus Dormiibacterota bacterium. GTDB lineage: Bacteria > Chloroflexota > Dormibacteria > Aeolococcales > Aeolococcaceae > Palsa-851. Next base: position 6,720 of record JBAUTG010000016.1, on the reverse strand, counting down.
GCGCACGTGAAGAACATCCGGCGAAAGATCGAGGACGACCCACGCGCGCCCCAGCACCTGCAGACGGTGTTCGGCGTGGGATACCGCCTCGTCGACGGGACGGTGTGACGGGGCCGGGACCGCCCTGGCGCCGCGGCGGCGGCAGTCCGCCCTGGTGGCCCGAGGGCCGGCAGTGGTCGTCAGCGGAGGGCGTGAACTGGAGGCGCTACGGGCGGCGGATGGCCCGCCGTGTCGGATGCTTTCTCGGGGTTGCGTTGCTTGTCGTGCTGAGCGCGATGGTGGGTGTTGTCTGGATTGTGCTCAGCCTCTTTCGCGTCGTCAGCTCCGCGCCGCTCTCGACAGCGCTGGCCGTCACCGCGCTGGCGCTCGGGGCGATTGTGGTGCTCGTCGCGCTGCTCCTGCTCCGGCGTCTGGTCGCGCCGGTGGGCGCGCTCATCGAGGGCGCGCATCGCATCGAGGCCGGCGATTTCTCGACGCGAGTCCCGGTCCGCGGTCCGGCCGATCTTCGCTCGCTCGCGCGCGCCCTGAACGACATGAGCAGCCGTCTCGAGGCGGAGGAGACCCGGCGCCGCTCAGTGGTCGCCGACATCGCGCACGAGCTGCGGACGCCGCTCACGATCATCCGCGGCCAGGCGGAGGGGATTGCCGACGGCCTCTACCCGGCCGATGCCGAGCACATGGCGCCGATCGTGACCGCCACCGAGACGCTGGAGATGCTCGTGGACGACCTGAGCACGCTGACGCTTCTCGAGGGCGGAACGCTGCGCCTCCATCGCGAGCCGATCGACGTCGACGTGCTCGTCAACGAGACGCTCGATGCGTTCCGCCCGGAGGCGGCCACCGCCGGGGTGCAGCTCGCCGAGGCCCTGGACGCGAACCTGCCGCCCATCGATGCCGATCCCGCGCGCATCCGCGGTGTTCTTGGCAATCTTGTCAATAACGCGTTGCGGCACACGCGCAACGGCGGCACGATCCGTGTCGAGGGTGCTGCGGTGGGCGAGTCGGTGCGCATCACGGTGCGCGACGACGGTGAGGGCATTCCCGCAGACCTGCTGCCACGGGTGTTCGATCGGTTCGTGAAAGGGCAGGGGTCCCCCGGATCGGGGCTCGGGCTCGCGATCGTCCGTGACATCGTCGAAGCCCATGGCGGGTCGGTCGCCGCGGCGAGCGAGGTGGGGAAGGGCACCGCGATCAGCGTGACATTGCCCGTGGCGACGGCCGGATCGCCCGCATCCGTACCCTTGCAGCCGTGAGCACGAAGGCCGATACCGACTGGCGGGGCTGGCTGGCGCGGTGGGACGCGCAGCAGCAGCGGCATATCCCTGACCGCGAGGAGCGGTTCACCGCCATCATCGACGCGCTCGAGACCTTTGCCGGCTCGTCGCCGCGCGTGCTCGACCTCGGGTGCGGCCCCGGCTCGCTGAGCGCGCGGGTGCTCCGGCGCATCCCCGGCGCCACCGTGGTCGCCGTGGATGCGGATCCCGTGCTCCTGGCGATCGGTCGCGGGGCGCTCGGCGAGCACGCGAACCTCACCTTCGTCGACGCGGACCTGCGCGCCGGCTGGACCGGTTCGATCCCACCGGGTCCGTACGACGCCGCAGTGTCGACGACGGCGCTGCACTGGCTCGGCAACGACCAGCTGGTCAGGCTCTACGCGACGCTCGGTGAGGTCGTCCGTCCGGGCGGGATCTTCCTGGACGGCGACCGCCTCGACTTCGACCACGACCAGGCCGCGATCGCGGCGGGTGCGCGCGAGATCCGTCCCGAGTGGCCCGACGCTCCCGAGGGAACGGAGGACTACGACACGTGGTGGGAGGCCGCGGTCGCCGAGCCGGCACTCCAGGACGAGGTGGCCGAGCGTGCTCGCCGCGAGCACACCCACCCGCACGACCACGAGGCGCACAGCTACGAGTTCCACCGATCCGCGCTCTTCGCGGCCGGGTTCACCGAGGTCGGAACCCTCTGGCAGCGGCTCGCGAACCGGGTCCTCATCGCTCTTCGCTGACGCTGCGGGCGGCCCGTCTCTCAGGTCTGTGTCGCGACATGGAGCCGTGGACGTAACAAGCACGCCGGAGCGGTGATGCGATGAAAGCGCGTTTTCTAGGATCGCTCCCGTGGCAGACGAGATCGCGGCAGCGGCTTCCACAGCGAAGCGCCCTCGGTGGCCGAGCGGTGTGCTCTTCCTGGGGATCCTGGCCCTGGCCTTCCTCAGTGTCCTCGTGCCCTCCGGCCCGACGCGGCCGCCCTGGTATGTCGCTGCCCTGATCCTCGTGGCCGTGGGGGTGGGGACCCGGGCGGTGCTGACGTTGGCGCGAAGCCCTCGAGGGTTGCTCGTGGTGCCGCTGCTGCTCGACACGGCATCGATCGGCTGCCTCGTCTTCTCGGCAGGAAAGACCACCGGCCTCACCCCCATGCTCCTGCTGCCTCTGCTGTTCTCGGCCTTCTATGGCGAGCCGTTCGAGTCGCTGCTGATCATCCCGGCCACCGTGCTCGTCCAGGTCGTGGTCGGCGTGGCGAACGACAGCAGCTTCATCGTGCTGGCTCGGATCGTCATGCTCTGGGTCGCACTGCTGACGATGATCAGCATCGCGTCGCACGCGCTGCGCCGCAGCCTGCAGTCGAGCGTCACGTCCGCCGAGGAAGAGGCGCGTCAGAGTGCGGTGGTGGCAGAAGCGACCCGGGCGATCACCGCACCGCTTGACCCGGCACTGGTCATACGGACCGCTGCGCGCCTCGCCGCGGAGCTCGTCTCACCAATCACCCACGCCAAAGGCCGGGGTGACTATTTCGCCGTCGACGGGGACGTCCTCACCGTGGTCGCCGAGAGCGATGAGACCGGGGGGACTGCGGGTCATCTCGTGGTGCCGGTTGCCGAGCACCCACTGGCTCGCGCGGTGCTCGAGTCGGGCGAACCGGTGAACGGCCAACTCGACCTTGACGCCTGCGGTCCCGGGGTGCGGGCCAGCCTCGAGAAACTCGGCGTGACGCACGGGGCCCACGTTCCGGTCAGGGTCGGAGGTCAGATCGTCGGAATCCTCAACGCATCCGGACGCGGCGAGGCCATCGAGGCGAATCTGTTCGAGCGCCTGATGCTTCTGGCGAGCCTCGCCGAGCTGGCGCTTGCGAACGCGCTGGCGCACCAGCAACTCGAGGAGCAGGCGCTCACCGATCCACTGACGAAGCTTGCCAACCGCCGCGAGCTGGAACGCGCCTTCGGACGTCTGCCCGACCGGCTCCCGTTCGCGTATGTCGCGATCGACCTCGACGGCTTCAAATCGATCAACGACCGCTGGGGTCATGCGGCCGGGGACGCCGCGCTCGTGGCCGTCGCAAACGCGATCGCATCGGTCGCCCGACGCGGCGATACCGTCGCGCGCATTGGCGGCGACGAGTTCGCGGTGCTCATGCTCGACGCGACCGTGGACGCCGCGGACCGTCTCGCGGCGCGAATCCACGAATCGGTTCGAGACATCGAGCTGGTGAGCGGCCGCGCACACCTGAGCATCGGTTGCTGTGTCGCGCAGCCTGGCGGCGACAGCGGGCTCGTCCAGGGGACGGCCGATGCGGCGCTCTACGAAGCCAAACGGCGCGGTGGCGCGTCGACGGTCACGCGGGTGTTCGAGGCGGTGCAGCCGGCGCTCATCGCGTAGGGTGCTTGGACCCCGGAGGCGGTGTGGCACCATGCCCGCCGTGGACTCCTCCGAGTTCGACCTCGAGCTCAGCTCGGGCCGGCTGCACGCCAAGCGGCACGGCTCTCCCGACGCGCCGCTGGTGATCGCGATCCCGGGGCTCTCCGCGAACCTGATGAGCTTCCAGTTCATCGGCGAGCGCCTCGCCGAGGCGGGGATGCAGCTGGTCGCGCTGGACCTGCGCGGCCGGGGCAGGAGCGACGTGACCGCCGTGGGCACCTACGGATGGGTGAACCATGCGACCGACGTCCTGGCTGTGGCGGACGCGCTCGGCGCCGCGCGGTGCTCGCTCATCGGTCACTCGATGGGCGCCGCGGTCGCCATGGCGGCGGCCCAACAGGGCGCGGGGCGTCTCGACCGGATCGTGCTCATCGACCTGTGCGGCGTGCCCGACCCATCCACACGAGGACCGATCGCGGCCTCGACATCGCGGCTCGGCATGGTGTTTCCGACGCTGGACGACTACCTCGAGCGCGTCCGCAGCACCGGCGTCATCACGCCGTGGAGCACGTACTGGGAGCAGTACTTCGCGTACGAGCTGCAGCCCGCGGAGGGGGGAGTCACCGCGCGCACCAGCGCCGCGGCGGTGATGGAGGACGCGATGTTCGGGGCCGGCGCCTTCGCGTTCGGTGACGACGCGGGCATCTACGGGCTCTGGCACTCGCTGACCATGCCGGTGCTCGCATTGCGCGCGACCCGCGAGATGGTGCCGGGCACCGGGTTCATCCTGAGCGCGCGCGACGCCGAGCGGTTTCCCGGGAAGGTGCGCTCTGCAGTGGTCAGGGAGATCGACGCGAATCACTTCACCATCGCGACCACCGACGAGACCGTGACCGCGATCAAGCAGTTCTTCAGCGCCGGGTACTGACTCGGGTTACACGGAAAACAGGCGCGCCGGCGCTGTCAGACCGCCCTGGATCGCTGTACTCTGGCTGCCAGTTATGGGGTTGAGCGGGTCACCGTAGCGTGACCGGTCAGACACCAGGCGGGTCGCCTGCAGTTCTCGAGGTCGCCGGGGTCGATGTGCGCTTTGAAGGCGTCGTTGCCCTCGACGGCGTTTCGCTGACCGTTGGAGCAAACCGGATCGTCGGTGTCATCGGCCCGAACGGCGCGGGCAAGACGACACTGTTCAATGCGATCTCGCGATTCGTGACACCGGTGCACGGCACGATCGTCTATCGCGGGCAGTCACTGCTCGGTCTTCCGGCATGGCGGCTCGCGCATCTGGGCATCGCCAGGACTCTGCAGGGGCTCGGACTCTGGCCGGCGCTCACCGTGCTCGAGAACGTCATGGCGGGAGCGCCGGTGCGCACGCGCCTCGCCGCCGACATGTTCGCGTTTCCCAGCGCCGACCGGCGCAACGGCGACCTCCGGCACGAGGCGATGGCGAACCTCGAGGAGCTCGGCGTCGCCGACCGCGCCCATGCATTGCCGGGTGCGCTCCCACATGGGGTGCAGAAGCGCGTGATCATCGCGCGAGCGCTCATGACGCGTCCGTCGCTCCTGCTGCTCGACGAGCCGGCGAGCGGACTCTCCACCGCAGACGTCGCTCAACTCGTCGACCTCATTCGTGGGCTGCGCGAACGAATGGCGATCGCGATCGTCGAGCACAACGTCGACATGGTGCTCGCGGTGAGCGACAGCATCACCGTGCTGAACCTCGGTCGCGTCCTCGCCACCGGTTCCCCGGATGACATCCGGGGCAACGCAGACGTCGCGACCGCATATCTCGGCCAGCAGGTTGCACATGCTTGAGGTCAGCAACCTCACCGTCGCGTACGGCGGTGTCGTCGCGCTCGACCAGGTGTCGCTCTCGGTCGCCGACGGATCGATCACCGCGGTGCTCGGGGCGAACGGGGCAGGGAAGACCACGCTCGTGCGAACGATCTCCGGGCTCGTCAAGCCGCGCAGCGGCTCGGTGCTCCTCGGCGAGCACCAGCTCGTCGGGCGATCTCCCGAGTCGATCGCGCGACTCGGTGTGGGTCACGTCCCGGAGGGGCACGGCATCATCAGCGAGCTGACGGTCGACGAGAACCTGCGACTCGGCGGGCTCTGGCGGAAGGATCGCGCGGATCAGCGGGTCGCGATCGACGAGGCCTACGAGCTGTTTCCGCCGCTGCTGACGCGACGCGGGATGCACGCCGCGAACCTGAGCGGTGGGGAACGCCAGATGCTCTCCATCGGCCGCGCCCTGGTGGCGCGACCCACCGCACTGCTGCTCGACGAACCGTCGCTCGGACTCGCGACGAACCTTCTCGCGTTGATCATGCAGCGCCTGACGACTCTCGTGAAGGACCGCAAGCTCGCGGTGCTCCTGATCGAGCAGAACGCGCGCTCCGCGCTCTCCGTGGCGGACCAGGCGGTGGTGCTGTCACTCGGCAAAGTTGCCTTGACCGATACCGCGGACCGCCTTGCCGGTGACGACGCACTCCGTCACGCGTACCTGGGTTTCTGACATGCGACTCTTCGCGATCTACACGGTGTCGGGCGTGGTCAACGGGACGATCTACGCCGCGGTGGCACTGGCGCTCGTGATGATCTGGCGGGCGACGCGGATCGTCAACTACGCGCAGGGCGCGATGGCGATGTTCACGACGTACATCGCGCTCATCGTCATCCAGCACGGCGTGCCGTACTGGTTCGCCTTCGTGATCGCGCTTGCCGCCGGACTGGTGATCGGTGCCGTGACCGAGCGCGTGCTGGTACGGCCCGTCGAGTCGCGTTCCCCGCTCAGCGCGGTGATCCTCACGCTCGGGGTGCTCATCCTGCTCGAAGCCGTGGCGCCGATGCTGTTCGGCGGTCAGACGCAGTCGTTCCCGGCGCCCGTGTCGCGGATCGACATCCTCCTCGGCAACACCAACGTGTATTTCTCGCCGTTCGACCTGCTGACGATCGGCCTCGTCATCGTTGCGATGGTGGTGCTGTTCCTCGTGTTCCAGCGCACGAGCCTCGGCCTGCGGATGCGAGCCGCGGCGTTCCATCCCGAGATCGCGCGCATCCTCGGCATCCGCGTCGGCAGGATGCTCACGAT
>JBAUTG010000015.1:0-18833 GCA_049582105.1 Candidatus Dormiibacterota bacterium | reverse complement strand
TGCCCGTCCTATCCGCTAACGCCCGCTTAAGCGGGGCAGGGGTTCGCGACGATATTCCTGAAGTCGTCGGCCTTTGCGAACGGAACGCCGCCGGGGCCCGTGTAGTCGACTCCTGTGTCGTAGGTCCCGTACTGGCTGTTCTTGCCGAAGTCGTTGGTGGTCATGCCCGCAACGGTGTTCCCGTACACCCAGGTGCACGTACCGCCGTGGCTGTCGATTGTGAAGTACGGGTAGAAGGCAGCCGGGGTTCCGTCGTCGGTGGTCGGGAGCAGCGTGCAACCGACAGCGTTGAACGGATCGCACCCGGCGATTCCCTGCTCAACCCGCGGGAGGTCCGTCTCGAACCCGGCCCTGGTGTAGTTGGTGTCGTAATGCGCACCGGTCTTGAAACTGGTGAACTGAATCGGGGTTGGCCGGTTCGTCGCCACTCCATTGGGCCAGTCGTCGAGGTACGACGTCCCATCAAATCCTGGGACATTCGAGTTTGCGCAGCCGCCGATCAAATAGAGGAACGCGTCACCTCCCGGCAGGCAGAGGAAGTCGTCAGAGTCCGACGGCTCCTTGTTCTTACCCACCCCCTCGGTCCCACCGGCGGCGCAGCCGAGGAAGCTGTTGACGGCGCTGCAGTAGTCGAAGTGACCGATCTCGTCCGAGAACGCGATGTTGTACGTGTGCGCGGCCCACGGCACCCGCGTCATCGGGCTCGACGTGGAGTACATCGGATGGAAGTTGTACGGAATCGCCGTGCAGCCCGAGCCATTCGGATCGAACTTCACCTGGGCGAAGTTGTTGTGCGCGCTCGCCACCATGAAGCCGTGCTGGCCGGTCGTCCGATCGCTGATGTCAATTCGGAGCCCAGCACCCGTGTCATGCATCTTGACCGAGATGTTGTCGCCGCCATTCATCATCAGGTCCTGCGCTGGATCAGGTGTGAAAGTGGTCGATGTCGCATCGACGGGGTTCGGGGGTGCTTGCGGCACGCCATTCAGAGTGATGAACGCGAAGTTCACGTACTCTTCGCCCGCAGTTGACTCACACACTGCATTGTTCTGCTGGCCGGTCACCGGGTTCTCGGAGAGCGAGTCGATGTTCAGCGCCGCGCACCATTGGGTCGCCGAACAGCTGATGCCACCCGGGAAGTTGAATGGCGCCCACCCCGGCGGATAGAACTGCATCTCCATGAACGCCGCTCCCGGATGCCTGGCGCTCACCGCGGGGTCGACGATGTTCGAGTTGCTGTCGGGGGTGCAGGTGTGCAGTAGCTCCGGGTACGACTGGGTGTCGCACATCGCCATCCCGAACCAGAAGGCCGGGTGGAGTTGGAAGTCATAGCTCGCCTTCCCCGGGGTCTGGTTGGTCGCGGGCTGCTTGGGCAACGTGAGCTGGGTCGAGTACCGATTCCCCGATCCCGGCTGATTCGAGTAGAAGAGCAGCGACGGCTCGTCGTGGCCGACATAGACGCCCTCTCCGAAGACCTGCTCCGAGTCCACCACCTCGGTACACAAGGAGGCCTTGACGCAGTCCACATGCTGGTGCACCGGCGCCGCGCTCGTACTCACCGGACTCAACGCCATTGGGCCGACAACCGCGGCCACCCCGGCGGTGAGGAGAAGCAGTTTCCGCCGTACCGACGCCGTGTTGGGCGATCCTCCCCCAGGAGCCTCCGAACTCATCCGTAGATCGGGGGATCTCAATCCTTCCACCACACCACCTCCAGGACGTTGGAACGCGCCCAAACGACGCGATCGGAACTATCCCCTCTCGTCACGGCGAATGTCAATCCTGGGCTGAGCGGGCGAGTCCCTCCGAGTTCGACCTTGCGGCACATCTGGGGGTGGTACGGCGCCGGCCTCGAGAGCGAGTTCACCGGATCCCATAGCCGGCGTTCCCAGGATGTATCTTCTGGCCGCGGCATGAATGTCTCCCAGGATCTGGCCCGGCTCCGCCGCGCTCAACCGGATGAGGTGGAACGAGCGCGGTGCCGCCGGCGCAACGGCGCGCACGCATGACGCCGCCCCGGCCGCTCCAAACGATCATCGAGCCGTTCCGCATTCATTCAGTGGAGCCGCTCCGCATGACGACGCGAGAGGAGCGTGATGCGGCCGTGCGAGCAGCCGACTACAACCTGTTCGCGTTGCACTCCGATGACGTCCTCATCGACCTGCTCACCGACTCCGGAACCGGCGCAATGTCGCGAGACCAGTGGGCGGCGATTCAGCACGGCGACGAGAGTTACGCGGGCTCTCCGTCGTGGTTTCGCTTCCTTGACGCCGTCCAGGATCTCTTCCCGTTCCGCCACGTCATCCCGACGCACCAGGGCAGGGCCGCCGAGAAGATCCTCTTCACCGCCATCGGCGGCCCCGGCAAGAGCGTGCCGAACAACACGCACTTCGACACCACACGCGCCAACGTCGAGTTCACCGGTGCCGAGGCGGTTGATCTGCTTGTGGCAGAAGGACACGATCCCGCAGCACGGCATCCGTTCAAGGGCAACATGGACGTTGACCAGCTCGAGGCGTTCCTGCGGGCACACAACGGCTCGGTCCCCGTCGTGTTCGTCACGGTCACGAACAACTCGGGAGGCGGTCAACCGGTCTCGTTGGCGAATCTGCACGCTGTGCGTCAGGTCTGTGACCGCCACGGCGTCCCGCTCTTCCTTGATGCCTGCCGGTTCGCCGAGAACGCGTGGTTCATCCGCGAACGCGAGCCGGGTCAGCAGGATCGCGAGGTTCGCGACATCGTTCGTGAGATGGCAGGGCTCGCGGACGGCATGACCATGAGCGCCAAGAAGGACGGGCTCGCCAACATCGGCGGCTGGCTCGCGATGAACGACGACGACCTCGCAGCGCGCTGTCGCAATCTGCTGATCCTCACTGAGGGATTCCCCACCTATGGCGGCCTGGCGGGCCGTGACCTGGAGGCGATCGCGCAAGGTCTGCACGAAGTGGTGCAGCACGACTATCTGCGCTACCGCATCCGCTCGACGGCGTATCTCGGCGAGGCGCTGACCGGTCTGGGTATTCCGATCGTGCAGCCGCCCGGGGGTCACGCGATCTATATCGACGCGCGTGGCTTGTTGCCGCATATCGAACCGCTGCACTACCCCGGTCAGGCTCTGGCGGTTGCCCTCTACGAAACCGGCGGCATCCGAAGCTGTGAGATCGGCACGGTGATGTTCGGCCGGCAGCCCGACGGTTCAGAGCGGCCCGCGGAGATGGACCTGGTGCGGCTGGCCATCCCGCGGCGCACGTACACGCAGAGCCACATCGACTACGTCATCGCCGTGTGCCGCGAAGTGGCGACGCAGGCCGGCAACCTTCCGGGATATCGAATCGTCGAGGAGCCACCCGCACTGCGTCACTTCACGGCGCGCTTCGAGCCGATCCAGACGCGCTAGCCGGCCATCGTCTGGTGGCGGAGCCTAGACTACGGCGTCGGTCCCCCGGCCGACAGCAGAAGGTTCACCCCATGCGCGTCGCAATCGTCAACCTCAAAGGTGGCACCGGCAAGACGGTCACCGCGGTGCACCTCGCAGCCGCCCTGGCAACGCGCGGACGGACTCTGCTCGTTGACGCCGATCCTCAGGGCTCCGCTCTTTCCTGGTCGGAGGAGGCAGAGGGGCTGCCGTTTGCGGTCGTCGGCCTCCCGGTACGCGACATGCACAAACGTCTCAACGACCTCCTGCCGGGACTGACGCATGCGGTCGTCGACACGCCGCCTGGGGACCGCGCCATCGTTCGCGGGGCCATCGCCGCCACCGGCGTCATCGTGGTGCCGATGCCCCCGAGCATCATCGATCTCGATCGTCTCGGCCCGACCCTCGATCTCATTGCCGAGATCAACGCAACCTCACCAACGCAAACCTTCGTACTGCTCACCCGCGTGCGTGCCGCAACGCGAAGCGGCCGGCTGACGCGCGAGATCCTTGCGGATATGGGCGTCTCGCTCCTCGATGCGGAGATACCGCTGCGTGAGAGCCTCAGCACCAGCTTCGGCACCGTCCCGTCGCGCGACAACCCGTATCGGGCCGTGCTCGACGAGATCATGAGCAAGGAGGCGGAGGCGTGACGCGCAGCAGGACGCCGCAGGAGCTTCGCGATCGCATGGAACGCGTGACCGCAAAGCGGCACCAACCTCCGGAGGCCGCGTCGAAACGCCGCACAGCGCCGCGCTCGGAAACCACAGATCTGGACGTCGGCGTGCTGCCCGCACGCCGGACGCGTGCGGCATCGGCGCGTCAATCGGACGACGGCGTCGGGCGTCAGCCGGGCGAGCCGGGCACGCCCTCGACCAGGAACGCCGCACCGCCACGCGCACATCAGCCGCCCGAGCGCGATGTCGCGGAGCGACGGTCCCGTCTCGAAACGCTCGTGGCATGGGGACAGTGGGAGCTCATCACAGTCCCGGTTCGACGAGTGAGGTGGCTCCGCGCGGTGATCCGCGCTGAGGATTCCCGGACGGACGATCCCCGGCGCGGAGACTGAATCGCAACCTTCGCGAGCGACGCGGCTACGAGGTCACATCGGTCGTGGAGGCGCGTGGATCGTCTGATGCACCTGCCCTGATGCAACCCGGAACCGGGCCGGCGTCGGTGGCCTCAACCACGAAGTACCGGCAGCGGACCAGGCGACGATAACCGTCAGCCGACCAGCCGGGCTCGAAATGAGGGCAGTCGAGCATGCGATCGGGGGAGACCGGACACGGCTCGCAGAAGAGTGGATGGGGCAGGCTTCGTCCGCTTGGCACGACTCCCGTCGTCTCAGGATCAGGCATCACGAACGGTGGATCCTTTTCCACGCGTGGAGCATTCCATGGCGTCCGGACGGCGGCCAGTGCCGAACGTCTTCGAGAATTCGGGACCTTCGGCAGATGCACCTGGGTACGCCCCCTGACAGGTGTTACGAGCCGCCCCATACGCGCCAACGACCCGCCTGGCTCACGGTTCGCCGGCTGTCACGGGTAGATGCCACGATCCGTCGTTGCCTCCGCTACGCGCTGGATGGCGAGGAGATAGGCGGCTTGCCGTAGCGAGACCTCGTGCTGCTTCGACAAGTCCCACACCTCGCTGAACGCGCGGTGCATCACCTTTTCGAGCCGTGCGTTGATCTCGTCCTCGTCCCAGAAGAAGGACTGCAGATCCTGGACCCATTCGAAGTACGAGACGGTGACACCGCCCGCGTTGGCGAGGACGTCCGGCACCACGGTGATGCCGCGGCGTTCTAGCAGGACGTCCGCGTCGGGGGTCAGCGGTCCGTTCGCCGCTTCGAGGATCAGTTGAGCCCGCACGCGGCCGGCGTTCTCGCTCGTCACCTGGTTCTCCAGCGCGGCGGGCACGAGCACGTCGCAGGGGACCTCGAGAACCTCGGCGCCAAAGATCGCCCGTGCGCCGGGGAAACCGACGACGCTGCCGGTAGACCGTTTGTGCGCGACCAGACGATCGACATCGAGTCCCGACGGATTGTGGACGGCTCCACTGCTGTCAGAGACGGCCACGATGGTGAAGCCCTGCGCGGCCAGGAGCTGTGCGGCGACCGACCCGGCGTTGCCGAAGCCCTGGATGGCGACGGTGGAGCTGTTGGGGTCCAGGCCAAGGCGTGAGCAAGCCTCGAGTGCAACGAACATGACGCCACGGCCCGTCGCAGCGTTGCGCCCCTGGCTGCCCCCGATCGAGAGCGGTTTGCCCGTGACCACGGCGGGAATCGAGAACCCATGCTCCATCGAGATCGTGTCCATGATCCAGGCCATGATCTTCGGCGACGTATTGACGTCGGGAGCGGGAATGTCGTGCTCGGGACCGATGATGACGCTGATCTCGGTCGCATAACGCCGGGTCATCCGTTCGAGTTCGCCTTCGCTCAGCGCCTTTGGGTCGACCACGACGCCGCCCTTGGCCCCCCCGAACGGCAAGCCGGCGATGGCGCATTTCCAGGTCATCCACATCGCCAGTGCCTTGACCTCGTCGAGCGTCACGTCCTGGTGGTAGCGGATGCCGCCCTTCGCCGGTCCCCGTGCCATGTTGTGCTGGACGCGGTAGCCCTCGAAGACTCGGACTGAGCCGTCGTCCATCTTCACGGGGAAGGTGACGATGAGCTGCCGTTTCACCTCGCGGAGCACCGCCCGCAGGGCGGGATCGAGGTTGACGAGCTTCGCCGCCTCGTCGAACTGTCGCTGCGCGTTGCGCCACGGATTCTCGGTCGGCTGGGCGGATACACGAACGGATTCGATCGCGGTCACCTGGACACCTCGGCGGGCCGGCGGCGCAGTCGTCGGAATGCGGCTCGCGGCATCCGAGCCTACCCCTTTCCGACGGGGGTCGAGGGCAGCTGTCTCGGCCTGACCCGATCCTGCCGGGTCGTATCGCCGGGGCGGGGCCATTCCGGCGGCCATCGAGGGACGGACGTCATGTGATACGCAGGCTGTTCGCCTCTGTCGGAGGTCGGCGCCGGCCCGTACCATGAACGAGAAGACAGCACCATGGAGGCCTTGTCAAGCGACGAGGGATTGCGATGAGGAAGTCGACGGTCACGTGGGTGTGGTTGAGCGGTCTGGCCGCGTTCATCGCCGGTTTGATTGTGGTAGCGATCGGGACAGGGTTGATGCTCGGGCTTTCGGGAGCATGGACCCAGGCCGGGGCGCACAGCTATCACTTCACGCCTCGGCTCGATGCCTTCTTCTGGGGGATGGTGTCGATGATCGCCGTCGGCGGTGTGGTGATCCTCGGTGGGCTCGTGATGCAGTTCGCCGCCTGGATCGGAGCCATGATCACGACGGCGCGGTTGCGCGACAAGACGTGGTTCGTGTTGCTGCTTGTGCTGGGCCTGCTCGGATTCCAGTTCATCATGATGATCGTCTACCTCATCGCCGGGCCTGACGTGCAAGGCACTCAGCCGCCGTCGATGGCGTATCCGCCACAGCCGCCTCCAGTGATACGCGCCGCCTGATCGCGGCGGAAGCCGCAGCGTAACGTGCCGACACCTGATCCAACGTGAGGGAGCTCGATACACCGGCGTCCGCGCACCGCCCGGTGATGTTGCATCGCACTCGAATGAGTGGGCCCGTCTCAGCCAATCACGCGCAGCGGGCGGAGGCAGGACGTCCATGAGCACGTCGCCCATGAGCACGTCGCCCATGACGGTTCTCCTGATGCCTGAATCGGCGTACGGCCCGACCAACGCTCACAAGACACTCAACGTTCCGTATGACTGCGGAATCGCGATCGTCGCGGACCCGGCCGTCCTCCGATCCACCTTCGGAACGCACGCCGGCTATCTGATCGCCGACAACTCCGGACCAGGCGACCCCTTCGAAAAGGTGCCCGAATTCTCGCGTCGGGCACGCGGCATGACGGTATGGGCCGCGCTCCGGTCGCTGGGTCGGTCGGGCGTCATCGACCTCGTCGACGGGCTCGTCCGCAACGCACGTGCGATGGCCGACGGGATGACCGGCATCCCCGGAGTCCAGGTGGTCAACGACGTCGTGTACACGCAGGTCTGTCTGCGGTTTGGCGACGACGCACGCACGCGCGCGGTCACCGCGCGCCTGATCGCCGACGGCACGGTGTGGATGTCAGGCTCTCGCTGGCGCGACCAGGATGTGCTGCGCATCTCGGTGAGCAACTGGGCGACCGATGCTACCGATGTGAGTCGCTCCGTGGATGCGGTTCGTCGCGCCGTTGACGCTTGCGGCGCCTGATTACGCCAGCTCGCGGCGAGCGCGCAGGGGCGCACGACGCCGGGTGTCGCTCACCCTATCCCACAGGCGGGCAGCGAGTAGAGCGTATTGGTCGTCGCGTCGACGACCTCGAGAGTCCCTTGGGCGGTGACCGCGAGGCCTTGCGGCGCCGGAAGATCGAAAGCGAGGACAGCCGAGGCGCCCGATGTGGGGTCCACGGCAACCATGTCATGACGATTCAGTTCGGTCACGTAGAGGAGGCCGCCGTGGTACACGACCTCGTCGAGATCGGTGAACGCTCCGATGCTCCTCACCGACCCGTCAGGGGCGATCTCGACCAGACCCGGCGACGATTCGCTTGCGACGAAGGTGTCACCGGAGTTGCCGACCGTTGCCGACACAGGCCGACCGAGGTGGGTCGCGATCACTCGCGCGTTGGGCGCGCCGTTGAGGGATACGGCGATGAGGGTGCCGTGCGGACTGTCGGGAACCAGCAGCATCTCGCTCGTCGCGCCGACCGCGATACCGTCGATGCCGGCATTCGAGGTCCGATTCGGGAAGGTCGCCACCGTGCGACGTTGTGGGATGACCTCTACGATCGCATTGAGATTCTGCTGCGCGACATAGATTCCCGATGGCGTCGCGGCAACCCCCTCGGGTCCGCCCGTGACGCTGGTGACCGTGGTCGCGTCGGAGGCGGGGTCCAACATGAAGAGCTGGTTCGCCGACCGCGCCGTGACCCAGAGGCGGCCCGAACCGTCGACGGCGATGTCGTCGGGAGAGACACTGAAGTGGTGCACAACGTGCAGCGCGGTGCGCGTCACCGGCGCTGCGCAGGTGGCGAGCGTGGGCGTTCGACTGGGGCTGGGGCTGGGACTGGGCATGGGGGAAAGGGTTGACGACGTCGGCGTGAGCGTCGCAACGGTCTGCGTCTGTTTCCCACCACTCGCGCAGCCCGCCATGATCACTGCCGCGAACATCGCGACGATCGCGCCTGCCTTGCGCCGGCGGCCGGTTCGATTGCCGCTCAACCGGCGGCCGCTCGGCGCCGGTGACGCGATCGTTGCGCCGGAGGGCGGTCGCACCACCGCGCGACCGGGACGATCCGCCCGCGGCAGCGCATCACTGCGGCGGTTCGTAGTCGATGCCGTCGGGATAGAAGAGACGGAACGCGCCGCTCCCCTTGAAAGTCCAGATCACCTGGTCGTTGGCCGGGTCAACGACGACGATCCGGCTGTGAAAATCGTCACAGATCGCCACGCGGTTGCTGGCCAGGGGTATGGCGATTGATGTGTGGTTGAGCTCAGCGGCCCCGGCCGGCCGGTAATACCAGAGGGTCGTACCCGTGCTGCTGAGGCGGACGACGGCTCCGGGGAGCGAGTAGTCGGTCAGCAGGACTGACCCACCGGGCATCTGCATGGCATCAGACGGATACCTGACGGACGTCCGCACCGCCCATGCCACCGTGCGTCCTTGGAGGAGCGAGGTCACCCAGCTGCCGCCGATTTCGGTCACGATAAGTGACCCGCCGGGCGAGGGGAATGCACCGTTCGGCTCCGCGAAGCTCAGCGGAGGGTGGTGCCGGCAGACACGATTGCCCAGCGTGCCCAACCAGGCACCCGCCGCGCTGAGGTGCACCAGGCGGCAGTTGCGAATATCCGCCACCCATATGGTTCCGTCCGCCTGGGGCACTGCGTCGTCCGGCTCGTTGAAGTATCCGACGGCACTGCTGCGAACGTTGTACCTGCCGACCTGCCAGAGGATGGTTCCGGTTGCCCTGTCGATGGCCGTCACGGTCTGGTGGCCTTCTGAGTTCGCGATGATCGTCGCGCCGTTGGCGGTGTAGAACGCGTCGTCGGGAGCGCCGAACGGGACCGGCAGCTTCTGACCTCGGTGCGGGAAGTACCAATCCACAACCCCGGCCGCGTTGATCTCGATGATGCGGCCGTTGCCTCGATCAGCGATCAAGAGTCTGCCGGTGAAGGCGACGCCCGGCGGGAGGGCAGGAAGTGCGAATGCCGCGCCTGGCAGGCGACTGGTCGGTGGGCGCGCCGGCGGCGTGGGGGAGGGCGACGGCGCGGCTGTGGGGCTGCTCGCTGCCGACGGGGTGCCGGTCGTTGAGAGCACGGGTTTCGTCGAGGGCGCGCATCCAGCCAATACGCAGATCAGCAGTGCGGTCAGCCGGCGAGCCCTCGGCGGCATCGTTGTCGTATGCATATGACGCACTCCAGGGTATATGCACGTCGCCGCTGGCGGATCGCTGACGAGGGATGACGCGCATCGAAGATCGACAGCGAAGCGACCGTCCGCGTCCAGTCAGGGTCATGCGTCTACGCTGGTGCAGATGCCACGACCGGACGTTGCTGACTCGCCCCCGCTCGTCGGTGGCGTCGCGGCAGGCAGATCGCTCTCGGCGCACGCAGGCAAGGTCGCCACGGCGCTCGTGGTGGTTGTGTCGCTCGCCGCGTGCGGTGGCAAGAGCGACACAGCCAACACTGGTACCCCTTCGCCCGCCCCGAGTCCGACTGTCGCAACCGCGCCCGGGGCTACAACCGCTCCCACGAGAACGCCGTCCTCCCCGCCGCACGTCCTGGTGATCATGGAGGAAAACAAAGGGTACGCGGCCACACTCGGAACGTGCACGGCCGACCCATATTTCTGTTCACTCGCGAGGAAGTACCTGAGCTTCACGAACTCGCACGGTGTCAGTCACCCGTCCATGCCCAACTACTACGCCTTCATCTCCGGGGCAACGCAAGGGTGCGCGAGTGACGGCTGCCCACCATTCAGTGATCCCAGTCTCGGGAGCCAACTCGACGCCGCGGGAGTGCCCTGGGCGGCCTACATGGAGTCGATGCCCTTCGCCTGTGACCGCGGCAATGCCGGTGGCTACGTGGTCAAGCACGATCCTTTCGTGCAGAGCACGGCGATCAGCGGCTGCGCATCCCACGTGCTGCCCTACCCGGGCGCAAAGGGCATGCTCGAAGTCCTGGGCAGTCGGTTGGCACCCGAGTTCGCGTGGATCACGCCCAATCTCACCAACGATATGCACGATGGCTCGGTGCAGCAGGGTGACGCGTGGCTCGCCGCCAACCTCAAACCGATCCTCGCGTCGCCGTGGTTCCTGAGCTACCCCTCAACGGTGATCGTCACGATGGACGAGGGGGACACGGGGTCGACGAACCAGATTCCCACCGTCATCATCAGCAGTCACGCACTGGGAATCGGGGAAGTCAGCACCTCGATCAATGACTACGCAGTCCTCCGTGCGATCGAAGACGTGTACGCGCTCGGCGCGCTGCGCGGCGCAGCTTCCGCACCCGAGATCTCGAGTTTCGTCGGCTAGATGCGAGCGCTGAGTGTGCGCAGGTACGCCGCCAGCTGTTCATAGTCCTTGTGTCGGTTATATGCCTGAGCCGAGAGGCGCAACGCGGCCCGGCCGCGCGCCATGGTGACCACCACCTCTGCTCCGAGCTCGGTCGCGATCCGCGCGCGCAAAGCCCGGCATGCCGCGGCGTCCGACGCCATTCGCGATGGCAACTCGAGCGTCACCATCGAAATCGGGCTCGGCGCCACCGGCTGCTGGCCGAGCGCTTGCGAAACCAGTGCGGCACCCGCGTTCACGACGGACGCGTTGCGCTCGCGGAGGGGCTCTACGCCGTGAGCCCGGAGCACATCGAGCGCGACAGGAGTCGCGAGGAGCGCCGAATAGTCCATCGTGCCCCACCACTCAAGCCCGATCGGAAATCCCTGCCAGGCCTCCGAGCCGGGCACCGGGGAACGCACGCGGTCGCGCCACTCCGGGGCGACGGCGAGAAACGCAGCTCCCCGAGGCGCACAGCACCACTTGTGGAAGTTGCCCGCATAGAAGTCAGCGCGGTACTGCCCGACATCGAGCGCCAGCATCCCCGGCGCGTGGGCGCCGTCGATGAACACCGCCGTGCCATTCGCATGGCAGCGGTCGACAGTCGGTCCGGGGTCGATCAAGACAGCGGTGGGCGACGTGATGTGATCGACGATCGCGAGTCTGGTGCGGGGCGTCAGCGCATGGTCGATGGCCCGAGTGAGCGCGCGTCCATCCCCGAATGCGGTCGAGGGGAGACTCGCCTGCACCAGGCGCGCTCCGGTCCGCATGCACGCATCCCCGGCTGCAGCGCGTACGGCTTCATAGGTGTCATCGGTGATCAGCACCTCGTCGTCGCGCTCGAGGATCACTGACGCCATCACCATCGCGGCCGCACACGTCACGTTGGGGAGCAGCACCAGCCCCTGTGAGTCGGCGTTCAGGAACTGCGCCGCGGTCCTGCGCACGACATCGAGCTCGTCCGCGAGCCTGCGTGAGAAGAACCCAGTGGGGTTCGCGTCGATGATATCCCTCCAGCGATCCTGCTCGGCGCGGACCACGTTGGGCACGGCTCCAAAAGAGCCGTGATTGAGGTGCAGGACGTCTGGAGCGAGCCCCCATGCCGCGCGGTCGAACAGGTCGGTCATCGCCGCCTAGTGTGGCGAAGGGAGCGGCGGCTCACGACGATGCCACGGACAACGATCCCCGGGCCGTTGAAATCCGGTCGTTCGTACGTCGCACTTCGGGACCAAATGCTCTGGCGAGCACCGCTCGATGGTCGTCACGCTGGGATCAAGAGGACGAGAAGATGACCGTGAGGGACAGTCCAGGGAGCAGCACCGTCATGACCACCCGAGGACGCTCTCTGGCAGCGGGAATCCTCGCGGGACACGGCCTGATCCATCTGGTTGCCGGGTGACCATGATGTTGAGACGGTTCACGCGGCGGATCACCAGTCTTGGCCTGACGGCCCCGGGGACCGACGCACAGGTGGTCCGCAGCACCGACCTGGTGACGTTTCCGGAATCAGTGCAACGCTACCTTCGCTTCATGGGTGTGGTTGATCACGCGCGCGATTGGTCATTTCGTGCCCACTTCAAGGGGCGCTTCCGCATGCGCCCCGGACTTCCGTGGTTACCGCTGGACTCGTGGCAGTACAACTTCGCGCCGGAGGTTGTCCGGCTCTTCTACATGCGTTTGCGCGTGGGCCGCGTCGTGCCGATGTATGGATGGGACACCTACGTGGGTGGATACGGAAAGATGCTTGGCAAGGTACTCGGGCTCGTCACAGTTGCGGATGGGGAGGGAGAAGCCTTCGATACCGGCGAATTGACCACGTACCTCAATGACGCGATCATCTTCGCGCCATCGATGTTGCTCCGGGACGAGACTTCGTGGTCCGGCGTGAACGATGAGTCCTTTGACGTCGCGCTCAGCGATGCTGGGAACACCGTGACCGCCCGTGTCGTCATCGACGACCTCGGGGCGCCCAGGGATTTCAGCAGCGACGATCGTTTCGCCACACTCCCTGATGGACTGGCGCGCACTCGCTGGTCGACCCCAATTGAGGGCTGGCACCGCGTGAACGGCCATCCGCTCCCAACCGCGGCTTCAGCCGTGTGGCACCTCCCCGATGGGCCCTTTCCCTACGCCGAATTCGACCTGCGCGACGACGCGGTTGTGCGCAACGTGGCCCCTGAACCATGACGACGCCCGGCCGCGTCTCGATCGAACGGTTCGGCATCATTCGGCGGGGCTCGCCACGGTGGTCGGCCTCGCCGAAAGGGCCTGCGCGGATCCGTGCTCTTGGTTAGCGCGGGTCACTGAGGCATCAGTCAGTCAGCTGTCGGTGCGAATGCCGCTCGTGCCGACCGGCGCGACGGGCGCAACTGGAGGGGCTGCGGGCGGGGGCATCGGCGCCGGCGCAACCACATATTCGCTTTGAGTCCCGGCGTCACCGAGGAGGTCGGCGAACAGCGCTCGGTATTGCACCATCGCCGTGCGAAGGGATTCGGTTTCCGCCTGGCCCTGGCCGCTCACCAGAGCGATGGCATGGGCGGTGCGGTAGTTCTGGACGACGCTCGGATGATCCACGGAGACGTCGTCAACCCGCTGCTCGAACTCCGCGACAGGATAGCCACGCTCGGTCATCACCTGAGAAACAAGCGCATCGGCCTGCCGCACGCTCTCGACCGGGGCATCGACGAAACCAGCCTGCACGCGCTGCCACTGCGCGATGTACTGCTGACGAGTTGCCTCGGGCAGGGGCACGATGGTCAATTGCTTGCGCCGCTCCACCCGACCCTCCAACTCACGCTCGGCTTCGCGACGATCGCCGGTCTGCTGCACGGTTCGGTCGTATTCGGTTCCGAATGTGCTGTGCAACTGGTTGGATCTGCGTCGAGTCGCTGCGATTGCCACAGTGATCAGCACGAGCACAACGATGACGGCGACGACGATCAAGACGATTGTCTTCATGAGTATCTCCTTGCCTGGGGTAGTCTACTTGATAGTAAGACTATCATATCAAGCACCATCGATGCAGGTGCTCATGCATCCCAACTGAACGCGATCCGCGGGTGCAACGCCTTAGTCAGGAGAAGGCAGTCGTTCTCACCCGCCGCGCGGAGTTGCCGTGCCGCGACAGGTTCCACCCGCGCCGCCGACGTTGGCTATGATCCGGCGGGGTGACGGAACGGTGTGACCATGGCCCGGATGGCGGCACCGGCATGGTGCGTCGCGGCGATCGCCGCCGCCCTGCTCATCTCCGCCTGCGGGGCGGCGACCACGCCCGCCCCGCTGCCGACAGCGGCAGGGGCATCTGCGGCAGGGGCATCCATGTGAACCTTCAGTGCCAGACCGCACCGGCCGCCGTCGACAGCTATGCAACCGCCGCGTCGCTTGAACCGTCGACCGGCATCGACGGGAGCGCAAGGTCCTCGGCAGACATCGGCTGGCTGATGAAGTATCCCTGAGCCAGGTCGCAGCCGATTGCCGCGAGGAGGTTGAGCGCGTCAACGTCCTCGATACCCTCCGCAACCACGCGCATGTTCAGCTTGTGACCGAGGGCGATCGTGGCTCGAACCAATGCGAGGTTGCGTTCGGTGTCTCCGGTCGCCAGGCGGGTCAGGAAGCTGCGGTCGAGCTTCAGCTCACTGACGGAGAGGCTGCCCAGATAGGCAAGTGACGTGACACCGGCGCCGAAGTCGTCGATCGAAACACCCAATCCGAGCCTGCGCAATTGTTCGATGACGCCCTTGCACAGATCGAAGTCTCGAATGATGGTGGTCTCGGTGATCTCAAGGATGAGGCACCCAGGAGCGACGTCGTGCCGCCGAAGAGTCTCAACAACGGATTCGCTGAACCCGGAGTCGAGAAGGTTCGTCGCCGAGATGTTGACGGAGATTGTCACCATCTCACCCGCGGCACGCCAGGCGGCACACTGTTCCACGGCTCGCTCGAGGACGAACGCCGTGAGTGACTGCATCAGACCGGCCTCTTCAGCAAGAGGGATGAAGTCGAGTGGAGGCACGAGTCCGAGGCGTGGATGCCGCCAGCGCACGAGCGCTTCCATCGCCGACCGCTTGCCCGTCACCAGGTCAATCTGTGGCTGGTAGTGCACCTCGAGTTGATTGCCGAGAATGGCGCTGCGCAACTCCTCCACGAGCCGCAACCTGTTCCCGCCATCATCGACATCGTGCCGGTACGACTCGACCGGAGTCGGCCCCACCTTGGCGCGATACATGGCGAGATCGGCACATCGAAGCAGGGCGACACTGTTTGTGGCGTCGGCCGGTGCACTGGCGATGCCGACGCTCGCTCCGACACGGAGGCTCAGCGTGTCGAGGAGGAAGGGCTGCTCGAGCTCCGCGATGAGGCGCTGTGCGACCGACACCGCATAGCTCGACTCGGTGTCCATGACGAGCACCGCGAGCTCATCGCCACCGACGCGGACGAGGATGTCCGTATCCCGCAGCTGGGCGGTGAGCCTCGGCCCCAACTGCCTCAGCACTTCGTCCCCGGCCGAATGGCCGAACGAATCGTTGATCTCCTTGAAATGGTCGAGGTCGATGTAGAGGAGCGACAGCGAGCGATCGACAGTGTCCGGATCGGCGTAATCGGCGAAGAACGCATCGAGAAGGTTGAAGAGCTGCCGTCGGTTACCGAGGCCCGTGAGTTCGTCGGTGATGGCCTGTCGATGACGCATCTCCGTGAGGAACCGCAAGCTCCGAACCGAGAGGGCGAGGCGAATCCCAACGGTGATCAAGGTGGTGGTGGCGAGCGCGATGGCAACCGGCGAGACCTGGTGGAACGTGTCCACGAGAAGGATGGACAGCCCAGCGCCGGCGCCGAGACCAGGGAGCAGAAAACCCGGAGCGCCATTTCGCGCAAGCGGATTGGTGTGCACCGGGCGAATCCAGACGGAAAACGAGATCAGCAGGATCGCGGCCGGCCACGCGACGCCATCCAGGATCACACCGATGTGCGAAGACGTACCCGCGCTGGCGAACAGGTTGAAGGTGTCGCCGATCGCTGTGCACCCGATCGCACCGGCAATAAGCAGCCACTGTGGATTCTTGCGGCCCGGAATGATTGCCGTCCCTCCCACTGCGAGTATGAGCAGCAATGCGTCCCCAATCGGATACGCAAGATCGGTCGCAACCGTCGTGGCGTTGCCGCCGACCGAGTGCAGGATCGTGTTGAAGGCGAAGCAGGCGCAGAGTGCTGCAGCACCCAGACCGGCCACTCCACCGTCGAGCCATGTCGTTGCTCCGACTCGGGTGAGGTGCTTCCGCGTGAGGACGACGAGCGCGACGTATGTGATGGGGTAGAACCCAAGCCAGAACAGGTCGGCGATCGAGGGCACCGGCACGGCCGCGCCACCGGAGGACTCCGCAACCAGAATGGTGTCGCCGATGCTCCACGAGAGGATTCCGAGCCCCAGCATGAGGGGAACGATGCGCCGGCGCGAGCCGACCGCTCGCCAGATGCACAACGCACTCGTGATCACTTCGAATGCCGCAACGCCCCACCCGTCGACCAGGGGATTGGACTGGTCGGGTTGCCTGATGATCAGCGAGAGGCAGTACGCGACGAGAACCACCGCCAGCGCGGTGTAGAGAACCAGGATCCAACGCGGCGCGCGCGGGGCCTGCACCGAAACGCGCGCACCTCGAAGTCGGGGGTGCTCCATCGACACGGGAGCAGAGTAGGCTCGCGACTCTCAGCGTCGTGCAAACAGTCGGTGGTTCATCTGTTACAGAACCGTACAAAGCGATGGCTATCCGAAGCACCGATCTCGGGATTTTTTGGCGCGATCTCATGCGAGCATGAGGGAAGCTCCGAAACCGATGGCCCTGGTTGGTTTCGGACCCGTTGTCCATCACCCGCCGGAGTTCCGCTGCGCCGCGGCCGCTGCCGTCACCCTCCCGACGCAGCGGTGAGATGAGTGGCTCGGAACGGCTGAGCAGTGCACATGATGATGATCACGACGAACCGGATATCTCTCACGGTGAGAGAGCGTCAGCCGTCGACCATCAGTCCCTTCACGGGTCCCAGCAGGCGCGCCGACCGCCGTGACACGGCAGGAAGGCGTCGCAGCGGTTGGCGATATGGCGGTGTATCGCGCAGGACTCGTCGCCACTGCGACTCGATCACCTCGACCGGATCGCGGCCGCTGCAGTCGAAGGCGAGGTGCTCGCTCCACAACTGCTCACGAACCGACCGTGCGAGCCCCCCGTCGTCGGTGACGAGGTTGACCTCCGTGTCGTTGAAGAGAGAGTGCTCGTTGAGATTCGCCGAGCCGACCGTGAGCCATTGGTCGTCGACGATGCCGACCTTTGCGTGAACGTAGACACCCGGCTTCTCGTGTCCCGGCGTGCCAATGGTGCCGAACAACAAGCGGTGATCACGGTCAGCTGCTTCGAGAACGCTGAGCTGGCCGCGCGTGTCGTCGCTCCCGTTGTTCGGCCGTCGCGGCAGCACCAGCACGAGCCGGAACTCGTCGCTCGGCGGCCGGAGCAACTTCTCGCGCAGGAGTGCCACGACCTCCGCGCTCCAGAGGAACTGGTTCTCGAGGTAGATCAAGCGCTTCGCGCGTCGCACCGCACCCATGTACGCCTCGAGCAGGCTGAAATCGCCACGCGGTAGATCCGGATAGGTCTTCTCCGGAACCGTGCGAACGACCTGCACGCGGCTGGCACCCGCGGGTCCGGAGATCGGTGGCGCCGGCAGCGTCTCACCGGTCGTCGCGTGCCAACGCATGGCGAAGTGCGCGGCGACATCCGCAACCGCGGGTCCGGCGAGCGACGCGGCGACATCGTGCCATCCAAGCTGCGTCGCCTTGTGGTGGGGCGGCCCGTCGAATCGGTCACCGGCGAGATCGGTCAGATCGATGCCCCCGACGAAGGCGGTGACCCCGTCGACGATGACCAGCTTCTCGTGGTGGCAGTGCATCGGACGGTTGCGCTTGTCGAGCGCACCGCGAATCTGCGTTCCCCGCGTGAGCCGGTGCATGAGCTGCTTCGCTTCCGCACGCGTCGGGTGCATCACCGGGACCGGCGCGCCCGCCCAGGCAAGCACGCGTACGTCAACTCGTGTCGCGGTCTCGGCGAGCAGCTCACGGAGCGTGACGATCTCGGCATCGCGCTCCAGCGCGAAGTCCGGATTCACCGTCCAGCCTGCCACATGGACGAAGGAACGAGCACCGCGCACCGCGGTCACGATCGCCGGCAGCGCCGAAGCCCCGTCGATGTGCACTGCGACGCGATTGCCGTCGCGTGGCGCGGTGCCGCTGCCCCAGCCTGTCGTCCCGCGGAGGGCGCGATCCCAGTTGATTCGTTGCAAACGGCGGACGTGATGCCGTCGGTTCGCATGTTCAATGACGTCGCCGAGCTGGCGATCGACGCGGTCAACGATGTCGCTGATCATGCGCGTGCCTTTCGGCTGGGCGCGAATACCGGATCCGTGAGCCGGCCCAGCGAGAGGCTGAAACAGGTCCACGCAACCCCGACCAGGAATCCGCCGACAACGTCACTCGGCCAGTGAGCGCCGACGTAGATGCGGCTCAGTGCCGCAGCCACGACGAGCACCACCGCCAGCACCCAGCATGCGATGTAGAGGGCTCGCGGCACGTGATTGCGGGCAAGGAGCACCACTCCGAGAACGCTCAGCCAGACAAAGAATCCCACGTGCCCGCTCGGGAAGCTGTAGCCCATGAGCTTCGACGTGGTGTGCGCCACGCCGGTTGGACGTGGCCGGAGCACGATGATGTTCACGATGTTGTACACGGCGGCGTAGATCGCCGAGAACGCGACGA
>JBAUTG010000014.1:0-2402 GCA_049582105.1 Candidatus Dormiibacterota bacterium | reverse complement strand
GCCCACGCGGACGGCGTCCGGGAGGGCTGGGCTGCAGGGGCTGTCGTCGGGGTGGTCACTCCATCGAGCACCGCCTGGAGCGGAAGCTCGCAGTTATGGCACACGATCCAGATCGGCCCCGGCTCGCTGACGCGCCGTTCGAGACGGTGGCGCTCGCCGCATTCCTCACAGGTGATGGTCACTCGCATTGCGTTGCGCAGCGTCGCATGGTGTCTGCGACGCCCCGCTGATGCCTCTGTCGCGGGCGCGCCAAGCGGTTGCAACGAATCAGCGAAAGAGGATCGATCTGCCTCGGGTGATACACTCGGCGAGATCGTGATGGCATTGGCGCAAACGCGCCATTCACGCCCCGGACACGGTCGTTTGAAGGCGAAAGCCCGCGTCCCTGACCGGCGAGAGAGATTGGTCTGTAGTCAGGAGTACGAGCAAAGGAGCGCATTGACCCCGACGACGGCACAGGAGCCCGAAACGCTCACCATGGAGGACCTCCTGCGGGAGGACCA
This sequence comes from Candidatus Dormiibacterota bacterium, assembly GCA_049582105.1. GTDB lineage: Bacteria > Chloroflexota > Dormibacteria > Aeolococcales > Aeolococcaceae > Palsa-851. The sequence goes on along the minus strand of JBAUTG010000014.1, from coordinate 1,899 downwards.
GAATTCGATCAGGGCTCTGGCCCACGGTGACATCGTCGATGGTGTCGTCGTCCGCGTCGATCCCGACGAGGTCCTCGTCGACATCGGTGCGAAGAGCGAGGGGATCATCTCGAACCGCGAGCTGTCGGCGCGCGGCGAGCAGCCGGTCACCCTCAACTCCGGCGACCAGGTCAAGGTCTACATCATCCAGCCCGAGGATGAGCACGGCAACGTCGTCCTCAGCCTTCGCAAGGCGCGCGCCGAGGGTATCTGGCAGGCGGTCGCTGAGAAGGAGTCCGAGGGCGAGATCCTCGACGCCGAGGTTCGCGAGCAGAACAAGGGCGGCCTGATCGTCAACATCATGGGTCTGCGCGGCTTCCTTCCCAGCAGTCAGGTCGCACGCCAGTTCAGCGGCAACCTGATGGAGCTGGTCGGGACGAAGATCCCGGTGAAGATCCTGGAGGTCAACCGCAAGCGCAACCGGCTCATCGTGTCGCAGCGCGCCGCACAGGATGAGGATCGCGCGCGCCAGCGCGAGGAGCTCTTCGAGAAGCTGAAGGTCGGCGACGTCATCACCGGCAAGGTGAGCGGCGTCACCTCGTATGGCGCGTTCGTCAACCTCGGCGGGGCGGACGGCCTCATCCACATCAGCGAGCTCTCCTGGGACCGCATCAACAACGTGAGCGACGTCCTCACCGTCGGCGACGAGCTCTCGGTCAAGGTGATCAAGCTCGACCCCGAACTCTCACGCATCAGCCTCTCGCTGCGGCAGATGTCGCAGGATCCCTGGGACACCATCGAGAACCAGTTCCCGCCCGGCAAGGCCGTGCCCGGCATCGTCACCAAGACCAAGAAGTACGGCGCGTTCCTGCAGATCGCCGACGGCGTCGAGGGGCTCCTCCACATCAGCGAGCTGTCCTGGGATCACGTCGAGCGCACCGAGGACGTGCTCAAGGTTGGCGAAGAGGTCGAGGTCATGGTGCTCAGCGCAGACAAGGTCCGCCGTCGCATCAGCCTGTCCCTGCGCCAGCTGCATGGCGGCGGCCCGACCGGCGAGGGTGGAGAGTTCATCGCGCCTTCATATGACTACCCCGAGGATGACGACGATGAGACCGGGCCGGTGGTGAGGGGTGCTGTCGCACCCGTCGCCGCTCCGGCCGATGACGTCATCGATGTGGACGCCGTGGAGGTTCCCGAAGGCGAGGCGGCGGTGGCAGACGAGCCTGTCGCCGAGGCTGAGCCGGAATCGGACGCCGCGGCAGAGCCACATGCGGACGCCGCGGCCGAGCAACACGCGGACGCCGCGGCCGAGTCACACGCGGACGCCACGGGCGACGCGTCGGATGTTGCGGTTGACGAACCCGTCGACGGCGACGACGCCAAGGTGGCCGAGCCCGAGGCGGCAGCACCGGACGCGTAGGATTCCGGTCCCGCTGCGGGACGGGGCCGTGGGTCATCCGGCCGCCACACGCAACGGGTAGCGACGCGGCCGTTGCGCCGAAGCTACCGGCCTGTATTTGCAAAGTTGCTTAGCTGTCGGCTGACCCGGGTACTATGGGGACGTTACGGCAGTGCCCGGGGTCTGACCTCTTCCATCCACGGGGGGGCCGGTAGGGCAATGGAGGCGGTTTTGTACCCGTTCGAGCGCTTCACCGAAAGGGCGAAGAAGGTGCTCACGCTTGCGCAGGAGGAGGCGGAGCGTTCGCATCACTCGTACATCGGCACAGAGCACCTGCTGCTTGGTTTGCTCCGCGAAGGCGAAGGACTTGCGGCCAAGGTCCTCAATAACCTCGGCGTGGAGATCAACAAGGTTCGCAGCACGATTGAGTCCGTGCTCGGTCGCAACGAGCGCATCATCATTCAGCAGATCATCCCGACGTCGCGCGTCAAGAAGGTCATCGAGATCTCCTTTGAAGAGGC
>JBAUTG010000013.1:0-31053 GCA_049582105.1 Candidatus Dormiibacterota bacterium | reverse complement strand
TGCGTCACGGCAGGTAGACTTGAGTCATGATCCGGGTTAGCTCAGCGGTAGAGCAGGCGGCTGTTAACCGCAAGGCCACTGGTTCGAATCCAGTACCCGGAGCGCCGACGTCCCACTAGCAGCACGCGGCTTCGCCCGAGGCGGCGCCGTACACGAGGAACACGGGATGACCGATACCGCATCGCGGCCGGACATGAAGCCCGCAGTCGCGACTCTGACGATGCCCGACGACGTGGAGGACATGTCCGACCAGAAGACCGAGCTGCCGTCGAGCCGCTCGTGGTCGTGGCCCGCAGCCGCGGCTCCCATCGAGACCGGGGAACCGGTCGACCCATCCGAGTCGCCGGTCGCAACGGCGGACACCCGGGCGTCGACAGCCGATGCAGAGGTCGACATCACCGGCGTCGCCGTGCCGGACAAGCCCATGCCGGGGATGACCTCATCGCTCGGCCCGGTCGGCAAGCACCGTTCGCTCTTCGCCGTCGTCGTGCTTTCGATCGTGACCCTCGGTGTCTACAGCCTTGTCTGGCACAACCGTGTCAATCGCGAGGTCGGCTACTTCGACACGCGCATGCACGTGATCCCGGGGCGGTCGACTCTCGCCGTGACGATCCCGTGGGTGCTGGGCTGGCTCGTGAGCATTGTCGGCGCGACGCGGATCGTGCTTGCGATCGCCAACGTCACGCTCCCGTTCGACCCGCACTTCACCGTGCTGCAAGCCTATGGGCTGCTCGCCGGCGGGCTTGTGATCCCGTACCTGACGCTGCTCCTTCCCTTCAGCGCGGTGGCATGGGTGATGACGCTGGAGCGTGTGCGCATCGTCGAGGACCGCATCGGCCGGACGACCGACGTCCAGCTGCGTCCGGTTGGCGCCGTCTGCTGGATGCTCCTGCCGATCGCCGGCGGCCTCGTGCTCATCACAACCGTGCAACGGCGCCTCAACCGCGTCTGGGAGGATGACAAGGCGGCAACGCCCCCTGCGCGTCCTTCGAGCAAGGTGGCCGCAAGCTGACCCATGCCGCCGGCGATCTGCCCACTCTGGTGTGCCGGTTGCGGCGGCCTCGACTAGACTAACCCGTCGCGGTGGCCGTTTCGATCGCCTGTATCTCCGGAAAAGGCGGGGTGGGAAAGACAACCACCTGCGCGGCGCTGGCGGCTGTCTTCGCCGAACGTGGCCGGCGCGTGCTCGCCGTCGACATGGATCCGCAGTCCAACCTCACGTCGGGCCTCGGCTTCAATCCGTACGCGATGACACACACGGTGGCGGACGCCATCCTCGAACCGGAACAGTCGGTCGACGAGCTCATCGTCAGGACCAAATGGACGGGGCTGCACCTGCTGCCGGCCAACCCGGACCTGGCGGCCGTGGAAGCGGGGTTGCCGACCAAGCTGGACGCGGAGACGAGATTGCGGCGCGCTCTGGACCGCGATTGTCGCGACTACGACTACATCATCTTCGACACGCCGCCGAACTTCGGCTTTCACACCATCAGCGTGCTCGCGGCAGCCGATTTCATCGTCATCCCCATGCAGATGTCCGGATACGCGGTGAAAGGACTCAAGGAAACGCTGCGAGCGGTGCACCACGTGCGCCAGGCGTTGAATCCCAAGCTGCGAGTGCTCGGACTGCTGCCGACATTCGTCGTCATGCGCACGCGCTTCTCGCGCGATCTGCTCGACGGGCTGCGCGCCATCCCGAACCTCCGCGTGTTCAACACGTTCATCAAGGTCACCGTTCGACTCCAGGAGTCGGCACTCGCGGGCGAGCCCGTGACCGTGATGGCGCCGTCGTCCGAGGCGTCGTCCGCGTATCGTGCGTTCGCCGACGAGGTGCTCGAGGCATTGATCGCTGAAGGCGAGCGCGGTGTCTGAGCTGCGCACGCCGCGCCGGCGGCGGAGCGTCGCCGTCGCGCCGGCATTGCTCGACCCCGCCGAGCTCCCCGAGGACGCCGCCGGTCGCGTGGCCATCATCACCGTCGCGGCGCCGGATGACATCACCGGCGCACCGGCGCCCGTGGCTCCGCCGGCATCGCCGACGCCGCATCCGTCGTTCCTCGGTGCGTCCGGTGGATGGGTGGTCGCCGGCTTCGCGGGTGTCGTGATCGTCGCCGTGTTCATCTTCGGGATGCTGCTGACCCGATAGCGATCTCTAGCCGCGACAGATACACAGGCCAGTGTGTATACTCAGCGGATGCAGCCGGAGACCGATCAGCGAACCGGGGAGGCCGAGTTGCTCGCGAGGGCGCTCGGCGGTTCCGCCCCCGCCGCCGACCTGAGCGCTGTCGCAAGCCGCGTCGCCCGCATCCCCTGGTGGGAACGCCGGGCGCTGGACGCGGCCGGGCTCACCCGCGAGCACGGCGTCTCGCGGGAGCGAGCGGAGCGGCTCGCCGCCATGTGGGAGCTCGCGGAGCGGTGGACCGACGACGACCGCCCGGCGATCGCGTCGCCGCGCGATGCGCTGCTGATGCTCGACGGCCTCCGTCGCGCGCGTCGCGAGCAGGTGGTGGCGCTGCTGCTCGACGCGCGGCACCGACCCATCCGGCTCGAGACGGTCGCGGTCGGCACCATCAACGCGTCTCGGCTGCAGCCCCGGGACGTCTTCGGACCGGCGCTGCGCAGCGACGCTGTTGCAGTCATCATCGGCCATAACCACCCGAGCGGTGATCCGTCGCCGAGCCGTGCGGATCGCGTGGTGACGTCGGCACTGCGCAGCGCCGGCTCATTGCTCGGCGTCCCGGTCCTGGATCACCTGATCGTCGCGCGCCGCGGCCATCATTCATTCCGCGAAACGGAAGGGTGGGACGAGGCAGCGTGAACCCTGCGCGCTCTCAGCCGAACGCGTTCTCGCCGGTCAGCTCCTTCCCGATGATCAGCGTGTGCACTTCCTCGGTGCCCTCATAGGTCAGCACCGACTCGAGGTTCGCCATGTGGCGGGACACCGGGTACTCGAGCGTGATCCCGTTGGCGCCGAGGATGGTTCGTGCCGTGCGCGCGATGTCGAGTGCCGCGCGCACGTTGGCCCGCTTCGCGACCGACACCTGCACCGCCTGGAGGCTGCCCTCATCCTTGAGCGTCGCAAGGCGGTGCGCCAGCAACCGGCCCTGCACGATCGACGTCGCCATGTCTGCGAGCTTCAGCTGCGTGAGCTGCATCGCGGCGATGGGCTTGCCGAAGGCGCGCCGCTCCTTGCTGTACGTGAGCGCGGCCTCGAAGCACGCCCGCGCCGCGCCCATCGCTCCCCACCCGATCCCGAATCGCGCCTCGTTGAGGCACGAGAGCGGTCCGCGCATACCGGTGACGCCCGGGAGCACGGCACTGTCCGGCAGGCGCACCGAGGAGAACGACAGCTCGGAGGTCACCGACGCGCGCAGCGAGAGCTTGTTGTGCACATCCGATGTCGTGAACCCGCGGGTGCCGCGCTCCACGAGGAATCCGCGGACACCGCCGTCCGTACGGGCCCACACGACTGCGATGTCCGCCATCGAGCCGTTGGTGATCCACATCTTGGTGCCGTCGAGGATCCAGTCATCGCCGTCGCGCCGAGCCGCGGTGCGCATCGACGACGGATCGGACCCGGCGTCGGGCTCCGTGAGGCCGAAGCAGCCGACGGCTCGTCCGGCTGCCATCTCCGGAAGCCAGCGCGACTTCTGCTCTTCGCTGCCGTACGCCCAGATCGGGAACATCGCCAGCGACCCCTGCACCGACACGAACGACCGGAGGCCGCTGTCCCCGGCCTCGAGCTCCTCGGAGGCGACCCCGTATGCCATCGCGGATGTTCCCGCGCATCCGTAGCCTCGGAGGTGCATGCCGAGCAGGCCGAGCTCGGCCAGTCCGGGGATGAGCTCGCGAGGGAACGTTCCCGCCTCGAAGTGCTCGGGGATCACGGGCAGCGCCTTCTCGCGAACGAAGGAGCGCACCGTGTCGCGGATCAGGCGCTCATCCACCCCGAGGAGCTCGTCGACCGCATAGAGGTCGGCGGGAGCAAGCGCACGGCTTCGCGGTGCGCGCTCGGTCACGGCCATGCGCCCAGAGTACCCGACTGACTACGCGGCGACAGGCATCCCGGCGTCGACGAGCTGCCGGCGGAGCGTCTCGGCGGCGGCGAACCCGACGTTGATGTCGGTGACCTCTCCGGCGCCGTCGAGCACGATGGTCGTCGGCAACGACATAACCCGGTACTGCCGCGCGAGTGCCGGCTCGACCGCGATGTCGACCTCGCGGATCTCGATGGCGTCATCGACGCTCGCGGCGAGGGCGCGGAGCGCCGGCTTCTGGGCGGTGTGGCAGATGGCGCAGCTCTCGCCGGTGAAGTACAGGATCGAGGGCATCGGTCCGCCGAAGCGGGTCGGTTCGACGACGCTCCCCACGAGATGGCGCTGCCCGCCACGTTGCACCCGGAGCAGCAGGGCAGCGGTCCCCAGCACCGCCAGCGCGATCACGGGCGCCAGCAGCAGGATCATCGAGCCGGCGCCCGGCCGAGGGGCAGCAATCCGATCCGGACGAGCTGTGCGTAAACGATGCAGCCGACGCAGATGTTGAAGGCAAAGTTCAGAAAGGCCAGCGCGGCGACGATCCACGCGAGCACCCACGCCACGACGAGCAGCCCGGTGATCACGAAGATACTCGCGGCCGTGAGGAACACGCCACCGACGAGCAGGGCGAAGCGATGCGGGGCCGGGTCCTCCTGCACGATTCGCGGCCGGACGATCCCGGATGGGCGGAGCACACGCGTGTAGAGCAGTCGTGGCACGTTGAGGGAGGGCGAGGCGACCGCGGCGAGCATCATCACCGCGAGCACCGGCAGGATCCACGCGACGCCCGGGTAGGCGAGCGCCAGCAGGTATCCGACCACGATGGCGACCATGAGGATCATCTGATTCACCTTCAGCACGCTGCGGTCGAAGGGCATGATCGCCACATCAGAAATCATACCGGAGAGGTCAGGTATTACAGAGCTCACCGCGGAGGTCTAACCTGCGAGAGTCGTCGGCGGTCGGGCGCCGGTTCGCCCCACGTTCTCGGAGGTGCTCGTGACGCTCGAGGAGCCTGCGTCGCTCGGCCCGGATGATGTGCGGGTCGGCGATGCATACGAGGCGGTCCGCAGTGACGAGCGCCGGCGGATCGCGGAACTGAAACGACCGCGGCGGATCCATCTCGGCGATGCCCTGGAGCTGGTCTTCGAGAACCGCGAGACGATCCGCTCCACGGTGCAGGAAGCGCTGCGGACCGAGCGCATCGAGGCGCCCGACCGGGTGGCGGACGAGATCGCGGCGTTCAACGCGGTGGTGCCGGCGCCGGGCGAGCTCGCAGCGGCGCTGTTCCTCGAGGTGGCGGACCCCGCCGATATCAACGCTGCGGTCATGCGGTTCGAGGGTATCGAGCAGGCGGTGTTCATCGAGGTGGCCGGGATGCGGACGCGGGGTGTCCCGGAGGAGGTGTTCCCGCGGGGAGAGAGCGCGGTCGCGCACTACCTGCGATTCAGGCTGGAGCCCGAGCAACGCGAGGCGATTCTCAAGGGATCCGCGGTCGTCGCGGGGAGCGATCACCCGAGCTGTACGGTCACCGTCGCCCTGGACGAGGACCAGCGGCACGCGATCGCCGCCGATCTCTGAGCCGGCGTCCCTACCGACGCGAGGCTGCGCCCGCTCTCCGTGCCAGGTCCCAGTAGACGTCGGCGGTCATCTCCGCGGTATTCCGCCACGTGTACTCGGCCGCACGGGCGATGCCGGCATGTCGCATGCGAGCGTTGAGCACCGGGTCTTTGAGCGCAGCGTCGATGGCTGCCGCAAGCGCCGGGGGATCGTCGGGGGGGACGAGGGTCGCGACCTCGCGGAGCAGGTGCGGAAGATTTCCCACCGCAGTCGCGACCACGGGCGCGGCGGACGCCATCGCCTCGAGTGCTGTGAGCCCGAACCCCTCGTGGGTCGAGGGCACGGCGACGACGGTCGCACGGCGGTACAGGGAGGCAAGTTCGGCGTCGTCGACGGCGCCGCAGAGCACCAGCTGAACTCGCCGCCGCCATGCGTCCGCGGCAAGCCGGTCGGCCTCCGGCCCGAGCGCGCCGGCAATGGCAAGCGGCGGGGCGCCGTCGCCCAGCAGCTCCATCGCCGCCAGCAGCGTGTCGAGCCCCTTGCGCGGATCGCGTGCGCGCACGCTGCCGACCCAGAGCACGAACGACCCCTCGAGGCCGGCCGCCTCGGCAACACGTCCATCGGCGAGCTTGGGCCGCCCCGAGAACCCCGCCGCCACGCCGTGCGGCACGACGTGGACGCGTTCGGGATCGAGATGCAGCGTCTCGATCGCCTCGTCTCGAGTGGTCTCACTCACCGCGATCACGGCGCCGCACATCCTGATGGCCGGAGCGAGCACGGCTCCGTAGAGGCGTCGCGCGGCGCCGGCGGGACCGGGGGTGGTCGCGCCACGCCACATCTCGACGTCGTGGATGGTCACCACCTGGCGTGACATCGGGAATCCAACGACCGGCTCGCCGCCGAGTCCGTGGATCAGATGCGGGTGGTGCGCCAGCGCGTCCCTGATGACCTGCGGTTGCGCATGCGCGAAGCGCGCCGGCCGCGACTCGTTCCAGGCGGGGGTCGGGGGCACCGACTCCGTCACCTCGAGGTCGCCGATCAACTGCAGCGAGGCGGCCAGCTGGCGCGCATAGCGTCCGATCCCGGCGTCGCGGCGGCCGTCGGCGAGGCAGCTCGCCTCGAGCAGGACGCGCAGTGGGGTCGGCATCGAGGCTTTGTATCAGGTCTCGATGCTCGACACCGCTGGCACAATGGGTTCGATGCCGAACTCCCGTTCCCTCATGCCGTTCACCGCTCTCGTCGGGCAGGACGCGATGAAGACCGCGCTGATCCTCAACGCGATCAACCCGGGCATCGGCGGCGTGCTCATTCGCGGCCAGCGCGGAACGGCCAAATCGACCGCCGTCCGAGCGCTTGCGCGGCTCCTCCCTGAGATCGACGTCATCGTGGGATGCCGATTCCGCTGCGACCCGGCGGCTCCCGCGAACTGGTGCGACGACTGCCGGGAGCGGTATGCATCGGGCACCGCGCCCCGCGTCGAGCGTCGCCGGACGCGGGTCGTGGAGCTGCCCGTGAACGCGTCAGAGGATCGCGTCGTCGGCACGATCGACACCGAGGCTGCGATCAAGCTGGGTGAACGGCGCTTCGAGCCCGGGCTCCTCGCCGAAGCCAACCGCGGCATCCTCTACGTCGACGAGGTCAACCTGCTCGACGATCACATCGTCGACGTCCTGCTCGACGCGGCGGCCATGGGCTGGAACGTCGTGGAGCGCGAGGGCATCTCGTTCGCCCATCCGTCGCGCTTCATCCTCGTCGGGACGATGAACCCCGAGGAGGGCGAGCTGCGCCCGCAGCTGCTGGACCGCTTCGGCCTCTGCGTCGACATCGCAGGTCTCCAGAACATCGACGAGCGGGTTCGCATCGTCGAGCGTGATGCCAGGCGCAACGTCGACGGCGCCGGGCTCGACCAGGAGTTTGCGAAGAGCGAGGAGCATCTCCGGGCGGTCATCGTCGAGGCCAGGCGACTCCTGCCACGCACCGAGATCACGCAGACCATCACCTGGTTCATCGCGCTCGTCTGCATCGACGCCGGCGCGCTTGGCCACCGCGCCGACATCGTCGTGAGCAGCGCGGCGCGTACGGTTCGCGCCTGGGAGGAAGCGGACGCGCTGGTGCGCAACCGTGAGGCCGGAACGGAGTCGGACGCCGCCGCGGAGCTGGTCGTGACCATTGCCGACGCCACCACCGCGGCAGAGCTCGCCCTGGCCCATCGACGCCGCCTGCGGCAGGACGGTGTCGCGCAGACGGGTGCGGCGAGCGCGGAGCGATCCAAGGAGCGGCTCGAGGAGATGGCACAGGAGGCGGAAGCGGCGACCGTCTCCGATGAGACGACCGAGGCGGGCGACCAGCCACCCGACGAATCGGGCGAGGGTGAGGAAGGCGAGAGCGCGGGGCAGGTGCAGGGCAGCGAACAGGCGACGCAGGGGGTGACCCGGCACAGCGCCGAGCAGCTCTTCGAGGGCGAGCTCTTCCCGGTGCGCAAGATCGCCCTGCCTCGAGACCGGCGGACCCGGTCCACGACCGGCAAGCGCAGCTCGTCCCAGAGCAGCGACAAGCGCGGCCGCTACGTCCGCGCCACCCAGACCGAGAAGACAACCGACATCGCCTTCGACGCGACCATGCGCGCCGCGGCGCCGCACCAGGTCCGCCGCCGCGCCGAGGTCTCGCACGATGCACCGGGCCCGGCGCTGCACCTGGAGCGCCAGGACCTTCGCCAAAAGGTGCGACGCCGGCGGACCGGCACGCTCATCGTGTTCGTGGTCGACGCGAGCGCATCGATGGACGCCGAGCAGCGCATGCAGGCGACCAAGGGGGCGGTGCTCTCGCTGCTCCGCGACGCATACCTGCGCCGCGACAAGGTCGCGCTCGTGGTCTTCTCGGGCCGTTCGGCTCGAGTGATCCTCCAGCCGACGTCGTCGGTCGACCTCGCGGAGCAACGACTCCAGCGCCTCACCGTCGGCGGGACGACGCCGCTCACCCACGGTCTCGTTGCCGGGATGCGGATCGTGCGAACCGAGCGTTTGCGCGATCCGAGTGTCTACCCGCTGCTCGTGCTCATCAGTGACGGAAGAGGCAACATCTCGCTGTTCGGCGAGGAACCGCTCGTCGAGGCGCAGCGCGTCGCGGAGCAGCTCGGCGCCGACGGCGTGCACATGCTCGTCATCGACTCCGCGCGCGATCACACGACCCGTCCGATGCCTCGCGTCGGCACGCACAGCCGCCCGCCGCTCTTCGGTGGCTACGGGTTCAACGCGTGTCGAGACCTCGCGGATCGCTCCGGAGGGGAGTACCTCGGGCTCTTCGATCTCTCCCAGGGCGCGATTCTCGAAGGCGTGGAGAAGAGCCTGCGAGGGCGCATGGCACAATGACCGCGATGCAGACAGGACGAAGCGTGTTCCCGTTCACCGCGATCGTGGGGCAGGAAAGCATGAAACAGGCGCTCATACTCAACGCGATCAACCCCGCGATCGGCGGTGTGCTGATCCGCGGAGAGAAGGGCACTGCGAAGTCGACTGCGGTGCGCTCGCTCACGAAGCTGCTCCCCGGTCTCGACGTGGTTGCGGATTGCCGATATGGCTGTCCTCCCGATGACGCGGACCTGCAGTGCTCCGAGTGCACGGAGCGAGTCGCCAAAGGCGACACGCTGCCACGAGGACGCCGTCGCATGCGCGTGGTGGAACTTCCGATCAACGCTTCCGAGGATCGCGTCGTCGGCGCGATCGACATCGAGGCCGCTATCAAGCGCGGCGAGAAGGAATTCGAGCCCGGCGTGCTCGCAGAGGCGAACCGGAACATTCTCTACGTCGACGAGGTCAACCTGCTCGACGATCACATCGTCGACGTGCTCCTCGACGCGGCAGCGATGGGGCAGAACACCGTCGAGCGCGAGGGGGTGTCGGTGTCGCATCCGTCACGCTTCATCCTCGTCGGCACCATGAACCCCGAGGAGGGCGAGTTGCGCCCGCAGCTGCTCGACCGTTTCGGCCTCTGCGTCGACGTCGAGGGGATCCGCGACGTGCGCCAGCGCGTCGAGATCGTCGAACGTCGCGAGGCGTTCGAGGAGGATCCGGCTGCGTTCACCGCGCGTTTCGAGCCGGCGGAGCAGGCCGAGTCGGAGCGCATCGCTCGGGCGATGTCGATCCTGTCCGACGTGGTCGTCGATCGCAACATCCTCGTGGCCATCGCCTCGCTGAGCATCGAGCTCGAGGTTGACGGGCACCGCGCCGACATCGTCACGCGCAAGGCCGCCCAGGCGCTCGCGGCACACGAGGACCGCGCGGCGGTCGAGCTCGACGACGTGGAGCATGTCGCGCCGATGGTGCTGGCGCATCGGGTCAAGCCGGGGCTGTCAGGGAGCCGCCGCGGCGTCAATGACATTGCGGAGATTCTGCGCTCGGCCCATGACGGCGACGGCGCGACAGCGAACTAGGATCTCCTCCCCGCACTGATGCGCCTCGACCGGATCCGCAACTTCAGCATCATCGCGCACATCGATCACGGCAAATCGACGCTCGCGGATCGGTTGCTCGAGGCAACGGGCACGGTCGCGCTGCGCGACATGCAGGACCAGCTGCTCGACCAGCTCGACCTCGAGCGCGAGCGTGGCATCACGATCAAGGCTCAGGCCGTGCGTCTGGAGCACACCGCCGCCGACGGCATCACGTACGAGCTCAACCTCATCGACACACCCGGACACGTCGACTTCGCATACGAGGTCTCACGGTCACTCGCCGCATGCGAAGGCGCCCTGCTCGTCGTCGATGCCACGCAGGGTGTCGAGGCGCAGACGCTTGCGAACGTCTACCAGGCGATCGACAACAACCTCGAGATCATCCCGATCATCAACAAGATCGACCTCGTGAATGCCGACCCGGAGCTCGTGCGACGCGAGATCGAGGAGGTCATCGGGATCTCCGCGAAAGACGCGATCCTCACGAGCGCTCGCCAGGGCATCGGTATCCAGGAGGTGCTCGAGGCGATCGTACAGCGCGTTCCGCCGCCGAAGGGCGACCGTAACGGCGTGTTGCGTGCGCTCATCTTCGACGCGAAGTACGACGCATACCGGGGTGTCGTCGTGTACGTCAGGCTTGTCGACGGCCGCCTTGCGAGCGGGATGCGCATCCGGATGATGCACAACAAGAGTGAGTTCACCGTCGACGAGGTCGGCGTGTTCGCGCCGGCGATGACTCCCGTCGACGAGCTGCTGTGCGGCGAGGTCGGGTACTTCATCGCATCCATCAAGAACGTGCGCGACAGCAAGGTCGGCGACACGGTCACGGATGCCGCGCATCCCACGACGCATCCGCTGCCGGGGTATCGCGCGGTGACACCGATGGTCTACGCGGGCATCTTCCCGGTCGACTCCGAGGACGTCACCGACCTGAAGGAGGCGTTGCAGCGTCTCAACCTCAACGACGCGTCGCTGGTGTACGAGCCGGAGTCGTCGGCCGCACTGGGATTCGGGTTTCGCTGCGGGTTCCTCGGCCTGCTGCACATGGAGATCGTGCAGGAGCGCCTCGAACGAGAGTTCAACCTGTCGCTGATCACGACGGCTCCGACCGTCGAGTATCGCGTGCGGCTCCGTTCCGGCGAGGTCATCACGATCGACAACCCGGAGATGCTGCCGGATGCGTCGAACATCGAGGCGATCGAGGAGCCGCGCACCAAGGCGACGATCATCGTGCCGAGCACGTATGTCGGCGCGATCATGGAACTGTGCCAGGAGCGGCGCGGCGAGTTTCAGCACATGGACTACCAGCCCGGGGACCGCGTCGCGGTCGTCTACGACATGCCGCTCGGCGAGATCATCCACGACTTCTACGATCAGTTGAAGTCGCGGAGTCGCGGATACGCGTCGCTCGACTACGAGATCACCGGCTTCCGCGCCGAGTCGCTCGTGAAGCTCGACATCCTCGTCGGCGGGCAGCGAGTCGACGCGCTCAGCATGATCGTTCACCGCGACCGGGCGAACGCTCACGGCCGCAAGCTGGCCGAGCGCCTGCGCAAGCTGATTCCCCGCCAGTTGTTCGAAGTCCCCATACAGGCCGCGATCGGTGGCAAGATCGTCGCCCGTGAGACGGTGTCCGCCATGCGCAAGGATGTCCTGGCCAAATGCTACGGCGGGGACATCACGCGAAAGCGCAAGCTGCTCGAGAAGCAGCGCGAGGGTAAGCGCCGCATGAAAAGGGTGGGCAACGTGGAAATTCCCCAGGAAGCCTTCATGGCCGTCCTCAAGATGGATGAGGAATAGGTGGACCGCTGATGCCACGCCCGAACCCACCTCGCAAGCGCCCGCGCCGCCGCCCCGACGCGGTTGAGCGCAGCACCCGTGCCGAGGTCTCCCTCACGAAGCAGACCGCGCAGGTCAAGGAGCGCAACGGCACGCCGGACACGAAGGCGCCGAACGCAAAGCCATCTCCCAAGGCCAGGCCGGTCAAGGGCGGCCCGCCGCCTCGCGTGCGCCGTATCGACGAGCCGTTCGTGCCGTGGGCGAAGCGCTCCTACGCGATCCTGATCATCTGCCTCGCACTGGTGGAGGTGATCGTCGGCGCGGTCGCGTACTTCACGCTCACCGACACGCCCAAGAACCCGCGGCCGGACTTCGGGCTCTACCTCCTGGGACTCAGCTACAACCCGCTGATCGTCCTCGCCGCCGCGCTTGTCGCCGCGCCGATCGCGAAGTTGATCGCACGGGAAACGCGGGCGCTGCGTTTCATGGAATCGGTGATGGCGGGCATCATGCAGTACTTCATCTGGCTGGTTCTCTTCGTCGCGCTCACCTTCGTGGTCGGCGGGTTCGGTGCGAACTCGCCCGCGACGACCAACGGCACCCCGGCACCCACCGCAACCGCGCTGCCGACGTCAGCCGCATCGCCGGCGGCATCGGCTTCGGCTTCGCCCTCATCGTCATCCTCCTCCTCGTCCGCAGGGAGCACCGCCGCGGGCGTCGCGACGCCGGTGGCCATCGCGGGTCTCGCGGTCATCGACATCCTCAGCTTCGTCCTGACCTTCGACATCTACCCGCCCCTCTACCGGCGGATGCGCATCAAGCCACCGCCGCCGCGCGCCCCGCGGCCACCGAAGGAACCCAAGTCGGAACCCGCCGCGAAGGGTCCGAAGTCGAACGTCGATCGCATGGATGACGCGGCGGCGCGGGCACCCGCGCCGAACGACCCGGCGCCGAAGGACCCGACACCCTGACGATGGCGCTCCGAGACGTGCGCTCCCTGTACCTGCACATCCCGTTCTGCGAGCGGAAGTGCGAGTACTGCGACTTCACGAGCGTTGCCGGAGCGACCGGGTCGGTGCCGTACATGGAAGCGCTCGCCACCGAGGTGCGCGGTCTCGGTGAACGGGTCGGACGCCTCTCGCTCGACACGGTGTTCATCGGCGGCGGCACGCCGTCGCTCGTCGATCCCGCGCTCCTCGCCGAGCTGGTCGCAACAGTACGGGGCACGTTCGCGGTCGCGGCCGATGCCGAGGTGACGATGGAGGCCAACCCGTCGAGCACCGGCCTCGGCCGGGCGCGCGTCTGGCGCGCCGCCGGTGTCAACCGGATCAGCATCGGCGTGCAGAGCCTCGAGGCCGACGCGCTCCGGTTCCTCGGTCGCGTCCACGACCCCGACCGCGCCCTGGCCGCCGTCGCGGAGGTGCGCGCCGCAGGTTTCACCTCGATCAACTGCGACCTCATCTACGCGGTGCCGGGACTCGGCGACACCAGATGGCGGCGTACCCTCGATCGCGTCGCCGCCGCAGGCCCGACCCACATCTCGGCCTACGAACTCACCGTCGAGGCGGGGACGCCACTGCACACCCGCGTCCAGCGCGGCCTCGTGACCCCTGTCGACGGGGCGCGATCGATCCGTCAGCACCGCCTCGCGGTCGAAACGCTCGAAGGCGCCGGGTACGAGCAGTACGAGGTCAGCAACTTCGCAACACCCGGCGAGGCCTGCCGGCACAACCTCGTGTACTGGCACAACGGGTTCTACCTCGCCGCCGGCGTCGGTGCCCACGGTCACGTGCCGGCTGCGGCTGCGGCGGCGCTCGGCCTCGACGTCGAGCCGGGGACCGTGTCGGTCAGGTACTGGCACGGCCGCGGTATCGCTGCCTACGGGAGGGCGATCCGTGCGGGGGGACTCGGGGTCATCGGCTCCGAAGGGGTCGGCTCGGACATGCGCGAGCAGGAGCGCCTGATGCTCGGGCTGCGTCTGCGCGAAGGGGTGCGGATCGATGCCGCTCGGGTACCCGAGGCGCTGTCGCTGGAAGGGCTCGGGCTGCTCGTCGTCGATGGCGACCGCGTCCGCGCGACCGTTCGGGGCGAGGCGGTGCTGAACCAGGTCACGCTCCGGCTGGTGGGCGACCAGGCCGCCTGATAGCTGGTACGCTTAGCACTCAACCCTGACGAGTGCTAAGGCTCCGCGAACGGAGGCCGTCCGCACGCGTCGCCTCTGGCCCTGAAGTGCAACAAGTCCCGCTCGATCAGCGCAAGCAACAGATCCTCAAGGCCGTCGTCGCCGACTACACGCGGACAGGTGTCCCGGTCGGCTCGGCGTCCCTTGCGGTGCACCTCGCCACGTGGTCGTCCGCGACGATCCGCAACGAGCTCGCCACCCTCAGCGAGGTCGGATACCTGATCCAGCCGCACACGTCGGCCGGTCGCGTGCCGTCCGACCTCGGCTACCGGTACTACGTCGACTTCCTCATGGATGAGGAGGACGTCCCGCAGGCGGTACGGCGCCAGGTCGACCCGTTCTTCACCGTCATGCCGACCGGTGTCGAGGACATCCTCGAGATCGCCGCGACCGCGCTCGCACAGGCCGCCGACGCCGTGAGCCTCGTCACCGCACCGCGCGCGCTCGGCGACCGGGTGAAGCATCTCGACCTCGTCAAGCTGAACGAGGGGCAGGCGCTGCTCGTGCTCGTCCTCGAGGGGAACCTGGTGCGGCAGCACGCATTGACGCTCAGCGAGGCGACCGACCAGACGGTCCTCAGCGCGATTGCGGCGGGGCTGAACTCGGTTGTCGTCGGCCTCGACGCCACGGAGATGTCGAGGCTTCCGGGGTCGGTCGGGACACACGCCGCGCTCGAACGCGATCTGCTGAGCCAGATCATCGCGTTCATGGCCGTCAACGACGCCAAGCGCGACACGCTCATCCTCCACGACGGGGTCCGCAACCTCCTCCATCAGCCGGAGTTCGGCGACGTCGAACTCCTGCAGCAGGTGATCGAGGTCGTCGAGGAGGAGCGCATGCTCGCCGCGCTGATCAGCGCCGCCGACCTGGACCACGGGGTGCAGATCATGATCGGGCGCGAGAGCGGCATGGCCGAGCTCTCCCGCTGCAGCCTGGTGCTGACGACCTACCGCGCGGGTCCGGAGCGGCGCGGGACCATCGGGGTGCTCGGGTCGACTCGCATGGCCTACGCGCAGGTGGGCCCTCGGGTGCGCTACGTCGCGCAGCGGGTCGGTCGCGCGGTCGGGCGTGCTTTGAGCTGACCGTGGGCATAGTGAGCGCATGACAACCGACGAACAGGACCTGGACGCAGAGGCCGCGCCCGGCGCGGAGCCGGAGACCGCCGAGCCCGAGGAGATCGACGATCGCGATGCCCGATATCTGCGGCTCGCCGCCGACTTCGAGAACTTCAAGCGACGCAAGGCCCAGGAGATCGCCGACCTGCGGCGGTACGAGTCGGAGGACGCGGCACGCGCGCTCCTGCCCGTGCTCGACAACCTCCGCCGCGCGGTCGAACACGCCGGCGAGGCCGGGGCCGAGGAGTTCTTCGTGAGCGGCCTCGAGCTTGTCGTGCGCGAATTCGAGACCGCGCTCGAGCGCCTCGGCGTCGTCCCGGTGCCGGCGGTCGGCGAGCGCTTCGACCCCGCGATGCACGAGGCGATCACCGCTGAGGAATCCGACGACGTCGTCGAGGACACCGTGGTCGCCGAGCTCGTGCCCGGATACCGCCTCCACGACAAGCTGCTCCGTCCCGCGATCGTGCGCGTCGTGCATCCGCGCAACGTACCGAGCGCGAAGTAGGGCGAATGGCGACTGTCAAGCGCGATTACTACGAGGTGCTCGGCGTCTCGCGTGATTGCACACCCGAGCAGCTGAAGGCGGCGTATCGCAAGCTGGCGATGGCGTACCACCCCGATCGCAACAATGGTGACAAGGGTGCGGAGGAGAAGTTCAAGGAGGTCGGCGAGGCCTACTCGATCCTGAGCGATCCGCAGAAGCGTCAGCGCTACGACGCTTTCGGCCACGTCGCCGACGGCGCGCAGCCCGACTTCGGCAACTTCTCGTTCGACTCCGCGTTCGACCTCTTCGACATGTTCTTCGGCGGCGCCGGGCGTCGCCGCCAGCACACCGGCCCGCAGCGCGGCGACGACCTGCGGATGAACATCGAGATCACCTTCGAGGAAGCGGTGTTCGGCGCCAAGCGCACGGTCGAGGTGCCGCGCGCGACGCAGTGCACCGAATGCGGCGGATCCGGTGCGAAGCCGGGCACCAGTGCGACCCAGTGCGCGACCTGCGGTGGCGCCGGTCAGGTGCGAAGGCAGATGCAGTCGATCTTCGGGCAGGTCACCAACGTCACGCCGTGCCCGACCTGCCACGGCGAGGGTCAGGTGATCCAGGACCCGTGCACCGTCTGCCGCGGTCAGGGACGCGTCCACGGCCGGCACACCGTCGAGGTCACCATCCCCGCCGGCGTCGACGACGACGTCACGCTGCGACTGACCGGGGAGGGCGAGCCCGGACCCCGAGGCGGTCCGTCGGGAGACCTTTACCTCGGCTTCCGTGTCACGCCGCATCCGCACCTCGTCAGGCGCGGCCAGGACCTGCTGTACGAGCTTCCCGTGACGGTGCCGCAGGCGGTGCTCGGCGACACCATCACCATCAACACCGTCGACGGTGAGCACCCGGTCGAGGTGCCGGCCGGTACGCAGCCGGGCCGCCAGCTCAAGCTGCACGGTCTCGGCGTGCCGCATGTGCGCACCGGACGCCGGGGCGACCTGATCTGCGTCGTCCGGGTGGTCGTCCCGACCCATCTGCCGCACCACGAACGCGAGTTGTACGAGCAGCTCGGTGGGCGCGAGGGCAAGCCCGCCGAGGTCAAGAAAGGGTTCTTCGACTCGCTGCGCGACGCGTTCCGCGGCTGAGGGACGTTCGCCTCCGGCGATGTTTATCCCGCTTCCGTCGCGGGTACACACACTGCGTCCGCAGCGAATGCGGAAACAGGAAACAGAACATCGACACGGAGAGCATTGACATGGCAGTAGTTCGTTGGAGTCCGTGGAGCGACCTTTTCGACCTGCACACGCAGATGGATCAGTTGATGCAGCCGTATGCGCCCGCCACCGCGTCGCGGAACGGTGTCGAGTACACGACCCTTCCGGTCGACATCCGTCAGACCGACGACGCCTTCTTCGTGGACGCGTCGATCCCGGGCTTCGCGCCTGACGATGTGGAGGTCACGTTCGATGACGGTGCCCTCACGATCACCGGGCGGCGCACCGCGACAGACACCACCAAGGACGCCACCTATGTTCGGCGCGAGCGCCGCGCGACCTCAGTCTTCCGTCAGGTTGGACTGCCCGCCGAAGTGCGCGCGCAGGACATCACCGCCACATTCGAGCACGGCGTGTTGCACATCGAGATCCCGCGCACGCAGAAGGCCGCGCCGAAGCGCATCCCCGTGACAGTCGTGGGAGCGGTGGACGAGGCCCCCAAAATCGTCGAGCACGCGCCCAGCGCGTAGCGACCGGATCAGACCCCCCTCAACGCGCGGCGCGCCGCCGGCAACGACGCGCGCGTCGCGCTCGTCCCATCGCGACCGGACGTCAGCCAGGCGGCCAGGTCATGCGCCGGCCGCCGAGGAGGTGGATGTGGAGGTGTCCGACGGTCTGGCCGCCGTCGGTGCCCGTGTTCACGACGAGCCGGAAGCCCTTCTCGTCGATTCCCTCGTCTTCCGCGATCGACTGGGCCACGTGGAGAATCCGGCCCCACAGATGGTCCTGTGCCGGCGTCAGCTCGGCGACCGAGACGATGTGCTCACGCGGAAGGACCAGCACATGGATCGGGGCCTGCGGGTTCACGTCGCGGATCGCCAATACCTCGTCGTCCTCTCGGAGGATCGTTGCGGGCAGTTCGTGTGCCGCGATGTCGCAGAAGATGCACTCGCTCATGAGCGCAGCAGGGTACCGCGCAGGCAGTCCCCCTCGACGTTTTCGGCGCGGACGAGGTCCAGTCCACCTGGACGCACCGCTGTCGCGTGCTCGACGACGACCTCGTGATATCCGGATGTGAGGCCGTGCGCGCGCCCTCCGTCGACGTCGTCCCACACGACCTCATGCACGCGGCCTGTTGCGAGTGCGAGTTTGTCCGCGCCGGTGCGCCGAGTCGCACGGCGCATCTCCGCACTCCGCCGTCGCGCCGTCGCGTCATCGACGCGGCAATCGAGATCTGACGCCGGGGTCCCCGGACGCGGCGACCACCGGAAGACGTGGCCGGCGAGGAATCCAACCTCGTCGACCAGCGACAGGCTCTCGCGATGATCGTCCTCGGTCTCTCCGGGAAAGCCGACCATGATGTCGCTGGTGAACTCCGTCAACGGGTTCACATCGCGCAGCGCACGAGCAACGCGAAGATACTGCGCGCGGCGATACCCGCGGTGCATCGCACGGAGCACGTGGTCGCTGCCGCTCTGCAGCGGCATGTGCCAGTGCGCGCACAGTCGCGGATGCGCGTTGAGCCGGATCAGCGCCGGGGTGACGTCGTTGGCGTTGATGCTGCTGAGCCGGATGCGCGCCCCATCGCAGGCGTCGAGCAGTGACTCGAGCAGCGTTGCAAGGTCCGTGCCGAGGTCCCGGCCGTATGACCCGAGGTCGACTCCGCACAGCACGATCTCGCCATGGCCTGCCTCGATCGCAGCGTGCAGTCGATCGTGCACGACGCCGCGAGGAACGCTCGTGGACTCGCCGCGCGCACGCCAGACGATGCAGTACGTGCAGCGGTGATCGCATCCATCCTGCACCTTGAGGAATGCACGCGAGCGCATCGGCGGCGTCGCACCGGCGCGAAGCGCAGCACGTTGCGGGGCCATTGCAAGGATGTGCGCCGCGATGCTGTCCTTGTCGCGATTCGAGAACGTCGAGTCGGCCGTGCCTGTGTACGCACCCGGGTTGGCGTCGACGCTGCAGCCGGTGACGATCAGGTGCGAGCCGGGATCCGCGCGACGCAGCCGGCCGATGCGCTGCCGCGTCGTCGCGTCCGCCTGCGTGGTGACGGTGCAGGAGTTGAGCACGCGCACATCTGCCTGTTCGGTCTCGGGCACCACCTCGCATCCGCACGCCGCGAGCGCCCCGGCAAGGTCCGCCATCTCCGCGAAGTTCACCTTGCAACCGAGCACTGTGAGCGCCACGCGCAGCGGTGGTTCGTTTGTCGGGATCATCACGGCAGCGCCTCGGCAGCGGCATCCAGGTCACCGGCGCCCGCGAGCAGCAGCACCGTCGCAACGGTCCCAGCGAGCCTCGACGGCCAGGTCCGCGGACCCAGGTGCACGGACACTGCGCCCGCCCGGGCGAGGATCTCGAGGTCTGCCTCGTCGAACCCGCCCTCGGGCCCGATCACGAGACCGAGATCCGCCGGCGGGTGCGGGACGGCGTCGCGGATCGGCACGGCGCCCGTTCGCGTGTCACACACGACGATGTGCGCGCCCGGTGGAAGCGCGTCGAGGGCACCGGGCAGGGTCGCCAGACGATGCACCTCCGGAGGGACCGCCCTCCCGGCGAGCTGCGCGGCTTCGCGCGCGATCAGCGCCCATCGCTCGAGCCGGCGAGACGCCCGCGATGCGTCGGGACGCGCGACTGTGCGGTTCGTCAACACGGGTCGTATCGAGGCCGCGCCTGCCGCGCTGAGTGCTTCGACGGTGGTGTCCATTCCCTGCGCAGGCACCGCCTGCAGCACATGGACCGCGAGGCGAGGCTCGCCCGACGCTGCCCGGCTCCAGAGGATGACACCCGACACACGAGCCAACGACACCTCATCCAGCCTCACCCCGTGCTCGATGCTGCCATCCTCGACAACGATGATCGTCTCGCCTGCGCGAGCCCGCAGCGAGCGGGCGAGATGCCCGGCGTCCGCGGATGTGAGGGTCGCGCGGTCACCTGCGATCTGCGAGGCGTCGACAAAGAAACGAGGCATGGTTCCGTGCATGGTGCGGCACGCACTGCCAGCTATGGTGCTGAGATGTTCACGCAGCGGCTGACCGCGACCACCGGCGACGGGGTCATGCTGGCGGTGTTCGGGGCGGGCGACGGCGATCCGTTGCTGCTCATCCCGGGGCTTGGGGCGCGGAGCGCGGTCTTCGAGCCCGTGGTCGACGACCTTGCTCGCCGGTACCGGGTGATCACCTTCGACCCCCGCGGCATCGGCGATTCGGAAGGCGGCGGTGTGATCTCGCTGCCCAACATGGCACGCGATGCGATCGCCGTCCTGGAGAGCGCCGGGGTTGGGGCCGCAGCCGTGTTCGGCGCATCGATGGGAGGCCTCGTCGCGCAACACGTGGTCGTCGATCATCCGGCGCGGGTTTCGAGGCTCATCCTCGCCGCGACAGCGCCGGGTGGTGACAACGGTGTCGACGCCGAGCCGGCACACCAGGCGGCGCTGCTCGGCAAAGGGGCGCGCACGCCTGAGGCCGCATACCGCCTCGCCTGCACCGTGCTGTATTCCCCACGGTTTCAGCGGAGCCATCCCGAATTCATCGAGGCGCAGATACGCGATCGAGCGGAACATCCCGCGCGTCCGCGCGTCTTTTCCGCGCAATATCGCGCCATGTGGCTGCCCGACGACTCCTTCGACCGGCTGCCTGGCGTCACCGTGCCAACCCTCGTGCTCCACGGCACCGACGATGTCGTCACACCGTTCGAGAATGCGCGCATCCTCGCGAGCCAGATCCCGGGTGCGCTGTTGCGGCCCTTCGACGAGTGCGGGCACCTGTTCTTTCATGAGCGCCCGGCGGAGACAGCTCGAGTCGTCAACGAATTCCTGCGCCCTGGGTGAGCCCCCGCCGCTCGCTCGTCAAGCCCGGCTAGGCAGCCGAAGGGACCTTCGTGAGCGTCCCGATCGGACACGTGATCCTCGCGTTCTTGAGGGTGAACTTCATGATCGAGCCCTGCGTGTACTTGGGGTCGCTCGAGTCCCTGATCTCGGCGAGCGCAATCGCGACGCCTCCCGTCGTGTCGACCTCGTTGATGTGCAGCTGGAGCTGGCCGCCCGGTATGGTCGGGCTGACGCTGTCGTCGTCGCACGGCATGGGGGCCGGTGACGCGGAGCTGCAGAGCACACCGACGAAGTAGGTGGCGTTGGCTGACTCGTCGCCGCTGACGTTCAGCGTCACACCGTGCCCCGTCCAGCTCCCGCCGAAGGGCCCGGGGTCGGCGCGGTTGACCGACGTGGTCGGCCGTGGCGGTGCGGTCCTCGGAGGCTGAGTCGCGGGCGGCGGCGTGCCGGTAGGGGTCGCTGTCGCCGCGGGCGTGTTGGTCGCGGAGACCACGGGGGTGACATTGCCGCTCGTGCCGCTTCCCCCGCAGGCGGCGACCACGACGCCAATCGCCGGCAGGGTGAGAAGTACGCAGAGGCGTCGGGTGCTGATCATGGTCCTCCGGCGAGACGGATGCGACGTGAACGCGGGCGAGTATGGAGCTTCTGCGACGTTCCGAGGCGAAAACCTCGCATCCACCTCCACGGTGGGATACGGCCGTTCCGGCCTTGCGGGGTTGTCAGCCCAGGTCGGCGGCTGCATCGTCCGCCGGCGCGTCGTCGGTGACGTCGACGTCGTCGTGCTCGGACTCGTGGTGGCCTGCATGCTCCGAGGCGGCGGCACGAACCGGCACGAGCTGCGCGGGCGCGGTTGCCATCGCCGTCGTCTCGCGGATGACCGTGACCTTGATGATGCCCGGGTACTGCATCTCCGACTCGATCTCGCGGGCGATCTCCGCGGTGAGCGGCGGCATGTCGGTGTCCTTGACCTGCGACGCCTTGACGAACACCCGCAGCTCACGACCGGCCTGCAGCGGGAAGGCGCGATCGACGCCGCCGTGGCGGGTGGCAATGGTCTGCAGCTGCTCGAGGCGGAGCAGATACGTGGCGAGGGTGTCGCGCCGCGCGCCGGGGCGCGATGCGGAGATCGCGTCGGCGCAGATCGTGAGCATCGCGAGGTCGGTCGACGGCTCCTCGTCGAAGTGATGCGCCTTGACCGCGTGCACGATCCCGGCGTCGACGCCGAGCACGCGGAGCAGCTCGCCGCCGATGATCGCGTGCACGCCCTCGACGTCATGGTCGACCGCCTTCCCGATGTCGTGGAGCATCCCCGCCTCGCGTGCACGGCTCTGCGGAAGGCCGAGCTCGGCTGCAAGCACACCGCAGAGGTGGCCCGTCTCCTCACAATGGAGCAGCGCGTTCTGTCCGTAGGAGAAGCGGTGGTGGAGCGTGCCCACCAGTTCGGCGAGCTCCGGGCGACCCTCGATCTGCATGAGCCAGAGCGCCCTTTCGCCGACCTCCATCACCTTGCGTTGCGTGGTGCGCCGGGTCTTCTGGATGAGAGGCGGGACCTCGGACGCCTGGATGCGGCGGTCGATCACCTCGAGAGCCGCCTGGCGTGCGATCTCCCGTCCGATCGGGTCGACGGTGCGCAGTGTCGCCTGGTGCTTCTCATTGTCGACGCCGAGCTCTGCGCCGGTTTGCTCGGCGATGACAGCGAAGGCGGAGAGGATCCGCTCCTGGGCGTGCTCATCGAGTCCCTCCAGTGAGAACGGCGAGATCCGCGGCGCGCTGTCGACATTCGAGGCGTCCTGGCGTTCCACTGCCTGCAGGATCCGGTTGTTTGCGGTCGTCTCGGCACGCTCGCCGATGATGTCCGCGACCGTGGCCTCGATGAGCGCGGCCCGTTCGGCGACGAGCTCGGACTGCACCTGCTCGAGCACGAGCGCTGCCGCCGCGTCGCGATCGAGGGCGGCTCTGGCGCGAAGGGTCGAGGCGATCTCCACGCCCTGCTCGGCGACCTTGGCCCGACGCTCCTCGATCTCGTCGCGGCGTTTGCGATACGCGAAGCGGCGTTCGTCGAATACCTCCCGGCGCTCACGGAGATGCTTGTGGCGTTCCGCGATCAGCGCCTCCCGGCTCTCGACGGCGGCAAGACGTTCCTTGACCTCCTCCATAGCCGCCTCGTGGGCATGCAGCGCCGCCGTCCGGGCCTCGGCGATGAGCGTGGCCGCCTGCTGATCGGCGTCCGCCAGCGACTGGCTCACAGCGGGCACGGCTGCCGGCTGTTCGCTCCTGCCACGCAAAGCAACGGTGAGCGCGGCGATTCCAGCGCCGGCCAGCAGGACGGCGATGACGATGAGGACGATTACGACGATTGTCATGAGGAAGGGAGGGGTGGAAGTGTCAAGCGCTGGCCGCGAGGTCGAACGGTTCGCTGGCCTCGGTGATCAGCCGCTGGGCAAAGAGATTGGCGGCTGGAGGAAGGGTTCGCCGCCGATCCCAGCAGAGGGCCATGGTACGCGCGATGGGTGGGTCGCGAAGCGGGATGACGGCCACCCGAGTGCTGGGGACCGGGAGCGGCATCGGCATGAGGGTCGTCCCGAGGCCGGCCTCGACGAGCCCCTGCACGATCGTGAAGTCGTCGCCCTCGTACGCGACATGCGTGGTGAGGCCCTGGGCGGCGAAGGCAGCGTCGATGACCCTCCGGAGCCCGCTTCGCGAGCGGGGGAGGATCAGCGGTTCGCCGGCGACGTCCTCCAGCGTGCAGGAGCTTCGACCGACCAGCCGGTGGTTGGCGGGCACGACGACCGCCACCCGCTCTCGGAAGAGCGGATGAATCTCGAGGTCCACGACGCCGGTCGGAGGAGGCCCGAGGATCCCGAGGTCGTAGTCGCCGCCGAGGACGCCGCTCATCACCTCTGCGGTGGTGCCCTCCTCGAGGGTGAATCGCACAGCGGGATAGCTCTCGAGGAACCTCGCGAGTCGCTCGGGGAGCCAGCGGGCGCCGACCGTGTGCAGGAAGGCGACGCAGACGCGCCCGCTCTCCGCGGCGACGGCGCCCTCTGCTTCGGCGATGGCGTCGCGGAGGTCGTCGAGGATCCGCTCGGCGCGGCTCACGAGGCGCCGGCCGGCTTGGGTCAGGCGGATGTTGCGGCCGATCCGCTCGAAGAGCGGAACGCCGACCTCCTGCTCGAGGCGAGCGATCTTCCGCGAAACGGTCGATTGATCCGCTTGCAGCGCTTCAGCGGCCCTGCCGAGATGCTCCACCTTGGCAACCTCGACGAAAGTGCGCAGAAGGTCGGCATTGATGCGGTCCATGCATCAATCTCACCCTAAATGTGCTGTTGATGTCAACGTACAAGCCCGGTACCCTAGGGACCGTGATACGAGAACCCGAGGTACTGGAGCGTAATCAGGTAGTCGACCCGGGGCTTCTCATCGGGAGCGCCACTGAAGAAGTGCATGCCGCTCGCCGCCGTCACCGCCGCGAGGTCGTCGAGCGCACTCGACTCCGCCGGCTGGTCGAACGGGTCGACAGCGCCATCGAACTCTGCGAGGAAACGCACCTCCAGGGCATCAAGGAAGTTCCACCGGACGTTGCCGAACGGGCGCGAAAGGTGTTCGTCTTCGCGAAAGGGGCCGTCCGCAAAACGGGCGACGTCGACGCGATGTCGGCAGTGGAGACTGCCCTGGCGCGTCGCCAGGTCAAGATCACCGAGGTCATGGACATCCTCTGGACCATCCAGGAAGTCGTCTTCGACCTGATGCTGCCGTGGCGGACCCAGCTTCCCGAGGACGTCGAGCCTGAGGGCGACGAAGCGTCGCTCGTTGGTTTCTGGCGCGAGTTCAGACTGCACCCGTAAAGGGCAGCCAGCTGCTCGTTGAGTCGTGTGGAGGTGCGCGACCTCGGTCGGCGTCGCCAGGGAGCGACAATCCGGCGATGTCAAATCACGTCGCCGTCGACCGCATGCTCGTCACCCCGCGCCGGATCACGGTGCCCCTCGACTGGAACGAACCGTCAGGCCCGACCATCAGCGTGCACGCGCGTGAGGTGGTGGCCGCAGAGAAGGCCAGCGATCCGAAGCTGCCCGCCATCGTGTGGTTTCAAGGCGGCCCGGGCCACGAGGTCGCATTCCCGGACCACCGTGGGAACTGGCTCGAGCAGCTGCTGACGCGGTATCGCGTGTTGCTGCTCGATCAGCGCGGGACCGGGCTGAGCACCCCGCTTGATGCGCGGGCTCTGCCGTTCAGCGACCCCGTCGCGCTCGCCGCCTACCTGCGCAACTTCCGCCAGGATTCGATCGTCCGCGACGCGGATCGCTTCCGCTCGACGCTCTACGGTGAGGACTCCGACTGGTACCTCTTCGGTCAGAGTTTCGGTGGTTTCTGCTCGCTGACGTATCTCTCGACGCTGCCCGAGCATCTACTCGGCGTGATCATCACCGGGGGATTCGCACCGGTGCTGCACGAGACCGAGGAGATCTGCACGCGCCTCTTCAACCACGTGGCCAGCCGCAACGCCGACTTCTACGCGCGATTCCCAGGCGACGCAGCGCGGGTTCGGCGCATCGTCGACCACCTTGAGCACAACGCCGACCTGGACGGACAGGGCAACCGCGTCAGTGCACGGCGCTTTCTCATGCTCGGCGGGAAACTCGGACTGCAGCACGGCGCGGCGGAGTTGCACGGGATCATCGAGCGCGCGGACAACGATCTCGAGCAACTCGGGATGCTCAGCGGCGTGGTGCACGAGCACGTCGCAGGCATGATGTCTCCGGCGACGAATCCGATATACACCGTGCTGCACGAGGCCGCGTACTCGAACGGTCCTCCGACGCGGTGGGCAGCGGAACGCGCGCGCCTCGCGGACCGTCGGTATGCACTCGATGCGCATCCGGCGCCGTGCTTCACCGGCGAGGCCGTGTTTCCCTGGATGCTCGATGAGTTGCCGCCGCTACGACCGCTGAAGGAGGCCGCGGAAGCGCTCGCCGCCCACGAGGGCTGGGCACCGCTCTACGACATCGACAGGCTTCGGGCGAACACGGTGCCGGTTGTCGGTACGCTGTACTGGGATGACGAGTACGTCGAGCGTGCCATGGCGCTCGAGACGGTTGCGCTGCTCGGGAACTGCAGTCCGTGGATCACCAACGAATACGAGCACGGCGGCTACCGGATCGATCCGGTGCGCGTCGGCGCACGGCTCTTCGCCATGCTCGACGACCTGATCGCCCGCAGGTAGTTCCGGGCGCCTCACGCCGTTGCGGGCTGGTCGGGCCAGGTCACACGGTATGGCGGCGGCTTCCCGTCACCCGATGCGGCGTAACGGAGGAGCTCGCGAATGATCCCTGCGTTGCCGTGAGCCCAGCCCGGTTGCGGCTCGAGGTCCGGTTCCGGGTTGCGGTATTCGACGTTCGACCAGCGCGCACCGTCGGCGTCGATCGTCGCGTGATCAAGCAGATCCGCAACAAGCGTGCCGGCGAAATCGAGATTCTCGATGACGCCGTCGCGACGGAGATCCATGGCCAGCGCGAGCACGCCGGCGGTGCCGCAGCAATGGCCGTTGTTATCCCAGAAACCGGGTCTCGTCCGTCGCGGGATACCTGAACGGACCACTGTTCGCCAGCAGCGATTGATCAGGACATCCCATCCCGCGCCGGGCTGCAATTGCTGCAGCAACCGAAAGAGTTGGGCATCACCGGTGGGTCCGTGGCACCAGCCGAACGAGTACCGATCCGAGCCCTCGAGCTGCGGATCGGAGTGGTGCACGATGAACCCGTCTCCGTCGTCGTCGTCCGCCATGCTCAAGACATCCTCTGTCCCGGCGAGCGCGATGCCGACCAAGTCCTCCCGAGCCGCGGCGTTCCCGACAGCCGCCAGCGCGAACGCGATGCCCACTGTCCCGTGCGCCATGTTGTGCACGCGGCTCCCAAGCCCCTCCCAGACCGTCCAGTTGACGCCGGCATCCGTTGGTTCGGCGAGTGAAACCAGCGCGTCGCCGGCGAGCACTGCGAGGTCGAGGTCGCCTGCCGCGAGGGCTCCGAGCGCGATGCCCGCGTGCCCGTTGAACAGTTCGGTGAACTCGTTCCAACGTTGTCCGTCGAACCGTGAGCGCACGATCTCAAGCGCTCGCCGTGACGCCGCTCCAGCCTTCTCGTCGCCCAGGACTCTCGCTACGGCGGAAAGCGCGAAGGCGGTTCCGGTCAGTCCGAGGTATAGCCCCGATCCGCTGTCGTCCAGTTGGCCTGCGAGCCAACGAGCGCCGCGCACTGCGATCTCCGCATACCGCTGGTCGCCGAAAGCGCCATATGCCTCGAGCAGCGTCGTAACAACACCTGCAGTCCCCATGTAGAGCGACGCGGCGGGGTCCGCATCGGATGGCTGCTCCGACCACGCGAGCGATCCGCCTTCAGCGTCACGCGCGGAGGAGATCATCCACGCAAGTGCCTGTTCGATCAGTTCCAGTGCGTCGCCTGGAGCATCGGTCACGGTGCGCAGTATGGTCCGTCCCAGGCTCGTTTCCCCTCAGTCCGCGAGCGCGGCGGCCCTGCCCTCGTCACAGACAGTCCTGAAGTCGCAGCGCTGACACTGCCAGCGCGAGGGCTTGGGCGGGAATGACCCGGTGCTCGACGCAATCGCGAGCTCACGCGCGGTCGCCGACAGATGGCCGTGCGCCTTGCGCAGGAATGCCTTGTCGGCGATGACACGCGTGACCGCACCCTGCAGGTAGTGAAACTCGACGGCCACCTCCTGCACCTGCTCGCGTTGCGCCATCCCTACTGCGTAGGCGCGCACCTGCAGGTCCGCACGCAGCGCGATCTCGTCCTTCGGGCGTCCGGTCTTGTAGTCGACGACGGTGGGCACACCGTCGAAGCGCGTGTCCACGCGGTCGAAGCGGCCTGCGACGTCGGCATGGTCGAGGCTGATGCTGACCGGTTGCTCGACGCTGTCGATGATGGTGTCCGTCCATCCCGGCGACTCGACATAGCGGCGCAGTTGCTCATCGCCGTGAGCGCGCAGCTCCGTGTGGCGGCCCTTGGGACCGTGTGACTGCTCCCATGCCGACTGCCACATGGCGGCAATGCTGTCCGGGGTGACCACCACGCCGGCCATGCGCTGGGTGGCCGCGGCGCGCAGCACCTCGTGGATCATCGTCCCGAACCAGCTGCGGGCGTCGGTGCGTACCGGCAGGTGCCAGCGTCGCTGGTAGTTGTAGCGACGCGGGCAGCTCCGGAACACGCCCAGGTCGGAGACGGCGATCGACAGGCGCTGCAGGACGGGCGTCCCATCGGCGCGCGGCGCGCGCACGGCGATCGTGCTGTCGACAGGGACCTCCTTCGCGAGTACCTCGCCCCGGAACGACATTGCCTGGGTGAGGAATGACGTGCACGTCTCGTCGCTCGACGGCTGCGGATAGGAGCGCGACCACGTGTAGATGAGGCGGTCGCGCGCACGGGTCGACGCGACGTAGAAGAGCCGCCGTTCCTCGTCGACGGCGTGATCCCCGGGTGGCGGCGGCTCCGGGACGAGGTCGTCGGGGAGCTGGAGGTCGAATGACGACGCGGACCGACCCTGCCAGCGGCGTTCGGTACACCGAGAGAGGATGACGACGGGCCACTCGAGTCCTTTCGAACCATGGGCGGTCAGGAGTACGACACCGTCCTCGATGGGCTCGATGCTCGCCAGCTCGCCGGCCTCCCTGCTGTCGCGGAGGACGTTCAGGTAGTGCAGCGTCGTGCCCACGCGCCGATCATCGCTCCAGTCGGCGAAGGCCTCGAGGAGTTCTCCGAACTTGTTGAGGTTGGCGCCCATCTGCATCCGTGCGACGCCGGATTGCTCGTCGATGATGCCGAGAAACTCGCAGGCCTCCAGCGCGAGCTGGAACAGGTCGCGGACATCCTCACGCTGCGACGCCGCATGCAGCGTGTGGATGTCCTCGACACAGTGCCGTGCAGCGGAGAGGTCGGCATCGTCGAGCCCCTCGATCGCACCCTCCGCGATGAGCCGCACCAGCGGAAGATCGTGTGCGTGTGCCGCGCGCACCAGCGCAACACGTCCCGCGGTGGAGACACCCCACCCCGGCAGCGTGAGACACCGAAGCACTGCCTGGCCGTCCTCGGGATCGTCGATCGCCGCGAGCAGCGCGAGCGCGTCCTTGATCTCGCGCTCCTGAAAGAAGCCGCGTCCACCCGCAACCTGGTACGGCACGCCGCACTGGCGGAGTGCGCGCATGGCCGGCTGCATGTCGATGTGCTGGCGGAACAACCACGCGATGTCGGCGGGCCGGGTTCCTGCCGAAATGAGTCGTGCGCATTCACGCGCAACCGCCATCGCCTCGCTGCGTTCGTCGGGTGCCTGCCACACCTCGACCGCTGCGCCAGGCCCGCGATCCGCGACGAGATGCTTCTCGATGCGCGTCGCGGGGCTCGCGACAGAGATGACCGCGCGCGACGCGGTGACGATCTGATCCGTGGACCGGTAGTTGTGCGTGAGCACGAGTTGGCGATGCTCGGGATACTCGCGACTGAAGCGGTCGAGGTTGGCACGGCTCGCACCGCGGAACTTGTAGATCGACTGATCGTCGTCGGCGACCACGAACAGGTTGCGATGGCCTGATACGAGCGTCTCGACCAGCTTGGCCTGCGCGTAATTGGTGTCCTGGTACTCGTCGACCATCACGTGCGTGATGCGATCCGCGATCGCACTTCGCGCAGCGGGCTGTTCGCGGATCAGACGCTCGGCATAGAGGATGCAGTCGTCGAAGTCGAACACGCCCGCGCGCCGGTAGCGCTCGTCGAGACGCGCGTAGACGCGAGCGACATCCGCATGGCGTTCGAGGACGATGCGCTCCGCGGGGTCGCCCGCATGGTCGAGCCGTGCCGAAGCCCAGGCGGCGTATGCCTCGGGCGTCACCAGCTCCTGTTTCGCCGTCCCGATGATGTCGAGGAGCGGATCCATGAGGTCGTGGGGCCGCAGCGGGTTCCAGAGCAGCGCCGGCCGCAACTCGTCGAGGACCGCCTCCACGTGCAGCCACCGCTCCGCGGCGTCGGCGATGCGGAGGACCGGCGAGATACCGAGGAGCCATCCCCATTCGCGCACGACGCGGAGCGCGAACGAGTGGTAGTTGGTGAGCGGCGCGTCGTCGGCGAAGGTGCCATGCGCGCGCTCAACCCGCACGCGCATCTCGTCAGCGGCCTTGCGCGTATACGTCAGCACGAGCTGGCGGTCGACGCCGAGTGCCGAGAGACGGTGGAAACGCTCGACGATGATCCGCGTCTTGCCGCTGCCCGGCCCCGCGAGCACGAGACACGGACCGTCTCCATGGTCAACGGCGATCCGCTGCTCGTCGTCGAGTACGGCGCCCGGTGGCGTGTCGGGAGGGGCCGTGGCCGTCATCGCTGTCGATTCTGGGCCGGTGGCGCGACAGGCGGCTGTCGCCGTCGGCGGACAATTCACGCATGGAGCCCGACCCGGTCACCGCCACGTTCCGCACCCCCGGCCTCGGCCAGGCACTCCCGTGGCTGCGTCACGCGCGCCGGATTCTCGTGTTCACCGGCGCGGGCATCTCGACCGAGTCCGGGATTCCCGACTTCCGCGGACCGAACGGCATCTGGAAGACGACGGACCCGCAGCGATACACGATCGAGAGTTACGTGCGTGACCGCGATGTCCGCGTCGAGCGGTGGCGAGCCCGGCTGGAGTCGCGCTACTCCGAGGCTGCGCCGAACGCAGCGCACCTGGCGGTCACGCGCCTCCAGCGTGCCGGGCTCGTGCCCGTCGTCGTCACCCAGAACATCGATGGCCTCCACCAGAAGGCCGGCACCGTCAACGTGATCGAGCTGCACGGGACGACCTCCGAGGCGGTCTGCCTGCAGTGCGAACGGCGGCTGCCGATCGGGGTCGCCCTCGACCGGGTCCGCGAGGGCGATGAGGACCCGCATTGCGAGCTGTGCGGGGGACTCCTGAAGACCGCGACGATCAGCTTCGGGCAGCAGCTCGTCGCCGCCGACATGGACCGCGCGCGAGAGGAGGCGAGACTCGCCGACGTCTGCATCACCGTCGGGTCGACGCTTTCGGTCTGGCCTGCCGCGGCGGTTCCCGTCGAGACGGTCCGGGAGGGCGGCAGGCTGGTCATCGTCAACGAAGGAGCAACCGACCTCGACGGCATGGCGACCGTGCTGCTCTCGGGCCGGGCCGGCACCGTTCTCACCGAGCTCGCGAACGCGCTCCTCGGCGACGGGGACTCAGGGTAGACTTTGAGTTCCGCGCTGCTGAAGCGCGGATCCAGGCGAAAGGAGGTGATTTCCGACCGTGTCGGAAGTAAAGGTCCGCGAAGGCGAGACCTTTGAGAGCGCACTACGACGGTTCAACAAGAAGATCAAGCAGAACGGCATCCTCTCAGAGGTTCGCAGGCGCGAGCACTACGAGAA
>JBAUTG010000012.1:0-33528 GCA_049582105.1 Candidatus Dormiibacterota bacterium | reverse complement strand
CGTCACGGGCGATCGTCACGAGGTCCCGTGCCGGCAACAAGGGGTTGACCGGCGTGGCGACTGCCCCGATCCGCATCGCGGCGAGGATCCCGATCGCCAGCTCCGGTCGATCCCGGAGCACCAGCATCACCCGCTCCTCGGGGCGCACGCCGAGCCGCCGCAACCCGGCTGCCGCGGCCCGCACCGCGTCGAGCAGCTGCGCGTAGGTGAGCCGCTCATCGCCGCAGATGAGTGCGGGGCGGTCTCCCGCTCCGGCCTGCACATGGCGATCCACCAACCATTCACAGGCATTGAACGCGTCAGCCATCGACGCCCTCGCAGCGTTTCCAGATGGCGTGCAGTCCGTCGGCAAACTGCTGCGGCGCAACGCGATGCGGATCGTGGGTCGACGTGTCCACCCATGTCACCCTCGTGCCGGGGAGCGCGTTCAGCAGCGTCTCCACGTGCAGCGCGGGTGCGAGGCTGTCGTGCGTTCCGTGGACGGCGAGCACCGGGCAGCGGATCGCGGGGAGCTCGCCGGCGATGCTCCAGTCCGCCCACGCCGGAGACGTCCACAGCTCGTGCCATCCGCCGGCAACGTCCGCCCAATCGGCACCGTGGGCGCGCCGAAGGCTGCGCTGCATCGTTTCCGGCCAGGCCGGCGGCGGACCCATGCGCCGGAGTGTAGCCACCGTCGCAGCGTCACCGCGAACATGCACGGCGACGACGGCGACGCTCGCCACGAGCGCAGGGCTGCGAGCGGCGAGCAGCAGTGCGACCGTGCCGCCATCACTGTGTCCGATGAGATGAACCGGGCCGCGGCCACGCTCGTCGAGCAGCGTGCGAAGGTCGTCGACGTCCTCGTCGAACATCGCGGTGGTGAAACGCCGCCCGTGCGGGGACTGACCAAAGCCGCGCCGGTCGTATGTCAGCGCGCGGCGCCCCCCGACGATGGCCGGGACGAACGCGTCCCACGCCCGGGTCGAACCGACGCCGTGGTGGAGCCAGACCGTGCAGGGCTCTCGCCCGGGATGTTCCTCGACGTGCAGCAACGAGATGCCGGCCCGCATGCGAACGCGGTGCAGCCCTAGCCGACGAGGATCGTGGTGATCGCCCGCTCCGTTTCGACCGTCGCGAGCACCACCACCTCGTCGCCAGCGTAGAGCGTTGTCTCCGCGTTCGGGCTGATCATGTGGTCGCGCCGGACCAGGGCAACGATCGCCGCCTCGCGCGGCAGGCCGAGATCGCCGATCTGCTTGCCGACCGCGGGCGATTCATCAGCGAGCGTCACCTCGAGGAGGTGCGCCGAGGCGCCCTCGAAGCTCATGAGGTGGACGAGCGAGCCGACCGACACAGCCTCCTCGACGAGCGCGGTGTAGAGCTGCGGCATCGAGACCGGGACGTCGACGCCCCAGCTCTGGGTGAAGAGCCACTGGTTGCTGGCGTTGTTCACCCGGGCGATCACGCGGGGCACCGCGAACTCCTGCTTCGACAGGAGCGAGATGACGAGGTTGTCCTCATCGTCCCCGGTGGCGGCGACCATCACGTCGATCTCGGCGATGCCGGCCGCCTGGAGCGACGACACCTCGCATGCGTCCGCCACCACCCAGCGCACGTCGACGTGGGGCTGAAAACGAGCCACCTGCTCGGGATCGACCTCGAGGATCTGCACCTCGTGGCCGTGCAGCTTGAGGTCGGCGGCAACCGCCATGCCGACGCTGCCGCCACCGGCGACCGCGACCTTCATGCGTGCACCTTCGCCTCGACGGCATCGCGCCCGAGCAGCTCCTCGAGCGCCGGGAGCTCCTGCTTGAGCACCGCGACGTGGAGGACGTCGCCCTCCTGGCCGACGAGCGAGTTGGCATCGAGGCGGGGCGTGCCAGCGCGTGTCACCGCGACGAGGCGGATCTTCCCGCTGATCTCGAGCGCGGAGAGCTTCTGACCGGCGAGGCGCTCAGGCAGGACGCGCTCGACGAGGAGCAGCGCGCCCGAGCCGTCGTGCCAGAGCGGGGTGAACTCATCGGGGAGCAGCCAGCGCCTGACCTGATCGACGGTCCAGGTGACCGTCGCCACGGTCGGGATGCCGAGGCGCTGGTACACCAGCGCACGCTGCGGGTCGTAGATGCGGGCGACGACCCGTTCAACACCGAAGGTCTCGCGGGCGATCCGCGCGGCGAGGATGTTGGAGTTGTCGCCGGACGTGACCGCCGCGAAGGCGTGTGCGTCCTGGAGACGCGCCTCGCCGAGCGCATCCCTGTCGAAACCGGATCCCTCGACCTGCAGGCCCTTGAAATCAGCCGGCAGGCGCCGGAACGCCTTCTTGTTTCGATCGATGATGGCCACCGAGTGGCCCTCGGCCTCGAGCGCCCGAGCCAGACCGGAGCCCACGCGGCCGCAGCCGACGATGACGATGTGCATGGGGTCATTCAAGCAGGTCGATAAGTGGCCGCGGTGCGATCGCCGCGAACTCGGGCATGGGCCATACTGCGGCGCGTGGAAGTACCACAGGCGTCGGCCGAGGGAACAGCGCGGCGTCTGGCCCCGGACCGCCCCGAGACGTCAGCCGCACTGAACTACCCCGAGTCCTGGGCGTACCGGCTCAAGAACCGAATCCTCGGCCCGCCCATGGTCTCGGAGCAGCTCACGCAGGAGCGCCTCGCCAACCCCGTCGCGATCGGGGTGCTCGCCCCCGACATGATCTCGTCCTCGGCCTACGGCACCGAGGAAATGCTCCGCATCATGGTTCCGATCATCGGGATCGGCGCGTTCAGCATGGTGATCCCGATCACGATCGCGATCCTCGGCGTGATGTTCTTCGTCATGTTCTCGTACCTGCAGGTGATCGGGGTGTACACGCGCATCGGCGGTTCGTACGTCGTGGCTCGTGACAACTTTGGCCCAAAGATCGCGCAGGTCGCCGCCGTCGCGCTCCTCATCGACTACACTGTGACGGTCGCCGTGCAGACATCAGCGGGGACGGCCGCACTCACGTCGGCGTTCCGGTCGCTGGAGCCGTGGACGGTGCACATCACGGTCGGTGTCACGCTCCTCATGCTCTTCGCCAACCTCCGCGGCATTCGCGAGGCAGGGTCGTTCTTCGCCATTCCGACGTATTTCTACATCGGGTCGCTCACCGTGGTGATCGTGACCGGGCTGGTCAAAGGAATCCTCGGTGGCCTGCACGCCCACGCGCTCCCGAGCGCGACAGCGATCGGTTATCCGATCGGACATCAAACGCAGGGCTGGCTCATGGGACTCGGGGTCTTCTACTGCCTGAAAGCGTTCGCCAACGGTGGCGTCTCGCTCACCGGGCTCGAGGCGGTGTCGGACGGGATCTCCAGCTTCCGGGCTCCGGTGGCTCGCAACGGGCGCAAGGCGCTCGTGACGATGTGCGCGATCCTCGGGTTCCTCGTCCTCGGCACATCGATCCTCGCGCACCTCACGCACGCGGTGCCGTACGCCGCGGGGACGCCGACTGTGGTGTCGCAGGAGGTGAGCGCGGTGCTCGGGTCCAGCTGGATCGGGCAGGCGCTGTTCTACGTGGTGCAGGCGGCGACGGTGCTCATCCTCTTCACCGGGGGCAACACGAGCTTCAACGGGTTCCCATACCTCGCGAGCTTCGTCGCCGGCGATTCGTTTCTACCCCGACAGCTGACGAAACGCGGTCACCGGCTTGCCTTTTCCAACGGGATCTTCGTGCTTGCGGTGGTCGCGATCGCGCTGATCATCGCCTTCAAGGCGCAGTTGAACGCGCTCGTCGGGCTCTACGCGGTCGGCGTGTTCACCGGCTTCACGTTTGCGGGTTTCGGCATGGTCAAGCACAACCTCCGCCTGCGCGAACGCCGGTGGAAGCTTGGCGTGGTGGTCAACGCCTTCTCCGGAACGCTGTCGATCGCCGTCGTCGGGATCCTGCTCGTCACCAAGTTCACCGAGGGCGCATGGATCGTCGCCGTCGTCGGGCCGCCGATGTACTTCGGGCTGATCCGGCTGCACCGGCAATACGTCGAGGAGGAGAAGCAGCTCGAGACTGGCGCCGTCGCGGCCACCGAGGCGCCCGTGTTGCAACGCCACGTCGTCGTGGTGCTGATCGGCCAGCTCGACATGGCGTCGGCGCGCGCCGTGCAGTACGCGCGAACGCTGCGACCCGACGAGCTCCGCGCCGTCCACTTCAACATCGACACCGCGGCGACCGAGGAGCTGAAGGAAGAGTGGAGCCGGCTCGGGCTCGCGCACCTGCCGCTCGACATCCTCGAGTGTCGCGACCGAAGGCTCGAACGCGCCGCACTCGAATACGTTGCCGATCTCGCAGCGGATGGGAAGACGGAGTGCACGGTGCTGTTGCCGAGACGCGCGTTTCACTCGCGCCTCCAGCGCGTCCTCCACGATCGGACGGCCGACCGTATCGCGGACGCCGTCGGAACGGTCGCGCACGTGGCGGCAACGATCGTGCCCTTCAACGTTGAGGCAAGCCCCCGACGAATCTTCCGGCCGAGCGCGGTCCCCGCCGAGGGTGCACGCCGGAAGCCGCTGGCCGGCGCGGGGGTCGACCGTGCTCTCGCGCGCCGAGCGGTGGGGAGCAAGCCGATCAACGAGGTGGCCTTCCGCGAGCGGGTGCGGATCGCGGGACGGATCCGTTCGTTGCGCGTCCAGACCGCGAAGGGGACCACCAACCTCGAATGTGAGATCACCGATGACACCGGCAACCTGCTGCTCGTGTTCCAGGGGCGGCCGAAGATTCCGGGGATCGAGCCGGGCGCGCGGCTGATCGTCGAGGGGATGGTGGGATCGTGGTCGCGGCGCCTCGCGATCCTCAACCCCGACTACGAGCTGGTCAGCGAGTAGGGTCGGCGCCTCCGTGGACGGCCGCAAGCCACGGGAGCGCTTCGGCCATCGGACGCATGAGCGTCTCGGTGTGCGTCCGGCCGAGATGCGACGCCGCGTGCAGGGCAAGCGCGGCGCCGAGTGCAGCGGCTTCGGCATGGTGACCCTTCTCGCCGTGCTCCACCTTCCACGAGACCAGCGACGACCGGCCTTCGGTGAGGTCGAGCACCTGATGCTGGATGGCTTCCCAGTCGGTGGTCAGATGAGCGTTCTCGATGGCCTCCAACGCCGCCGACTCCGCTTCGTGGTACCGATCGAGATGCGGAAGCCCGTAGACCTCCCACCCGTGCGCGACCCGCTCGATGCCGGAGGGTGACAGCGTGCGGAGGTCCTCGAGGAGCCTCGCGACGCCGTGATTGTCTGCCTTGTAGCCGTAGCCCTCACTGTCCATCGCCTGACTCTGCGGGAGCCGCGGTCGCGCGTGCAACCCGACGTGACGGGACGACGTGGGAGGATCGTGGGGTGGCGAGCACACCCGCCGAGACGCAACACCTGCGCGACCTCGCGCGGTTGCGCCGCGTCCGGGATCGGATCGACCGCGACTATGCGGAGCCGCTCGATGTCGAGGCGCTCGCGCGGGGCGCGAACATGTCGGCCGGCCACCTGAGCCGCGAGTTCAAGATCGCCTATGGCGAGGCGCCGTACGGCTATCTGATGACCCGGCGCATCGAGCGCGCCATGGCGCTGCTGCGCCGGGGCGACCTCAGCGTCACCGAGGTCTGTTTCGCGGTCGGTTGCTCATCACTGGGCACGTTCAGCACGCGCTTCACGGAGCTCGTTGGCATATCGCCCAGCGCGTACCGCCGGTACGAGGCTCGCGCGACGGTGGGGATGCCGTCATGCGTCGCGAAGCAGGTGACCAAACCGGTCAGGAATCGAGAAGCGCCCATCCTGGAGCGCACCTAGCATGGCCGCCATGGATCACGCCAATCACGTTCAGGAGCGAACCATGAGCAGCTCGACGACGCAGGGAATCAAGACCGTCCTGCACCCCGTGACCGACCTGGAGAAAGCAAAGCCCGTGTACACCGCACTCCTCGGCGTCGAGCCGATGGCGGACTCGTCCTACTACGTCGGGTACGAGGCGGACGGCCAGCAGATCGGGCTCGTGCCCAACAGTGGCATGACCTCGCCGGTGGCTCACTGGCATGTGGCCGACATCGAGGCGAAGCTGGCCGATGTGACCGCTGCCGGTGGCACCGTGAAGGACGCGCCGCGCGACGTGGGCAACGGCCGGCTGGTGGCCAGCTTCACGGACCCGGACGGCAACGTCCTCGGGCTGATTCAGGACCGCTGACCCGGCTCCGAACGCACATGGCCATGACGACTGACTCGCGGTCGCCTGCGCGGCAGGCGGCCGCGGGCCACGAGGTGATCCGCGTGCACGGCGCACGCGAGAACAACCTCAAGAACGTGAGCGTCGAGATCCCGAAGCGCCGGCTGACCGTGTTCACCGGCGTCTCGGGCTCGGGCAAGACGTCCCTCGTGTTCGACACGATCGCCGCGGAGTCGCAGCGGCTGATCAACCAGACGTACAGCGCCTTCGTGCAAGGCTTCATGCCGGCGCTTGCGCGCCCGGATGTCGACGTCATCGAGGGGCTGACGGCAGCGATCATCGTCGATCAGCAGCGCATGGGTTCCGACCCGCGTTCGACGGTCGGGACCGCCACCGACGCCAACGCCCTGCTGCGCATCCTCTTCAGCCGGCTCGGCACGCCACATATCGGCTCACCCAACGCGTTCTCGTTCAACACGCCGTCGGTCAAAGGCGCGGGTGTCATCACCGTCGAACGTGGCGAAGGCGAAACCGTCAAAGCGACATTCAAGCGCGCCGGCGGCATGTGCCCGCGGTGCGAAGGCCGGGGATCGGTCACCGACTTCGACCTCTCGCAGCTGTACGACGACAGCAAGTCGCTCACCGAGGGTGCACTCCTGATCCCCGGTTACAGCGTCGACGGCTGGTACGGGCGCATCTTCCGCGGTTCCGGTTTCCACGACCCTGACAAGCCGATTCGCCGGTACACGAGGAACGAGCTCCACGACCTGCTCTACAAGGAGCCCACGAGGATCAAGGTCGACGGCATCAACCTGACGTACGAAGGGCTGATCCCGAGAATCCAGAAGTCGATGCTGTCCAAGGATATCGACGCGCTCCAGCCGCACATCCGCGCCTTCGTCGAGCGAGCGGTGACGTTCACCGTCTGCCCCGAATGCGAGGGCACCCGTCTCAGCGCGGCGGCTCGCTCCTCGAAGGTCAAGGGCATCAACATCGCGGATGCCTGCGCACTGCAGATCAGCGACCTTGCCACCTGGGTCCGCGACCTGGACGAACCCTCGATCGAGCCGCTGTTGTCGTCGCTGCGCCAAACCCTCGACTCGTTCACGGAGATCGGGCTCGGCTACCTGTCGCTGGAGCGACCCTCCGGCACGCTGTCCGGCGGTGAGGCGCAGCGCGTCAAGATGGTCCGCCACCTCGGCTCCGCACTCACCGACGTCACCTACGTCTTCGACGAACCGACTGCGGGCCTGCACCCGCACGACATCGACCGTATGAACGTCCTCCTGCTGCGACTGCGGGACAAGGGCAACACGGTGCTCGTCGTCGAGCACAAACCACAGACGATCGCGATCGCGGATCACATCGTCGACCTCGGGCCGGGAGCCGGTGCTGCGGGCGGCAACGTGTGTTTCGAAGGCACCGTCGACGGGCTGCGGGCGGGCGGCACCGTCACCGGGCGGCATCTCGACGACCGCGCCGCGATCAAGCCGGCGGTGCGCACACCCGCAGGCACACTGAGGATCCGCGGCGCGACGACGCACAATCTCCGCAACGTCGACGTCGACATCCCACTCGGCGTGCTGGTCGTGGTCACCGGTGTGGCCGGCTCCGGCAAAAGCTCGCTGGTGCGCGGCTCGATCCCTGCGGGCGCAGACGTCGTGTCGATCGACCAGGGGGCAATCCGAGGCTCGCGACGGAGCAATCCCGCGACCTACACCGGGCTGCTCGACCCCATCCGCGCCGCGTTCGCGAAGGCCAACGGCGTGAAGGCAGCGCTCTTCAGCGCCAACTCCGAAGGTGCGTGCGAAGCCTGCAACGGCGCGGGACTCATTTTCACCGACCTCGCGATGATGGCCACCGTCGCCACCACGTGCGAGGAGTGCGAGGGCAAGCGGTACCAGTCTTCCGTGCTCGCGTACCACCTCGGGGGACGTGACATCAGCGAGGTCCTTGCGATGTCGGTGACCGAGGCCGGGGAGTTCTTCGCCACCGGCGAGGCGCGCATCCCGGCTGCGCACGCCATTCTCGGCCGCCTCGCCGACGTTGGACTCGGCTACCTCATCCTCGGCCAGCCGCTCACGACACTGTCGGGCGGCGAGCGCCAGCGACTCAAGCTGGCCACGCACATGGGCGAGAAGGGGAGCATCTTCATTCTCGACGAAGCGACCACGGGCCTCCACCTCGCCGACGTCGCGCAACTGCTCGGCTTGCTCGATCGGCTTGTCGACTCCAGGAAATCGGTCATCGTCATCGAGCACCACATGACGGTCATGGCGCACGCGGACTGGATCATCGATCTCGGACCCGGCGCCGGTCACGACGGCGGACGGATCGTCTTCGAAGGCACACCCGCCGACCTCGTCGCAGCGCGCTCGACGCTGACCGGCGAGCACCTCGCGGCCTACGTTGGCGCTGTGCCGGACCGATCAGGAAACGAGAAGCGCCCATCCCGGAGCCGCGGCTAGCATGACCCCCATGGACATCACCATTCAGGCGAGCTTTCTCCCGCATGATGACCCGGACGTCTCACTGGCCTTCTATCGCGACACCCTCGGCTTCGAGGTCCGCAACGACGTCGGGTACGGTGGCATGCGCTGGATCACGGTGGGGCCTGCCAACCAGCCGGAGACATCCATCGTGCTGTACCCGCCGGGCGCATCACCCGGCGTCACCGAGGACGAGCGGCGCACCATCGCCGAGATGATGGCCAAGGGCAGTTACGGCATCATCGTCCTGGCCACCACCGACCTCGATGACGCCTTCGCGAGGCTCCAGGCGAGCGGTGCCGACGTCGTGCAGGAGCCGATCGAGCAGCCCTACGGGATCCGTGACTGCGCGATCCGCGACCCTGCGGGAAACCTCATCCGCCTCAACCAGATCCGCTAGGGACGCGTCCAGGTCCGAGTCAGCGTCTGTGGCAAGCTACGCGACCTCATGGCCGCACAGACGCAGGCACCCCTGCAGGGCACCGTTGCGCTGGTCACCGGCGCGTCGAGCGGCATCGGGGAAGCGTCGGCCGTGGCGCTTGCGGCCCTCGGCGCTGCGGTGTCGCTCGTCGCCAGGCGTTCCGATCGTCTGGGGGCGCTCGCCGCGCGGCTGCGCGCCGACGGGCACACCTCACTCGTCATCACCGGAGACATGACTGATCGTGGCCAGGCCACCGAAGCCGTCGAACGCACCGTCAGCGAACTCGGCCGCCTCGACACATTGATCAACAACGCGGGAGTCATGCTGCTCGGGCCGGTCGTCGGCGCACCGATCGAGGAATGGCAGCGCATGGTGCAGATCAATCTGCTCGGGTTGCTCTACTGCGCGGATGCGGCACTGCCGCATCTGCTGCGCGCCGCCGAGGATGCCCCGCGCCAGGTCGCGGACCTGGTGAACATCAGCTCCGTTGCGGGGCGTGAGACCCGGAGTGGCAGCGCGGTGTACGAAGCGACCAAGCACGGCGTCGGTGCGTTCAGTGACGCGTTGCGGCAGGAGGTCACGACACGCCACGTTCGCGTGTCGCTCGTCGAGCCGGGCGCGGTTGCGACCGAGCTGGCGTCGCACAACCGTCCGGAGGTCCGCGCCACGCTCGAGAAGCGCTTCTCGACGATCGAGCGTCTGCAGTCGGCGGACATCGCCGACGTCATCGCCTTCATCGTGTCGCGACCCCGCCACATGGCGGTCAACGAGGTGCTCGTGCGGCCGACTGACCAGGTGTAGACAGCCTGTCCGTCGGGCGTCGGTTCGTTAGAGAACGGATGGGCGCGGTACATGGTGTCACGATAGCCGCGCTGTGATCGAGTGTCCGAAATGCGGAGCGGACAAGCTCATCCCGCTCACGTTTCCGGTATACCAACGCGAGCAGGGACCCGAGGTCGTGTTCCGACGTCCGATGGCCAAGTGCTCCGGCTGCGGCGAGCGGATCTACGCGAGGATCATCGCCAGGCAGGCACTGCCAATCGAGACCGAGGGGCCGTGAAGGCGTAGCGACG
The DNA here is from genome assembly GCA_049582105.1 of Candidatus Dormiibacterota bacterium. Lineage (GTDB taxonomy): Bacteria > Chloroflexota > Dormibacteria > Aeolococcales > Aeolococcaceae > Palsa-851. The sequence goes on along the minus strand of JBAUTG010000012.1, from coordinate 23,409 downwards.
CGGGCGGTGGCGCGCTCCGCCACCGACTCGACCTCGCGTCGGGATCCGATCACGCTACGGTATGGCGATGACCGGCGACTCCTGGCCAGCGTTGCCGTACGAGGAGTGGCGCGACACGCGCGACACCCTGCACATGTACACGCAGGTGGTCGGCAAGCTTCGCCTCGCGCTCAGCCCATTCGAGCCCGAGTGGGCAAATGTCCCGCTGTACGTGAGTGCGCGCGGGCTCTCGACCTCGCCCATGCCGGCGGGCATTCGCACCATCGACGCGGAGATGGACCTCATCGATCACGAGCTCGTACTGCGCAGCAGCGACGGAATGATCCAACGCCTCGCGCTGGGAGGCGCCGTCGCCGACTTCTACCACGGCGTCGTCGACGCACTTGCGCGCATGCATGTCGACGTGGACATCTCCGTGGTGCCCTCGGAGGTCTCCGAGCCGATCGCCTTCCCGGACGATCGGACGCACGCGACATACGACTCCGCTCACGTGTCTCGCTTCTTCCGTGTCCTGTCGCAGGTCGATATCGTGCTCAAGGCGCATCACGCCGCATTTCGCGGCCGGACGACGCCCGTGCAGTTCTTCTGGGGGACGTTCGACCTCGCGCTGGTGCGCTACTCCGGACGGCAGGTGACGCCGCCGGCCGGGTCCGGCGTCATTGCGCGCTTCAGCGGCGATGCGGAGGAGATCTGCGCAGGCTGGTGGCCCGGTGACGAACGCGTCCCATATCCGGCGTTCTACGCCTACGTGTACCCAAAGCCCGACGGCGTTGGCCGCATCGCGGTTGCGCCACCGGCTGCAACGTGGAACGCGGCAGCGGGCGAGTTCATCCTCCCGTACGACGACGTGCGTGGCGCGGACGATCCACCGGCCGGCGTGCTCGACTTCCTCACCAGCACATATCGAGGAGGTGCAGCACTCGCGGGATGGGATGCCTCCCTCGCCGACGTCCCAACGCCCGCATCGCCATCCATCCTGCAACCATCCACTCTGGAGGAACACCGTGGCTGACGCCTGCACTCATCTCGATCAGATCCTTGACACGACACCGTCAGGTAACGGCTGCGTCGAATGTCTCGCCGCGGGTCGTCATGATTGGGTGCACCTGCGGGTATGTCAGGAATGCGGGCATGTCGGCTGCTGCGACTATTCGCCCGGCAAGCATGCGACCGCACACAACAAGACGACCGGGCATCCGATCATCCGATCCTTCGAGCCGGGCGAGGACTGGTACTACTGCTACATCGACGACTTCATGTTCGAGCTCGACGGCGCCCCGGAAGCTCCATCGCACACCTAGCAAGGAGAACGTCATGACCAGGATCAGTGCACTGACCGACGAGCAGGCGGCAGCGTTCGGGCACGCGTTCGTCAGGTGGTTGACCGACGAGGATCCCGCCCATGTTGCTCAGTACTTCAAGACCCTCGACCCGCAAACGCTGAGCGATGTCACCGCGGCAGATCTCGGGAGGGCGGTCCTCGAGGACGTCGTCGCCGAGCGGTTCCTCAAGCTGGGTGAGGAATAGCCGCCTTCAGAGCACCACGGTCACCGTCGTCGTGCCCGAGCCCGAGACGCCCTGATCATCGGTCACGGTCACGGTCACGGTGTAACCGCCCAGCAGGGTCGCGTACGTGTGCGACAGGACGAAGGTCGATCCGTTGAGTGTCAGGGCATGCGTGCCACTCCCGTCGCCGTAGTTCACCGTCGCAGTGAAGGTGTGTCCGGCGAAGTTGCTGTCGGTGAAGCTTCCGGATCCGCTGAAGGCGCCGAAGAGCGTAGTCCCCCCGGCCTTGACGGTCACCACCGGCGGCGGATCCGGCACGGGCGTTGGTGCCGGCGTGGGCGTCGGGGTCGGAGCGGGCGTCGGGGATCCTGACGGCGGCGGTACGGGCGGTGATGTCGGCCCCGGAGGTGGCGACGCTCCTGGCGGCGCTGGAGTACGTGCCGGCGGGGGAGTGCCGCCGCCGGGTGACCCTGAGCCCGGACCGGGTGTTGGCTTTCCAGTAGGGCCCGGCGCAACCGGGCCCACTCGCGGATCCGCGGGGCCGCTGCCCGTCAGCACGGTGACGGCAGACGACGTGCTCGACGGCGCCGTCGCGTGCGGCAGCACCCCGGGGACCGTGAGGCTGAGCGCGGTGCCTCCGGACACGATCGCCGCGCCCCAGTTCCATCCCAGCCGGTCGATCCATGCAAGCAACGGCAACTGCGCGATCCACGACCACAAGCCGACCACGCGCCAGAGGCGACCCATCGAGATGTTGAGAAACGCTCGTACGACCACCGGGTCGAACTGCGTCCCTGACCACCTCACCAATTCCTGCCGAGCCGCCTGGACACCGATGGGCTTCCGATATGGCCGGACGGCGGTCATGACCTCGTAGGAGTCGGCAACCGCGACGATGCGACCACCCAGCGAGATCTGCTCGCCGGTGAGCCCGTACGGGTAGCCCTTGCCGTCGAATCGCTCGTGGTGCTGGATGACTGCGTCGCCCCACTCGCCGAGCCAGGCGCGCAACGGGCCGATGAGGCGCGCGCCCTCCTCGGGGTGCCGGCGCACCGACAGCATCTCCGCGTGGTTGAGCGCCGCGGGCTTTGAGAGCACCTCGCTGGGCACCACGAGCTTGCCGATGTCATGAAGGAGCGACGCCCAGCGCAACCGCGCGCGGTCCGCCACCGAGAGGCTCATCTCGTCTGCGATCAGGTCGGCGAAGACGCGAACGCGCTCGGAATGGCCACGCGTCTGCCGGTCGTGCACGCTCAGTGCGGCGACGAGTTCCAGGACCTGCTGCATGTAGGCGACCTCGCCACCGGTGATGCCCCGGTCGCGGGCCTCCTGCAGCTGGCGCTGCAGGTCGCGCGGCCGTCCGACGCGGCGAGCGACGGCGAAGCGCTTCGGGGCGCGATCTGGGAAGAGCAGCGACAGGTTGAGCAGCGCCGCGAGCGGCAGCAGGCGGCGTCCTGCACGCTCGAGGACGATGATGGTCGCGAGCATCACGGCCGAGACCGCGGCGAAGGACAGCACGGCGGGGCCGAAGCCGGGCGCACGCGGCAGGAGCCGGCTCACGACCGCCCCGGTGGCGATCCCCGCGGCCGCCGGAACGACCACGACGCTGATGCGGACCAGCGCACTGAGGATTGGGCGGCGCTGCCACTGATGGTCTCCGGGCGCGACCTCCCGGGCAGGTCGTTCGATTCGGTCGGTGATCTCGCGTTCCCCTGCGGTGCCCCTTCCCGCACTGCCCGAACCCACGACGCGGGGCGAAGTCTGTCGCTAGATTCGCCCCTTCCCGTACGGCACTCACAGCGATTCGGCGGTCTGTGGCGCGCGGGTCACTCGATCGTCGCAGCGCCGGCCGAGCGCACCGATGTCCCAGGCTTGCCGTTAGGATCACGGCGTCCATGCCGATCAACCTCCTGCGCCGCGAGCGTCGCTTCTACGAGCTGTTCGACGAGCAGGCGGGCACCGTCCTGAAGGCCGCGAAAGCACTCCGCGCAGCCTTCGACGACATCGGGGCGATGGCGGTGCATCAGGTGGAGATCAAGGACCTCGAGCACGCGGGGGATGAGCTGACCCACGAGATCGTGAAGCTGCTCAACCGGACGTTCGTCACGCCGTTCGAGCGCGAGGACATCTACGCGTTGAGCTCTGGACTCGATGATGTCCTCGACTACATCGACGAGATCGCCGAGACGATCATTCTGTACGGGATCACTGACATCTCGCCTGCGGCGAAGTCGATGGCGACGCTGATCGTCGAGGCATCAGCCCAGCTGCAGGCGGCAGTGGCGAAGCTCGAATCGAAGTCCGGCGTCAGCGCACACGGCATCGAGGTGCACCGCATCGAGAACGTCGGCGACACGGAGTCGAGGCGAGCGATCGGTGACCTGTTCAGCGGCGGCCACGACGCCATCAGCATCATCAAGCTGAAGGACTTCTACACGTTGCTCGAGGACTCGCTGGATCGCTGCGAGGATGTGGCGAACGTGATTGAGGGCATCATCATCAAGAACGCCTGATGAGCGGTACCAACTGGCTGCTGATCGTGACGGTGCTGATCGCGCTCGGGTTCGACTTCACCAATGGCTTTCACGACACCGCCAACGCGGTCGCGACCTCCATCAGCACGCGGGCGCTCGGACCGCACGCCGCGGTGGCACTGTCCGCCGCCTTCAACCTCATCGGTGCGCTCATCGCCATCGAGCTGCTCCACACGCACGTTGCCAACACGATCGGCGGCCTCGTCGCGCCGAAGCACGGGGTGTCGCTGGCGATGATCATCGCGGCGCTGGTGGGTGCCATCGTGTGGAACCTCATAACGTGGCGGCTCGGCCTCCCGTCCAGCTCGTCGCACGCGCTCATCGGAGCGCTCATCGGCATGGGCATGGTCGCCTACGGTGTCGACGCCGTGAAGTGGGGATCGGTGATTCCCGTGGTGATCGCGCTCGTCACCTCACCGCTCATCGGGCTCGTGCTCTCCTATCTCTTCACGGTGCTCACACTGAACATGTTCCGGCGAGCGCAGCCCAGTCCGATGAACCGCCGTTTCCGGTGGGCGCAACTCGTGTCGAGCGCCTTCGTCTCGTTCTCACATGGCGCGAACGACGCGCAGAAGACGATGGGTGTGATCACGCTTGCCCTCGTGAGCGCCGGTGTGGTCACCGCCGGCGGGAAGGTCTTTCCATCGCCTCCGCTGTGGGTGGTGCTCCTCGCGGCGACTGCTATCGGATTCGGGACGTACGCGGGCGGCTGGCGGATCATCAGGACGCTCGGCATGCGCGTGATCCGCCTCGAGCCGGTCGATGGTTTCTGCGCTCAGACGATGGCGGCGGTGGTGATCCAGGGCGCGACCCAGCTGGCGTTACCGGTGAGCACGACCCACGTCGTGTCCGGTTCCGTCATGGGCGCCGGCGCGACGCGACGCCTCGGTGTGGTGCGCTGGGGGGTCGCGCGAAACATCCTGGTTGCGTGGGTGCTCACCATCCCCGCGACCGCCGCGATGGCGGCTGTGTTCGCACTGATCGCAGGTGCGCTCTAGCGGCGATCACCGGCGGGGCCGCCCCTCATCGCTGCCCTCTGCCGTCCGTGCGACCGCGTGGTCTGCGATCTGCTTCTCGAACCAGTGGTGCGCATAGGGATCCGCGCTGAAGGCAGCAACCTCCGCGTAGCCGGCGGACCGGTAGAGCGCGACCGCCTCGACCAGGCTCTCGTTCGTCTCGAGGCGGATGAGCGTCACGCCGCGCTGCGCTGCCTGCGCCTCGAGCAGCGCAAGGAGTCGGCGGCCGATACCGAGGCCTCGCGCGCTCACGTCGACCCACATGCGCTTCAATTCGGCGGGCTCGTTGCCGTGGAATTTGAGGGCGCCGCAGCCGACCGGGTTCCCGTGCAGCGAGGCGAGCATGAAGAGCCCCGCCGGGGGCCGCAACTCATCCTCCACGGCAGAGATGCTCCTCGCAGGATCGAACCCGGTCGCGAATCGAGAGTCCAGTTCCGCCACATAGGCACTCAGGCAGTGCTGGGCATCCGGTTCCACCGGATCGGTGATGGAGATCTCGACCATACCGGCCGTCATGAGACGTTCGACGACGGCCATGGCTCCAACAAGGCGTGCCCGCTGCGCAGGGTCGAGCGGTGCGAGCAGTGAGCTCGCCAGGGAGTCGCTGCGCCGGTCGAGCATCGCTCGCTCGGCGAGGCCCGCCGCAGTCAGCCAAACCGTCCGTACCCTCCGGTCCGATTCGCTGATTGCGACCGTGATCATCCCGGCCGTCTCGAGCGACCGGAGGAGGCGGCTCATGTATCCCGAGTCGAGCCCGAGTTGCGCGCGCAGCGAGCGCACGTCGCGCTCGTCCGCGCCGATCTCCCAGAGCACGCGGGCCGCTCCGAGCGGTCGGTCGCGGGCGAGGAACCGCTCGTCGAGCGCTCCGACGCGCTGGGTGACGACCCGGTTGAATCTGCGGACCTGCGCCACCATCGCCGCGTCCATTCTCTGACTCTAGTCAGAGAGGCGCTCACGATCAAGCGTTCATGCTGGAGACGTGGGGACGCCACGGACAGAGCGCCGGCAACTCACGCTTCGCCGCTGGGCGCCGGCGGCAGCGGCTGCGATCGTCATCGGTGTGGCCGGGGCGGTATTCCTCGCCACCCGCCCCGCGTCACGGACGCCATTCCCCGGGGCAGCAGACGGCGGGCGGATCCCGGCGGCCCTTCGCGCCGACGTGCTCACAGCGCTCGACGCGTCTGCAGGCGACATCGTGGCCATCCATCGGACCAGCTCGATCTCGGATGGGGAGGCGCTCAACGAGAGCATCTGGCTCTCGCCCTCCGAGCCCGCGACGGGACAGCTGGTGCGACGTCGGAGCGTGATCCTGGATGCGTCGGGAGCACCGGTGCAGGACGTCGAGGTGACGTACACGATGCCGGCCGGTCCTGCGCAGGTCTCCGGTCAGAACGTCGGAATCGACGCGACCGGAGCCGTCGCACCCGCGATCCGGGTGACCGGTTCGACGATCGACGTCGACTACCCGAGCCGGTCCTGGGCCGAGGAGGACAACGCCTCCATGGTCGTCGCGGTCCCTGACGATCTCTCCGCAGTTCGGACCGAGATCGCGTCCGGGGACTGGACCGCCGGAGCTCCTTCGACCCTCAGCGGCAGGCGTGCCATCGAGCTGACCTGGCACGAGAGCGGTGGGACTCGGGTCACGCACGAGCTCTGGATCAGCGCGGACACGTACCTTCCGATCCGCGAGATCTACGCCCATCGCGCGGGCTCGCACGGGAGCGCCCTGCTCGGCACCATCGAATCCGACTACACGATGCTGCCACCTTCCGCCACGAATCGTGCGGAGCTGTCCCCACCCGTCCCGGCCGGGTTCACGAACGAGACCGGACCGCACCCGAGTCCCGGCGGCTGATGCCGCGACCTAGGTCCGGCTCGGCACCGCGGCCGGGGTGGACTCCTGGTTCGCACTCGTGAGTGGCGTCGACTCCATGATCGCGAGGAGCTGGACGAGCACCGGCCGGAGGTCCGACCGCACGCTGTACGTGATGTCCGGCTCCTGGCCGGTCATGACGAGGATCCCCGTCGATCGCAGGCGATCGAGCTGATGCCGCACCTCGAAGGGCGACAGCTTGGTGCTCTCCGCCAGCTCGTCCACAGTGCGGGGCCGGTCGAGCAGGTGGGTCACGACCCGCAACCGGTCGGCGTCGCCGAGGGCGTGGAGCAGATCGCCGGTTGCCGTGAGCTCGTCATCGGGGCGGGTGATGAGTGACCGGACCGCCTCGAGCGCGGCGCGCGGTCGCAACGGGACGCCGACGCCGCTGACGTAGCTGGTCTGCAGGAGGACCTCGCCTGCCGTGGCACCCGCGCTCCGCCGGGCGACGATCACATAGAACGCCCCGACGACCAGGAGCACGACGAGCGCGTCGACCCAACCGCTGCCGAACCCGACGCCGAGCAGCCGGCCGAGCGCGAGGAGGCCCGTGACGATGCTCGCCACGACGCCGATGTCCACACCGGCCGCGAGGAGCACGCGCACCCAGCGGGGCACGCGCACGAGTCCGGCTCCCGACGAGGCGGGGGTCTTCCGCACCGCGAGATAGCAGCCGACGCCCATCACGATCAGAATGGCGCCCTGCACGGCCAGCTTCTGGATCTGGTCGAGGAAGTGCTCGACCGGAACGCCGATCAGGATTCCGAGTGCCACATAGACGCCGACCCAGACGACGGTGGAGGAGCCCATCGCGAGGATGAAGGATCGTCGCGGGGCTCGCACCGCACCGGCCACGAGCGTCGTGTAGATGCGCAAACCCGGGATCAGGCGGCTGATCGCGATGCCCCGCCAGCCGGCGGATCGGAGCCGGTCCTCGACGCGCTCCAGGTTGCGCTGCTGGCGCAGGCGCCGCGCGAGCCCCTTGAGGCCGCGATCGCCGACGGCGCGCGCCCAGCTGTATCCGACGAGCGAGCCGGCGATGCACGCGATCAGCGCGAGCGGGATGAAGGCGTACGGGTTGAGACCGCCGGACGCGATCAGCAGGCCGGCGACGAGGAGCGTTACCTCGCCCGGCGCGAACGGCAGCGGGACACCGGCCTCCTCGGCGAACAGAAGGGCCGGCAGGAGCGCCAGCGCGACCGCTCCGTGAAGGCCCTGGAGGAAGTTCACCGATCCATCATCCCCCCACATTCCTCGCGATGCGTCGGTTGCCGAGACCGTTGCGAGGTCGTTCTGAGAGAGTGCACCCGTGGTGGACACAGCGGTCGCAGTCGTCGGAGGGGGTCCGAGCGGAGCGACGACGGGGATCCTCCTGGCCCGGCGAGGGCATCGGGTGACGCTCTTCGACCGTGCCCGATTCCCCCGGGACAAGGCGTGCGGGGAGGGCCTGATGCCACCCGGCGTGGCGGTGCTGCGACGGCTCGGCCTGTACGAGGCGGTCGTCGCAACCGGCGCGCGACCGCTCCAGGGCGTCACGTACCAGCTCGAGGGAGGTGACCCTGCGGCCACCGCACCGTTCCCGAATGGTCCGGACGGTGAGCCGGCGCCGGGTCTCGGCATCCGCCGCACAACCTTCGACGCGGTCCTGGTCGATGCGCTCCGGCGCGAGCCGGCTGTGACCCTGCGCGAAGGAGACCGCGTGACGGGACTCGTCAGTGACCCCTCGGGCGCGGTCGCCGGCGTGAGCGCCGGGGGCAAGGCGGTCGCCGCGACCGTGGTCATCGGCGCCGACGGACTGCACTCGAGCGTGCGTTGGTGGGCCGGGCTGACGACGCCGGCTGCGACGGGAGGGCGCTATGGGCTGGCCGGCCACTGGCGCATCGACGCGCGAGACCGCACCGGCATCAGAGTGACCTTCTGTGCCGGTCACGAGTGGTACGAGGCGCCGGTCGGACCGGACACGCTGCTCGTCTCGGTCCTGACGCGCCGCGCCAGCACCCCCATCACCGCGCGCACGTATGCGGCCGCCGCGCGAGCCGCCATCCCCTCGATCCGCGACGCCGAACTCGTCGCGGGACCGCTCGGCGCGGCGCAGTTCCGACAGCGCGCGCGGGCGGTGTCCGGCGGGCGTGTCTTCCTGGTGGGCGACGCCGCCGGGTACGACGATCCAACCACCGGCGAGGGTCTTGCAATCGGGATGCTCCTCGCCGAGCGACTGGCGCTCCATGTCGACGGCCTGCTCACGGGCCGTCTCTCGAGCAGCGACGCGGCCCGGCGCTACGCCAGGGACCACGCCCGCCTGGTGCGCGATCGGCACCGGCTCACCCGGCTGGCGCTGCTCATGGCTGGGGCGCCGTGGCTCAGCCGGCGCGCGATCGCTCGCGCCGCCACCGATCCCAGCGCGCTCACCAAGCTCCTCGGCATCAACTGCGGGTATCAGACGTTCGCCGCGCTGTCTGCGAGGGACTGGCTCTCGCTCGCCGGGATCTGACGGCTGCGCCGCCCGGGACGGGGGACGAACCGCGGGACCCCGCGAAACGCGTCCCGGTAGCCGGGGATGGCGTCGAGGAGACGCTCCTCGGCGCGGATACGCGGGATGAGCACGGCGGCGTTCGCAAGCGAGAGCACGACCGCTTCGGGAACGGCGCCGACCGCGAGAGGCAGGCAGGCGAATTCGAGCGCCACGGCAACGTAGTTCGGGTGCCGGATGTAGCGATAGGGGCCACCGGTCTCAATGCGCATCGCCGGTCGCACGTGCGCGGTGACGTTCCAGTCCTCCCTGAGCGTGCGGATCACCCAGAGGCGGAGCCCCGTCGCAGCGCCGAGCCCGGCCAGCGCCGCGACCTCGATCGCTCTCGGGATCCTGCGACCGCGGCGCGGCCAGGCGCTCACCGCGAAGAGGGCGACGTTGGCGGCGACCATGAGCGGATAGGTCGACGGCGATGCCTGGTCCGCCGTCCCGGCTGCGGCCCGATTGCGAGCCGAGATCCGCACCTCCACGAGCCGCTGTGCTCCGAGGCCGAGTGCCAGGGCCGTCCGACCCCGCGACGTCATGCGGCCCAGAGCAGCTCGAGGAGCTCGACCATGAGCCCCGGGCCGAACGCCGCCGCCACGCCGCGGCCGGTCGGATGGGGCAGGTTCGCGGCGAGCTCCTCGAGCACGAACAGGATTCCGGCCGACGACGTGTTGCCGGTGCGGCGGAGCACGTTCCGTGTCGCGGCGACCTGGTTCTCGCCGAGATCGAGGCAGCGCACGACGGAGTCGACGATCGCCTGGCCGCCGGGGTGAGCCGCGACCGCGTCGAGGTCGCCTGCGCCGCCGATGAAACCGTCGACGAGCGCCGGGAGATTGGTTTCCAGCAGACGGGGGAGCTGCCGGGAGACAACGACGCGGAAGCCGTCATCCGCACGTTCGAACCCGAGCGCCTCGGTGCTCGATGCGACGAGACGTGACGCCGTCCGCCCGATGCCGATGCGTCCGGGGACCGCATCGCCGCGAAGGAGTGCGGCACCGGCACCGTCACCGAAGACGAGCACGCTCAGCAGGTTGTCCGCCGACGTGTCGGCGGGTCGAAACGTCAGCGAGGGCACCTCGACCGCCACGACCAGCGCGGACTGGCCGGGGTGCGACCGCACCCAGTCCGTCGCCCATGCGAGCGACGCGGCGCCGCCAGCACACCCGAAATTCATGAAGGGCATGCGCCGGATATCGCGGCGAAGGCCGAGATGATCGACCAGTTGCACGTCGACTCCCGGCAACACGAAGCCGGTGCAGGAGCAGACGACGAGGAGACCGATCTCGTCGACGGACGCCGCGGCATCCTGGAGCGCATGCTCGGCCGCGGCAAGTGCGAGCGGTGTCGCCGTGGCCGCGTAGCGCACAGCCTGCTCGCCGGGCGAAAGCGGCACGAGCGCCTCCTCGATGGGCCGCACGAGAAAGCGCTGGGTCTCCGCAAGCTCATCGGCGAACAGGCTGACCCGCCGCTCGAGCCGGGGCCAGAGCTGGGTGATCAGGCGCAGCACATCGCTGCCGAGGACGCGATTCGCCGGTAGCGCAGTTGCCAGCCCGTCGATGCTCACTGGGGGAAGCGCAGGCCAGACGCCGGGCGACGCCGCAGCGCGGGACGCCGCCTCAACAACCATGTCCGGGATCATGACACCGACGATCTGAACGTCCGTCGCTGTGGCATTCGCTCGAGAGATACGAGGGATATGCGGCCGGGTTACACAGTTGAGGCGACTACCTGTCGTCGGCACGCGGTGCCTCACTCCCAACACCGGCAAGTGGCGCGGCGGTGAACAGCTATCCTGACCCGCGGTGATGGAGTCGGATCCCGCCGCAAGGAGAGCCCGAATGAACCTTTTGCCCGGCATCCGTTCTCACATGCTCGACACGGACCGCCTGCGCATGCGCTATCTGGAGTCCGGGCAGCCGGACGGCATCCCCGTCGTGCTCATCCACGGCAACCTCGCCACGGGACGCTTCTTCGAGCACGTGATGACTGCCGCACCGGAGCGATACCGCTGCATCGCGCCGGACATGCGCGGCTTCGGCGACACCGCACGCGTTCCGATCGACGGAACCCGCGGGCTTCGTGACTGGGCGGACGACACGCACTCGCTGGTGCGTGCGCTCGGTATCAGACAACCCGTGCACCTGGCCGGCTGGTCAACCGGCGGCGCGGCAATCGCGAACTACGCAGAGGATCGACCCGTCGCATCGCTGACCTTCGTGGACCCCGTGTCTCCGTATGGATTCGGCGGTGTGCGCGCCGACGGTACTCCGTGCTTTCCGGATTACTCCGGAACAGGTGGCGGGACCGGGAACCCCGATTTCACGCAGCGCATCGCCGACCACGACACGTCGTCCGACTCGCCGTTCTCGCCACGCAACGTGATGAACACGTCGTACTGGGCTCCGTCGCATCGCGAGTCGCAGGAACGTGAGGACATTCTCGTCGAGGAGATCCTGAAGTCCGTCACCGGGGACGACGGCTACCCCGGCGATGCGACGCCGTCGCAGAACTGGCCCGGCATCGCTCCGGGAACACGCGGGATTCTCAACGCGCTTTCCGGCAAGTACTGCAACTGGGCGGGCATCGTCGACATCGACCCCAAGCCGCCGGTGCTCTGGACACACGGCACCGCCGACATCGTCGTCGCCGACGGCTCCGCGTGGGAGATGGGGACTCTCGGCACGATGGGGATCGTCCCCGGCTGGCCCGGTGAGGAGGTGTTCCCACCGCAGCAGATGGTCACCCAGATCCGCACGGTGCTGGAGCGATATCGCGACGCAGGTGGCCGGGTGCGGATGGAGATGTTCGAGGGCTCGGGACACGGGCCGCTGTTCGACGCCGCCGACCGATGGAAGGCAGTGTTCTTCGAGTTCCTGGCTGCGGTCTAGGAACGTTGACCGGATCGCTTCAGACGCCTGGCGAACGCTGTCCGCGCTGCGGCCAGGCGAATACCGCCGAGGCGCGTTTCTGCAACGCATGCGGTCAACAACTCGGCACGATCACCGCGCGCGAGGAACGGAAGATCGTGACCGTCTTGTTCGTCGATCTGGTCGGGTTCACCGCGCGCGCGGACCATCTGGATCCCGAGGATGTGCGCGCGATTCTCAGCCCGTACTACGCCAGGCTGCGGAACGAGATCGAGTCGTTCGGCGGGACCGTCGAGAAGTTCATCGGCGACGCAGTCGTCGGCGTCTTTGGCGCACCGGTCGCGCACGGCGACGACCCGGAGCGGGCTGTGCGTGCCGCGCTGAGCGTGCGCAGCGCCATCGCGGAGATGAACGCCGGCGACGAACGCCTGGATCTGCAGGTGCGCCTGGCCGTCAACACCGGCGAGGCGATCGTTTCCCTCGACGCGAGGCCGGAGCTGGGGGAGGGCATGGTCGCCGGTGACGTGATCAATACCGCGTCGCGACTGCAGTCGTCCGCCCCGACCGACGGCATTCTCGTCGGCGAGTCGACGTACCGTGCCACGCGCTCGCTCGTGGAATACCGCGAAGTGGAGCCGATGACGGTCAAGGGCAAGGAGAGTCCGGTGCGCGGGTGGCTTGCGATGAGCATGCACGCGGGGCCAGGCGAGCGCAGCGTCGCTGCCGTGCCGCTGGTGGGACGCGTGCGCGAGAGCGCCATCCTGCAGCGCTTGTTCGACGGCGTCATCGCCGAGCAGCGTCCGCATCTCGTGACGGTGTTCGGTGAAGCCGGAGTCGGCAAGACCCGGCTCGCCGCCGAGTTCACCGACGAGCGTGAGGCAGCGGGATTCCAGGTGCTGCGCGGGCGCTCGCTGCCGTACGGCGAGAAGACGATGCACGGTCCGTTCACGCAGCAGGTGAAACAGTTCGCCGGCATCTTCGCGAGTGACGACGTCCAGGCCGCGCGCGACAAGCTGCATGCGGCTGTCGAGTTGCTCGGAGTCGGCGATGGCGCGGATCAGCTCGTGGCGCACCTGGCGCTCTTCATCGGGCTGGGACGCGATGATGAGGTCGCCGACCGGCAGGTGCTGTTCTTCGCGACGCGCCAGTTCGTGGAGGCGGTCGCCCGGAATCGCCCGACCATCTTCGTGTTCGAGGACCTGCACTGGGCCGATTCCGGAACGTTCGATCTGCTCGAGGTGCTCGCATCGCGAATCCGCCACTCGCCGGTGATGCTGCTCGCGCTCGCGCGCCCGGACGTGCTCCTCGCCCATCCGGGATGGGGCGGCGGTCTCCCGTCGTACTCCGCCCTCTCGCTCGAGGCGCTAAGCCCGGATGACTCGCGCCAGCTCGCAGCCCTGCTGCTGCGCAGCGATCCGTCGTCGTCGAATGCGCGGCACGTGGCGGAGAAAGCGGAGGGTAACCCGCTTTTCATCGAGGAGCTCGCCGCATCCGTCGCGGAGGTTGCAGCTGTCGCGACCGAGAATCTTCCGACGACGATCCGCGAGCTCGTCTCGGCTCGTATCGACGCGCTTCCGGCAACCGAGCGGCGAGTGCTGCTCGCCGCGGCGGCGGTTGGGAAGATCTTCTGGCGGGGTGCGCTCCAGCGGCTCGAGAACGACTGGGACGGGTTGTCGGATTCGCTCGACGCGCTCGAATCGTACGACCTGATCCGGCGCGAATCGTCCTCGTGGATCGAGGGCGACGAACAGTTCACCTTCAAACACGTGCTCATCCGCGAGGTTGCGTACGCGACGCTGCCCCGCGCATCCCGGAGGGAACGCCACGCGGCCGTTGCCGAGTTCCTGGAGGCGGCGACCCGAGGGGCTGGCGCGACCGCGACCGCGCTCGCCGTGCACTGGCGCGAGGCCGGCGAAACCGATCGAGCCGTCACCTATTTCCTCAAGGCAGCCGACCAGGCAGGGCGTGGCTGGGCGAAGGACGAGGCGGCCGCACTCTACAAAGATGCGCTGGAACTGATCCCCAAGGACGACGTCGATCAGCGCCGCGACATCTCCCGGCGCCGGACCCTCGCGCTGGTCGCGGCGAGCCATATCGCCGACGCCCAGAACCTGAGGCTCGGTGCCGACCCGCGCGGGGATCACTGAGCCGGGCGGCTCAGGTCAGCCCGGAAAATCGGCGGGCGTGACGTCCCCTGCGATCTCGAACAGGGAGAGGATCTCGTGGAACCCGAGTTGCTTCGCGTGCTCACGGACCATCGCCTCATTCGGCGCCCCGTAGACGCAGAACGTCTTCACGAGGCCGTCGTCACCGACGCACACGTGGCTGAGCTCCCACGTGATCTCCGGGAATCGCTCCTCCACCAGCACTCGCGACTTCTTGCCGACCTCGGGCATCGCCGCCTCGTCGACCTCGAACTGTCGCTCGATCAAATATCTCGGCATCTGCTCGTCACTCCGCTCCGCAACCAAATCTCATTCCCGCCCTGATCGATCGACAGTATGCGACTTACGAGGTCGCGCGACTCGCGCTGACGAAACGGGCCGCGATCGCCGGTGGCGCCTGGAGCGTCTGCAGCACCACGCAGTAGCGCTTGGTCTTCTCGATGAGCGAATCCAGCTGCGCCTGGGTGGCGTCGGGCGCGATGATGTCAAAGCTGAGGCGAATCGCCTCGAACCCAACCCGCGCGTCGCCGATCCCCAGTGTCCCGGCGAGGTCCAGGTCACCTTCGACGGTCACATGGATCTGCTCAGTCGCCAGTTCCATCGAGGCCGCCACCATCTGACACGTGACCTGCGCGCACGCGGCAAGCGCGCCGAGGAGCAGGTCGCCGGAGCAGGCGCCGGTGCCGGCGCCGCCGACCCCCGCGTGCGCCTGCGCCTCGTAGATCGCGCGACCCAGGTCGACGGAGCACGCGATGGGCGCGTCGCCCTGGCCGCCTCTCGCCACCAGCGTGATGCGGGATGACGCCGGGTGCGCCCGGTAACCGTCTTTGAGCGGTTTCTGGATTTCGCGCAGGTTCATTGGGTTCCCTCGGGTGGAGGCGCGTGCCGTCGTGACTGAGTGATTCTGTCGTATTCGCGCCGGCTCACGACCAGACCTAGTCCGCGAAGATCCGATCCCAGGCGGCCCGGAACGTGCCACACGACGTCGGCGGCAATGAGCTCGGCGAGCGCACGGTCATCGCCGGCCCGAAAGGCGTCGGCAGTCCGCCGGTACGCAAGGGCATTCGGGTGTTCGTCGGTCATCAGCGAACCATGGGACGTCCGTCGAGGGAGGGCGGCGCCGTCGCTACTCGGGCGTCACGTATGCGGCGGTGAGCCCGCCGTCGACCAGGAACGTCGCCCCGTTGACGTATGACGACTCGCCGCTCGCGAGGAACAGCGCCGCATTGGCGATCTCTCGCGCGGTTGCGAGGCGCCCCATGGGGAGATGGATCCGGCGCCGCTCATACGCGGCAGGGTTGTCCGAGAAGAGACGCATCAGCAGCGGCGTCTCGACGGGGCCCGGGCAGAGTGCGTTGACGCGAACCCCCTGCCGCGCGAACTGCACCGCGAGCTCGCGACTCATCGACAGGACGGCTCCCTTCGAGGCCGTGTAGCCGATCTGCGATGTCGCGGCACCGACCAGCGCGACGAACGACGCCACGTTGATCACGGAACCACCGCCGCGCTCGAGCAGACGGGGAATGCCATATTTGCAGCAGAGGAACACGCCCTTTGCGTTGACCGACTGGACGCGATCGTAGGCGTCCGCCTCGGTGGTGAGGATGGAGTCGTCGTCGGCGGGCATGATCCCCGCGTTGTTGTAGAGGATGTCGACGCCGCCGTACGCCTCGACAGTCTTCGCGTACAACTCCTCTACGCTCTCCGGGTTGCTCACGTCGACAGCGATGAACGTCGCGCTCCGGCATGCGCTCGCAGCGTCGGCGCCCGCCGATGTGCCGACGTCCGCGACGACGACCGATGCACCTTCCTCGGAGAACAGCACCGCGGCTTCGCGCCCGATCCCGCCGGCAGCACCCGTGATCACCGCAACCTTGCCGTCCAGGCGTCCCACCACTCAGCCCTCCGTTGAGATGAACACGTTCTTGATCTCGGAATACCCGTCGAGGCCGTGCATGCCGAGCTCGCGCCCGAACCCCGACTGCTTGAAACCGCCGAAGGGCGTCGACACGCGCACCGAGGAATTGCTGTTGATGGACAGCACACCGGTGTCGAGGGCGCGCGCGACTCGCAGTGCACGTGCGCCGTTCGCCGTCCAGATGGAGCCGGACAATCCATACGGCGTGTCGTTTGCGATGCGCACCGCGTCCGCCTCGTCGGTGAACGGGATGATCGCGGCCACCGGTCCGAACACCTCCTCGCGCGCGACACGATCGGTGTTATTCGCCTCGACGAGCGTGCACGGATACCAGTACCCGGGGCCGTCGGGCACGGATCCGCGAAAGAGCGGCTCGCCCGCGACGAACGATGCGACAGTGGCCCGGTGGTTCGCCGAGACGAGCGGCCCCATCTCGGTGGCCGCGTCTTCCGGATCGCCGACTCGCAGCGCGCCGGTGGCGGCGATGAGCAGGGAGACGAACCGGTCGTATGCCTCGCGTTGCACGAGGATCCGCGAGCGCGCGCAGCAGTCCTGGCCCGCGTTGCCGAAGACGGCGTACGGCGCCGCAGCCGCGGCGCGCTCGAGATCCGCGTCGGCGAAGATCACGTTCGCCGACTTGCCTCCGAGCTCGAGGGTCACGCGCTTGATCGACTCGGCCGCGCCGCGCATCACGCCGGCACCGACCTCCGTCGATCCGGTGAATCCGATCTTCGCGATGTCCGGGTGATGGATGAGGCGCTCACCGACAACGCGTCCGGGTCCGACGACGACATTGAACACCCCCTCAGGGATACCCGCTTCGAGCGCCAGCTCGCCAAGACGGATTGCGGTCATCGGCGTCAGCTCAGCCGGCTTGAGGACGACGGTGTTGCCGCACGCGAGCGCCGGCCCGACCTTCCAGCTCGCGATGTTGAGCGGGAAATTCCAGGGCACGATGAGACCGACAATCCCGAGTGGCTCGCGGAACGTCATGTCGACGCCGCCCGCGACCGGGATCGTCTGACCGTAGTGCTTGTCAACGGCGCCCGCATAGAAATGGAACACCTCGGCGACCATGCCCACTTCGCCGCGCGAGTCGGCGATGGGCTTGCCGACGTTGCGCGTCTCGAGGAGCGCCAGCTCCTCGCGATGGTCCTCGACGAGCGATGCCAGGCGCCGGAGGAGCCGTGCGCGATCCGACGGTGCGACGGCGCGCCATGCCGGAAACGCGGCCTTCGCAGCGGCGACGGCGCGGTCGGTCTCCGCGACTCCCGCGGTCTCGAGCTCGGCCAGTGGCTCCTCGGTCGCAGGATTCAGCAGCCGGAGCGTCATCCTCGTTCGTAGAACCGTTCGCGCTCGTAGCAGGTCACTGCGCGGTCGAAGAGCTGCTGTTCGGTGCGCGCGTAGTTCAGGTAGTGGTCGACGACGTCGTCACCGAATGACGCGCGCGCGATCGTCCCGTGCTCGAGCGCGGTGATCGCCTCGTTGAGCGTGTGCGGGAACCGCTGCACGTCGGACTCATACGCGTTTCCGGTGAAGACGGGCGGCGGTTCGAGCCGGTTCTCGATGCCGTTGAGCCCCGCGGCGAGGAGCGCGGCGAACGCAAGGTACGGGTTGGCGTCAGCGCCGGGGATGCGACACTCGACGCGGAGCGCGCTGCCGTGGCCCACGACACGGAAGCCGCAGGTCCGGTTGTCGTAGCCCCACGCGAGCGTCGTCGGAGCCCAGCTGCCGGCAGCGTATCGCTTGTACGAGTTGATATTCGGCGCGAGGAACACCGCCAACTCGCTGGCACCCGCGACGAGTCCGGCGAGGTACTGCGTGAAGATGGGGGACTCATCGGCGAACGCGCTCGCATCGCCCCGCCAGAGGCTCGAGTGGATGTGGCACGAGCTGCCGATCCAGGTGTGATCCGGCTTTGCCATGAACGTCACCGAGCAGCCGTGTTGCTGGGCGAGCTCCTTGATGCCGTTCTTGTAGACGGTGTGGTTGTCGGCCATCGTGACGGCGTCGCTGTAGCGGAAGTTGATCTCCTGCTGGCCGGGCCACGCCTCACCCTTCGAGTTCTCGACCCTGATGCCCGCTGCCTGCATGCCGTTGCGCACGGCGCGGATGAACGGCTCGTCATAGCTGGTGGCGAGGATGTGGTAGTCGAGGATGTACGGGACCGACGGTGTCAAGCCGCGGTAGTGCCGCTCGTGCGCCTCCGCGTACGTCTCCTTCATGAGGTAGAACTCGAGCTCGGAACCGAACATCGCCTCGAATCCAAGCGCGTGGGCCCGTTCCACCTGCGCCTTGAGCACCTGACGCGGTGATGGGCGCACCGGTGTCCCGTCATTCCACGCCACATCGCAGAGAACGAGCGCGGTGCCTTCGAGCCACGGGATGCGACGCATCGTCGCGAAGTCCGGGAGCATCGAGAAATCGCCGTAGCCACGCTCCCAGCTGGCCATCTCGTATCCCGGTCCGGGATCCATCTCCATGTCGAGTGCGAGCAGATAGTTGCAGCCCTCGATCGGATGTTTCGCCTCCATCTCCTCGAGGAAGAAGTGCGCCTCGAGGCGCTTCCCCATCAACCGTCCCTGCATATCCGTGAAGCCGACGACGACCGTGTCGATCGCGCCAGCAGCGACCTCGTTGGTCAACTCCTCGAGTGTCAGCATCGGTCAGCCTCCGTTGCTTGTGACATCGGACGCCACAGCATGGCTCCGATCGTGGCTGGCGACACGCTCGACGAAGCGCCGGAAGAGCGACATCGCCCATCCCTGCCGGCCGAGCAACTCCTCGGGGTGGCACTGCACCGCGACGATCATCCCGTCCGGCGACTCGATGCCCTCGACGACGCCGTCCGGGCTGTGCGCGGTGACGTGCAGTCCCGGGGCAACGTCCTTCACCGACTGGTGATGGAGGCTGTTGACCATGAGGGTGTCGGTGGTGGTGGCTTTCGAGAGCTCCGACCCGGGGACGACCTCGATCGGATGCGCCAGCAGGTCGCGCGGATGGCCGTGCATGTCGTGGCCGTCGATGTGCTGCCGGAGCGAGCCGCCGAGCGCGACGTTGATCACCTGCTGGCCGCGACAGATCCCGAAGACGGGAACGCCCTCGTCGACGGCTGCGCGCACGAGCGCGATCTCCGTGAGGTCGAGGGGAAGGTCGACGTTCGGCGTCTCTTCCTGACGTTCCTCGCCGTACGCGGGCGGATCGACATCCCAGCCGCCGGGGACGAGCAGTCCGTCGATGCCATGGACCATCGCGGCTGCCTTTTCGGGCGCGAGGCCGTCAGCCGCGGGGTCGAGCGTGACCGGTTCACCGCCTGCGGCCTCGACCGCGCGGAGGTAGGGCGCGTAGTAAGCGGGTCCGCGCAACGGGCTGCACGTGACGCCGATCCTTGGCTTGGGCATGTTCGAATCCTTCGCGTGCTTGCGGCTCAACGTCGCGAGCACGCCTGACGCGGAGCCTATCAGCCCGCCGAAACGGGAGTTCGCGCGACGGAGGCCCCCACGAACTCGGCTTCAATCGAAGCGAGCTCCTCGGCGGTTCCCTGAACCCTCGGGCCCTTGAACCAGTTCTTGGCCGACACGAACCACCAGATGGTCGTGCCGCCGAGGACGACGGCGAAGGCGACGATCGTGTAGTTGAGGTTGCCGAGCGTGGGGGGGAAGATCGTCGGGAGCACGAAGAGAATGCTAATCAGGACGATCCACACGACAGCGACGATGCCGATCGGCCGGCTCCACTTCCCGAGGTTCCACGGACCGGGCTCGAAGCTGTTGCCCGCACGAAGCCGCAGGAAGATGGGAATGCCGTATGCGATGTACAGCCCGATGACCGCGATCGAGATCACCGCGAAATACGCCGCGGGGTTGTAGAGGTACGGAAGCCACAGGACGAACGCTCCCACCACGGCAAGCCAGATCGAGTTGGTTGGGGTGCGGGTGCGCTTGTTGATCCGGGCCCAGAGCTGATGGCCCGGCACCGCTCCGTCGCGAGAGAACGCATAGATCATGCGCGAGTTCGCGGTCACCGATGACATGCCGCAGTAGAACTGCGCACCGATGCAGATCAACAGCAGGAACTGGCCCGTCCCGCCACCCACCGCGTCGATGAAGACCTGTGCGGCGGGCACGGCGGCGATGGATTCGGTCCCGTAGTTCTGGATCGCCGACGTGACGCCGATCAGCAGGACCCACCCGGCGAAGAGCGACACGACGATTGAGAGGACGATGCCGCGCGGACCCGCGGTCGCCGCATTCCTGGTCTCCTCGGTCATGTGCGCTGACGCGTCATACCCGGTGAAGGTGTACTGCGCAAGCAGCAGACCGATCAGGAAGACGTAGACGATGTTTCCCGGGAAGGCCGCTCCAGTCGAGTTGTTGAAGTGGAAGAAGATGAACCCGAGCGACTGATGATGCTTCGGGACGATCAGCAGGACGGCGACGATGATGACGACGCCGGTGATGTGCCACCACACCGAGATGTCATTGAGCAGGGCGACGAGGCGCACGCCGAAGGTGTTCAGGAGGCCGTGCACGAACAGCGCGATTCCGTAGATGAGCAGGATGTGCGGAGCGTCGAGCGGATACCCGAACCAGTTGTTGAGAAACGCCGACGCGAAGAGTGCCAGGCCGCCGTCGATACCGGCCGTCACGGCAATCTGCCCGACGAGGTTGAACCAGCCGGTGAACCAGCTCCATGCCGGCGCATTCTTGCCGCCGAGCTTCGCCGACCAGTAGTACAGACCACCTGCGGTGGGATAGCTCGAGCACACCTCCGCCATCGCCAGGCCGACGATGACCACCATGATGCCGACGAGCGGCCAGCCGATGTTCATGTCGATCGGCCCGCCGTTCAGCATCGCGCCGCCGTATGCCGTCAGACACCCGGAGAGGATCGAGATGATGGTGAACGACACCGCGAAGTTGGAGAAGCCCCCCATCCGGCGGAGAAGTTCCTGGGCGTACCCCAGCTTGTGAAGCGTTTCGGTATCGCTATCGATCGCCTGCACCGTCATCAGCTCATCTCCCCATATGCCGGTTGGTGGGCGCACAGTAGCAGCGGGCCCGGCCGAGCGTCAACAGATTTATCAGGTCGACCCGAACGGGTCAGAACTGTAAGAATCCTTTCGTGCCGGAGTTCCTGGTCGGCGAGCTGGTCCGACAGCGGATGGAGACGCTCAGCGCCTCGGAACGAAGGCTTGCGCAGGTGCTGCTCGCGTTCTACCCGGTGGCGGGGCTCGAGAGCTTGACCCGCTTCGCCGAACGAGCCGGGGTGAGCCCAGCGACGGTGACCCGCTTCATCACCAAGCTCGGTCTGCGCGGCTATCCCGAGTTTCAGGACTCGCTGCGCGAGGAGTTGCAGGCGCGGCTCAGCTCACCACTGGCCCGCTTCGAGCTCGCGACGCCCGGAGAGCCGAGCGACTCGGTGCTCCACGACTCGTTCGCGACCTTCGAGCACAGTCTGCGAGCGAGCCTCGACATGGTTTCCCAGCACGACTTCGACGCCGTGGTGGATCTGCTGTCGGACCCGCGCCGGCGGATTCTCGCGCTCGGCGGCCGCGTGAGCGCATTCCTGGCGCGCTACCTCGCGAACCAGTTGCACCTGATTCGGGGCGGCGTGGAGCTCATCGATCCGGAGCGGAGCAATCCCGCCGACCACCTTGTCGACGTCGGTCGACGCGACGTCCTGGTCGTCTATGACTATCGCCGCTATCAGAGCGACAGCATCAACAGCGCGCGCGTCGCGGCGGCGCGCAGGAGCACCGTCGTGCTCGTCACCGACCCCTGGCTGTCGCCCGCAGCCGCATCAGCAAAGTTCGTGCTGGTCACCGACGTGCAGACGACTGTCGCGCCGTTCGACTCGATGGTGTCCGGTGCAGCGCTCACCGAGGCCTTGATCGCGGGAGTGCTCGCACGGCTCGGGGAGAGCGCGCACGCCCGGATGCGGAAGCTCGACGAACTGCGCGGCGGCATCGTCTACGGCGACGGGCGCTGAGTTCGGGTCGGCGCCGGAGGTGGCTGGCGCGAGGTACAGTCCCACGGGTCGAATCGGCGGGGGCGAGGGCGGATGCACAAGTTGCGAACACCGAGTGGGACGGCGTTGCGACGCGCGATCGTCGTCACCTTCGCGCTGACCGTGGGAGGTGCCGCGTCGGCCCAGCTCGTCGCTGCGGGAGCGCCGGCGAACGCGATCATCGACTCGCCGGGGTGTCACGCGCACACACTCCCCGCAAACGACGACGAGTCCACCGGCGTGCTGCATCTCGGGTTCACCGTGAACTTCTTCGGCAACCTCTACGACCAGCTCTTCGTCAACAACAATGGCAACGTTTCCTTCGGCGCCTCGATCGGCAAGTACACGCCGGACGGCCTGTCCGCGCCGGGGCATTTCCCGACGCTTGCGCCGTTCTGGGCCGATGTCGACACGAGCGGCCAGGGCTCCGGGCTCGTGACCTACGGCACGACGCAGTACAACGGCGACGCGGCCTTCTGCGTGCTCTGGCCCATGGTCGGCTACTACGACTCACACACCGACAAACGCGACGATTTCCAGCTGCTCATCGTCGACCGTCAGGATTCGGGCAGCGACAACTTCGACTTCTTCTTCAACTACAACCAGGTCCAGTGGGAGACCGGTGACGACAGCGATGGCAACAACGGCCTCGGTGGGGAATGCGCCCGAGCGGGCTACACCAACGGCACCGGGAAACCCGGTGAGCACTACGAGGTTCCGGGATCCGGCATCTGCGGCGCCCTCCTCGACAGGAACGCGAACACCGGGCTGACGCAGACGTCCCTCAACAGCAGCACCAAAGGGCAGTTCATCTTCCAGGTTCGCAACGGCCTCGTGAGTGCGGCGGGCGGGTGCCTCAAACTCATCTCGTGCTTCAAAGGCGCAGGTGCGGCCGGGCTCGCGGTCGGTGGCGCGGCGCTCGTCACCTTCGTCGGGCTTGGCGGTGTCGGCGCACTGCGGTCGGCGCACATTCCGGTGCCGGTGCACGCGCTGCATGGGGCCGCGG
>JBAUTG010000011.1:0-19007 GCA_049582105.1 Candidatus Dormiibacterota bacterium | reverse complement strand
GGTCGGCGGCGCGGCCGCGCTTGCCGCGTCGGTCGCCGCGGGCGTCGGCGGCGAGCGCCTCCGCGAGGTCCTCACCGAGCCGCAGAGCGGGACCGGCCCGATCACCCCGTACATCAGCGCCTGGGTGGCCGTGGCCACGCTCGACGAGGTGACCCCGGGCAAGATCAAGCAGTTCTCGGCCGGTGGCCTCCAGGGCGTCGTCTTCACGTTGAAGGGCGAGATCCGCGCCCTCAGCGCCGTGTGCACGCACCAGGGATGCACGCTGGTTCCGGAGCCTGCAGACAACAAGCTGGTGTGCCCGTGTCATCCCATGAGCTTCGCGCTGACCGGCGACGCGAACCCCGGTGATTACCGCCTGAATCCCCTTCCGACGATCAAGACCCGGGTGACCGGGAACAACGTCGAGGCCCTCGTCCCCTCCTGGAACTGACGCTCGGAGCGCGCCGCTCCGGCGAGTGATCCGCGGTCCGGACCTGTCCGTACCAAGCGGTGACAGAGCGGTGACACGACGACCACTCGGATCGCCAGCGGCCGCTCAGGAGAGGTGTACACATGGCCAAGGTGACACGGCGGACGTTTCTGTCCAGCACGGTTGGCGCAGCGGGCGGAGTTGCGGCGATGGGCCTGATCGCCGCACCGAGCACGCTCGTGGAAGCGGCTCAGAGTGTCGCGGGCGCCGGTGATGCCCCCGAGGCGAGCACGCCGATGACGGCCTACGTTCGCGACGCGGCCACGGGTGAGATCGCGGTGATGGTCGGCCACAAAGAGGTCGTGACCAAGAACCCGGCACTCATCCGCCAGCTGCAGCGCGCCGCGCGCTGACCAGCAAGTCAGAGCAGCATCAACATCCTCACGAGGGGTACATATGTCTTCGCATCGTGAAGCGCCGGGCATCTCGAAAGACCCGGTTGCTGACAGTACTGACCTTTACGCGTTCACGAGCCCGGACCATCCGGAGTCGGTGACGCTGATCGCCAACTACATCCCGCTCGAGGGACCGGACGGCGGGCCGAACTTCTACAACTTCGGTGACGACGTCCTCTACGAGATCCACATCAGCAACGGTGGCGGCGTCGGGGAGAACATCACCTACCAGTTCAGGTTCATGACCGAGTACAGCGACCCGAACACCTTCCTCTACAACACCGGTCCGATCACGACCCTGAACAGCGCGAACTGGAACGTTCGCCAGTTCTACTCGGTCACCCGGGTCAAGGGCGGCACATCGACGGTGCTCGCGCACAAGCTCGCATGCCCGCCGGTGAACGTCGGCGTTCGCTCCACGCCGAACTACCAGGCGCTCGCGGCAGCTGCGGTGCATCCCCTGGACGGTGGCTGGGTGTTCGCCGGTCAGCGTCGTGAAGGGTTCTACGTCGACCTCGGGTCGATCTTCGACCTCGGCGTCCTTCGTCCGTTCCAGAACGCCCATCTCATCCCGCTCCCCGCAGTCGGCGGCGTCGACTCATCGAAGGCGCTCAACGTCCATACGATCGCGATCCAGGTCCCCAAGACGCACCTCACCCGTGGCGGCGAGATGCCGGCCGATCCCTCCTCGCCGGACTCGGTCATCGGCGTGTACACCTCGGCCAGCCGGCGCAAGTCGACCGTGCTGGAGGGTGGGTCCTCAACCGATGTCGGACCGTGGGTCCAGGTCTCCCGCCTCGGCATGCCGCTCGTCAACGAGGTCGTGATCCCGATCGGCAAGAAGGACTTCTGGAACTCGACCGACCCGCAGCACGACGCGCAGTTCGTCTCGAACTACGCGCACCCGGAGCTTGCGGGGCTGCTGCCGGTCCTCTACCCCGGGGTCTTCCCGCACCTCGCCGCGTACACCAAGACACGTGTCGACCTCGAGGCCATCCTGCTCACAGGGATTCCGTCCGGGACCATTCCCGGCTTCCAGAACAACACCGGCTCGACGCCCGCGGACCTGCTCCGGCTCAACATGGCGATCCCGCCGGCATCGAACCCCAACATCAACGGCATCCTCGGCGGTGACCTGGCCGGGTTCCCGAACGGACGGCGCGTCTTCGACGATGTCGCAACCATCGAGATCCGGGCCATCGCGGGCGTCACCATCCCGCTCGTCGACCCGAGCTTCACCCCGGATGGCGCCGCCGGCGCGGTCAGCGACTTCTCGGCCTCTCAGTTCAGCAATGGCGTTGTACCCGGCAACAACCGGTACATCCACCACTTCCCCTACCTGGGCACGCCGCTCAACGGATTCGACACCCCGAGATGACCGAGCGCGAGACCGCCGGCAGCGCCCCGAGCGGGCCGGCGGTTCTCGACATCGGCGGTGGGGCTGGAGCGCTGCTGGTCGTGGCGCCGGCAGCGCTTCTCGGCGCCGAGCCCGAGGTCAGTCCGGCCGGACGGCCGGAGGCTCGCACCCACACGGGTGTTCACGAGCGCTTGGTCGATGGCGCCGTCGTTCCTGTCGCACTCTTCCCCTCCCTCGACGCCGGGACCTGGACGCTCTGGGCCGAGGGTCCGTGCGTCACGCGTGAGGTGCACATCGTCGACGGTCAAGTCACCCGAGTCGACTGGCGCTGAGCACTCCGGCCCGGACGCGTGGTTGGCTTGACGGTCCCCGTGGTTTGCGTCTAACGTTGCGCTGATTCTACAGGCGTTCAGTAGGATTCACTGCATCCACGCGGCTGTCTGGAGGGACCTGGTCGATATGGGTACGAACTCGGGTCACGTCGCGTCGGAGCGCGTTGCCGCACTCACCGCGCGCGAAGAAGAGGTCTTCCGTTCCAAGCGCACGCGCTCGCGCGAGCTCTGGCGGGAGGCGTTGGAGTTCATCCCGCGCGGTGTTCCAAGCTCGTTTCAGGACACACCACCGCAGCCGGTCTTCATCGACCACGGCCAGGGCAGCAAGGTGTGGGACGTCGACGGGAACGAATACGTCGATTTCCACAACGGGTTCGGCGTCATGGTGGTCGGCCATGCGCACCCGGCCATCGTCGCAGCGGTCGAAGCGCAGCTGCACCGGGGAACGCATTTCGCGCAGCCGGTCGAGGAGAACATCGCGGTCGCCCGTGAGCTCGCGCGGCGCTTTCACCAGCCGCAGTGGCGTTTCACCAACAGCGGCACTGAGTCCACGCTCGACGCGGTTCGCCTGGCGCGGGGCTTCACAGGTCGTGAGGGGATCATCAAGATCGAGGCCTCGTACCACGGTCATCATGACGCGCTGCTCGTGTCGGTCGAGCCGCCGGTCGACCTGATGGGCGATGAGGAATCGCCCAATTCTGTGCCCATGACGGCAGGCATTCCGGAGTCGACGGTCGCGCTCACGGTCGTGGTCGGCTTCAACGATCTCGCGGGACTGGAGCGCGCGTTCGCAGCGCATCCGGGTGAGATCGCGGGAGTGATCGTCGAGCCCGCGATGATGAACATCGGCTTCGTCCTCCCCGAGGAAGGCTATCTCGCCGGGGTTGTCGAGACGGCGCACCGTCACGGCGCAGTCGCGATCTTCGATGAGGTCAAGACCGGCGTCACGATCGCTCCAGGCGGGGCGACCGAGCGCTTCGGCGTGGTGCCCGACATCGTCTGCCTCGCAAAGGCGATCGGCGGGGGCCTGCCGTGTGGCGCCGTCGGCGGACGCGCCGACATCATGGCGAAGATCAGCGACGGGACCGTTGCGCAGCTCGGCACCTTCAACGGCAACCCGCTGACCACGGCGGCGTCGCGTGCGACGCTCCTCGAAGTGCTCACCGGACCCGCCTACTCGCATCTCGATGCCCTGACCGAAGAGTTGAGCGGTGGCCTTCGCGAAGTGATGGGCGAGTACGAGCTTCCGTTCCACGTCGTCTCGATGGGAGCGCGCGGCTGCGTCACGTATCGCAAGGAACCGGTGCGCAACTACCGCGATTACGCGGCGATGGACAAGTCGCTCGCCTACATCTCCTGGCTGTATCAGACGAACCGGGGCGTGCTCATGGCGCCCGGCGCCGAGGAGAACTGGACTCTCTCCGTCCAGCACTCCCCCGACGACGTGCGCCGGTACGTCGACAACTTTCGTGAACTCGCGAGGGATCTCAAGGCATGAGTTCTGTGGCCACGCGCACGCTGCGCAACTTCGTCGACGGTGAGTATCGCGAGGCGACGTCCAACGAGTCGACGCCTCTCATCAACCCCGCGACCGGTGAGGAGTTTGCCCGCGCTCCGATCTCGAGCGCAGCCGACGTCGACGCCGCGCTCCACGCCGCGCAGCGCGCATTCGGCGGCTGGCGCGACGTGACGCCTCGGGAACGCAGCATGGCGTTGCTGCACATCGCCGACGCGTTCGAGAAGCGTGCCGAGGAGTTCGTCGCGCTCGAATGCGAGAACACCGGAAAGCCGATCGGGATGACCCGCAGCGAGGAGATCCCTCAGTTGCTGGATCCGGTCCGCTTCTTCGCGGGATGCGCGCGCATCCTCGAGGGGACCAGTGCCGGCGAGTACGTGGCGGGCCACACCTCGATGATCCGTCGCGAGCCCGTCGGGGTCTGCGCTCAGGTGACGCCCTGGAACTACCCGATGCTCATGGCAATCTGGAAGTGGGCCCCGGCGATCGCCGCTGGCAACACGGTCGTCCTCAAGCCGTCGGACACCACGCCGGTGACGACGCTGCTCATGGCCGAGATCATGGCGGAGTTCCTGCCGCCGGGCGTGTTCAACGTCGTGTGCGGCGATCCGACGACCGGAGCCGCGCTCGTGACCAACAAGATCCCCGCCATGGCGTCGATCACCGGCAGCGTACGCGCCGGGCTCGAGGTGGCGAAGGCGGCGGCGAGCGACCTCAAGCGTGTCCATCTCGAGCTCGGCGGCAAGGCCCCGGTGATCGTCTTCGACGACGCTGATATCGCCACCACCGCCGAGACGGTGGCGATGGCCGGGTACTTCAACGCCGGTCAGGACTGCACCGCGGCGACCCGCGTTCTCGCGTCCGCGTCGATCCATGACGAGCTCGTGTCTGCGCTGGTCGAGCAGGCCGCTGCCAACAGGACCGGGATGCCCGACGACGAGGACGTGGCGTTCGGGCCGCTCAACAATGCGAAGCAACTCGACCGTGTTCGCGAGCTCGTCGAAGGCGCGCCGTCGCACGCCGACGTCGTCGCCGGCGGGCATCGGGTCGGCTCACGTGGCTACTTCCACGAGGCGACAGTCATCTCCGGCCTCCATCAGGATGACGATCTCATCCAGCGTGAGATCTTCGGTCCGGTCATCACCGTGCAGCGTTTCGACGACGAGGCCAAGGCACTCGAGTGGGCCAACGGCGTCGAGTACGGCCTCGCGTCCAGCGTCTGGACGAAGGACCACGGTCGCGCGATGCGCATGGCACGCGCTCTCGACTTCGGCTGCGTCTGGATCAACACGCACATCCCGCTCGTGTCGGAGATGCCGCACGGGGGCTACAAGCACTCGGGATATGGGAAGGATCTGTCGATGTACGGGTTCGAGGACTACACGCGCATCAAGCACGTGATGAGCAATATCGAAGCCTGATTCTCCAGGCTCGACTGAGGAGGAAGACATGGTGAGGGCACAGACATGGCGACGTTAGCGGAGCCGATCGTGCATGGGCACTCGGTGGAATCGGATCTCAAGACCAACACGCTCTCGTTGTTCGACACCACGGTTATCGCCACGTCGAGCGTCGCCCCCGCCTATACCCTTGCCGCCACGGTGGGGTTCCTGATCGCGGCAGTAGGCCTCGCGTCACCCGCTGCCATCCTGGTCGGATTCCTTCCAGTGCTGTGCGTCGCTATCGCGTACTACTACCTGAACCGGCAGGACCCGAACTGCGGGGCCTCCTATTCCTGGGTCAGCCGGACGCTCAGCCCGCACATCGGCTGGATTGGCGGTTGGATTCAGCTCGCCGCGAACGTGCTCTTCTGCGCAGCGGCTCCGATCGTCGCGGGCTCGTACACGCTGCAGTTGCTCAACAGCCTGTTCCCCAGCTTCGTGACCTCCGATGCCGCGAACAACAACTGGCTGATCGCGGTGGTCGGTATCGCATGGTTGCTCCTCGTCACCTTCATGGTGGTGCGTGGCATCCGCGTCACCGCCAACTTCCAGTGGATCTTGGTGTTCATCGAGTACTTCATCGTGCTCGGGTTCGCAATCGTGGCATTCGTGAAGATTGCCGGTGGCCACGCCGCAGTGGCGCCTGTATCAGGCAGCTGGTTCAATCCCGCCTCCCTGCACGACATTGGCACCGTCGCCACCGGCTCCGCCCTTGCGGTGTTCTTCTTCTGGGGCTGGGACACGGCCGCCAACGTCAATGAGGAGTCCAAGGACGCCAACGAGTCCCCGGGGTTGGCTGGCATCTACAGCATGTTCATCCTGCTGTTCATCTTCCTCGTGGCAGCGATGGCAATGCAGGCGTATCTCGGTGCGGCGGCGCTGACCAACCCGAACAACCAGAATGACGTGCTCTACTTCTTCGCAACCCAGATCTCAGGCACGCCGTTGGCCTATTTCATGGTGCTCGCGGTGCTCTCGTCGACGGTGGCCACCACCCAGACGACGCTGTTGCCCTCAAGCCGGCTCACCTACTCGATGTCCCGCGACGGCGTCTTTCCGAAGATGTTCGGGATGGTGCACAAGAGTTGGAAGACACCGTGGGTGGGAACGCTCATCTCGTCTAGTCTCGCCATCATCGTGATTCTCCTGGCGACGGCCGTGGAGACGGTGAACACCGTGTTCGGCAACCTGATTCTCGATATCGGCGTCCTCGTGGCGCTGTACTACGGCATCACCGGGATCGCCTGCACGTGGGCGTTTCGCAAGGTGCTGCTCACAAGCGTCACACGATTCATCTTCGCGGGCGTTCTGCCGCTCCTCGGTGGCTTGTTTCTCCTCGGTATCGCCTACGTGGTGGTCGCACCGACGGGCTTGCCCCTTGGCCAGGCAGCTGATTGGGGGAGCGGCCTTCCGATCATCATCACCGTCGTGCTGGGGATACCGCTGGTGATCGTCGCGCAGCTGACCACCAAGTCAACCTTCTTCAAGGAGAAGACCGTTTCGTACGTCTTGAGAAACGGGCATCTCGTCTCCGCTCTCGCGGGGGACGGCACCATGGAACTCACCGGGGGACCCAACGCCGGGCCGCCCCCAGCACCTCCGGCGGCGAGTGACCCCGCCGCTCAGAGCCGATCGAGCAGCGAGTAATACACACCGACGAGAGGGAGGAACCAGGGGTGCCCCCGGTATCCGGGAATCCGCGGAAAGCGGAGCTCGGTGAAGGCCGGCTGGGCACCCCTGGCGATCCACTCGCCGGCAAGTGTTCCGAGGTAACTGGCCAGCGCCACACCCGAGCCGCAGTAGCCCATCGCGTAGGTGATGCCGTCAACGCGGGTGAGATGCGGCAGCTGGTCGAAGGTGAAGCCGACGTTGCCATTCCACGCGTGGCTGACCCGCACTCCGGCAAGCTGCGGGTACATCCCGATCATCGCCGCATACAGACGGTCGCGCGCCATCTGCACGGTGACGGGGACGAAGCTCGTTCTCCCACCGAACACGAGACGCCCATCCGGGGAGAGCCGCCAGTAGTGGAGGAAGTTGCGGCTGTCACTCATTATCCGGCGCTGCGGGCTGACATCCGCTGCGCGCGCGTCGCCGAGCGGCTCGGTCGCGATGATGTAGCTGCCGATCGGGATGATTCGTCGCCGCGCCCAGGGCGCGGCGGCGTCGGTGTAGCCGTTGGTCGCGACCAGCACGTCCCCTGCGGTCACGTCCCCGCGCGACGTGTGCACGATCGATCCGGCGCCGGCTCGCTCGATGCTGACAGCCCGCGTGTGCACGTGCACCTCCGCGCCGCCGCCCACGGCCATTCGGGCGAGGCCGGCGAGGTATCGCGCGGGATGGATGCTCGCGCCGTTGTCGGTGAGCATCCCACCGTGGAAGCCTTCACACGGCGCTTCGGCCTCGAGCGCAGCAGCCTCGAGCATCACGGTGGCCTCACCGAGGTGCGTCCGCCGATCGGCCTCGCTCTGACGCAGGTGCTTCATGCGCGAGGCGCGGTGCGCGAGATGCAGCCAGCCGCACTGGGCGTAGTGCGCGTCCGGCGCAGCGGTCTCGGCCGTGCGCGCGACGAACGCGTATGCCTCGACGCTCGCGTCGTGCAGCGCGCGACCCGCCTCGCCGTACCGCCGTTCGAGGGTCGCGACATCGCGACGCACACCAGCATGAATCATCCCGGCGTTGCGTCCACTCGCTCCCTCTCCGAGGGCACCGGTGTCCACGACCACGACATGTTTGCCGTGCTCGGCGAGCTTCGCTGCCGCGGTGAGACCGGTGAAGCCCGCCCCGATGACCACCGCGTCGGCGGTGGCGGGCAGCGGCTTTCCCATCAACACGGGAAAGCTGGCGTCGTCCCACCAGAGTGGCGTTTCCCGGTAATCCTCGGCGAGCGGCGCCGTGCGCACGCCGGGCGGACCGGGGGTCGACCAGAGGCTCATAATCTACTCAACAGTGACAAGTTCGACTCGGTCGGACAGCGTACCTGCTGCCTGCCCCGGGTCGCGGCGAGGAGTGTTCCCGTGGACGACATCCGCATCGGCGAGGTCGCCCGGCGTGTCGGCGTCAGCCCGTCGACACTCAGGGCGTGGGAACGCAAGGGACTGGTGCGCCCGCAGCGTGCCGGTGGGCATCATCGACGCTATACGTCCGACGACATCACGCGCCTTCGCGACGTGCGCGCGCTGCTGACGCGGGGCTACGCACCGCCGGCACTCCGCTCCCTCATGGCCGGTGAAGGGATCCCCGACGACCCGGTGGTCGGCAAGCGCCTGCGCGCTGCGCGAACCAAGCGTGCCCTTTCGCTGCGGGGTGCAGCGGAACGCGCGGGGATCTCCGCCTCGTACCTCAGCCTTGTCGAGCGCGGTCTTGCCGAGGCGTCGGTTTCGTTGCTGCAGCGCGTGGCTTCGGCATATGGCGGCACGCTCCTGGAGTTCTTCGGCGCGCCGCCGCCGGGGACGGCCGGCCCGAAGCTGGTCCGCACGACAGAACGCCGGCGGCTTCGTGGTTTCGACCGCGTCGAGATCGAAAACCTCGTCACGTTTCCCAATGCCGTGCTCGAGATCGACATCTTCAACGTTGCCCCCGGTGGCGGCAGCGGCGGCGCCTATGCGCACGACGGCGAGGAGGCGATCTACGTGCTCAGCGGCGAGCTCGACGTCTGGCTCGACGAGACCGAGCACCACCACATCGAGGCCGGCGACACCCTCTATTTCCGCAGTGCCCAGCAGCATCGCTGGATCAACTACTCCGATGCAACGACCCGGTTGTTCTGGGTCAACACACCACCGACGTTCTAAGAGGAGCGCGCACCCATGGACACGGTCGAAAAGTACCGCCGCTACGTGAACACCAGCGCGCTCGCCGGCGTCGAGCCGATCACCGTCGAGAGCGCTCGCGGCGCTACGGTCACCGCGACCGACGGCACCGAGTACACGGACCTGTACTCCGGTATCGGCGTCGTCAACACGGGTCATGTGCCGCCGAAGGTTGCCGCGGCCGCGAAGCGGCAGATGGACAAGGTCGTGCACTCCTGCTCGTATGTCTACCACGTGCCGGTGGTTGCGGATCTCGCCGAGCGTCTGGCGCAGATCACACCCGGGCGACTGCAGAAGACGTTCTTCGGCAACAGCGGCGCCGAGGCCGTCGAGGGCGCGCTGCGCCTGGCCCGGGCATACACGGGCAAGCGCGAGATCATCGCGCTCCAGAGCTCGTTTCACGGTCGCACCGCAGGCGCTCTCGCCGTGACCGGGAACTCGCTGCGCAAACATCGTGGCGGAGCGCAGATCGCCGGGATCGCGTTCGCGCCGACTCCGAATCCCTACCGGTGCAGGATGTGCTCGGGGAAGTGCTCGCTCGCGTGTGCGGACGCGGTCGAGGACACCATCCGGTTCGACACGAGCGATGACGTCGCGGCATTCATCATCGAACCGATCATCGGCGAGGGCGGGATGATTCCGCTGCCCGAGGGATACCTCGCACGCGTGAAGGAAATCCTGGATGCGAAGGGCATCCTGCTGATCGTCGACGAGGTGCAGAGTGGGTTCGCGCGCAGCGGCCACATGTTTGCCGTCGAGGCGTACAACGTCGAGCCCGACATCATGACCATGGCCAAGGGCATCGCGAGCGGCTTTCCGCTCGGCGCCTTCATCGCTCGCGAGGACATCGCGGACGCATTTGAGCCGGGCGATCACATGAGCACCTTCGGCGGCAACCCGGTGTCGTGTGCTGCGGGCGTCGCCACGATCGACATGATCGTCGAAGAGCAGCTGCCAGAGCGTGCGGCGCGCCTCGGGAGCATGGTGATGAGCCGCCTCGACGCCTTCGCGGTGGAGAGCGAGCTCATCGGCGACGTACGCGGCAGCGGGCTGATGATCGGCGTCGAGCTGGTGCGCGACCGCGCAACGAAGGAGCCGGCGTCGTCCGAAGCCGCCGCCGTGAAACGTCACTGCCGCGAGCGCGGAGTCCTCATCGGCGTCGGCGGGACGTTCGGCAACGTGGTGCGGGTGCAGCCGCCGCTCGTGATCGGCGAGGAGGACCTGGACCGCGCCATCCGTGTCATCGAGGAGGCGGTCACGAGTCTCGCCGCGCAAGCGGTCGGCTGACACCCGCTCACGGCAGGTGGCCCGCAGCGAGTGCCGCTGCAAGGGTGACCGGCACGAGCACGATGCCGACCGCCGAATAGCGCAGGGCTGACGGGCGGGCTCCGACCGAGCGCGCGGCCGACCACCAGATGAGCGCCGACAGCGAGCCGGTCACCGCGAGGTTCGGTCCGATGTTCAGGCCCAGCAGCAGGCTCCGTGGCTGCGCGGGCATGCGCGATCCGAGGAGCACCGCGGCCGGCAGGTTGTTCACGACCACGGAAGCCAGCGCTCCGATGGCAGCGCTGCTCACGTCCCCGGCGCTCGCCATGAGGTGGCCGGGAAACGCCCAGACCCGCGCGAGCGTTCCCAGCGCGAGGGCGATGAGGAAGACCCCACCGAGCCCGGCGATGTCGATGTCCTGCAGCAGCTTCGGAGGCATGCGCCGTTGCACCAACCGGATCGTCGCGATCACCACGCCGACGGCGAACACCGGGAGCGCCGGTTCGGGGAGGACCAGGATCAGGACAATCGCGACCAGAACTGCCAGGAGACTCAGTGTTCGCGGCCGGCGCGGACTCTCCGAAGGAGACACACCCTCGCCTCCCCTGCCGTGGAACGCCAGCGACACGACGACGGTGGTCACGACGACCGCCGCCGCCCACGGTGCCACCATCTGCGCCAGGAAGGCGGTGCCCGTCTGGTGCTGGTTCGCGAGGATCAGCAGGTTGGTGAGGTTGCTGCCGGGAAGGAGCAGCGAGGCTGCGTTCGACATGAACACGCAGCCGTAGAGGAAGCGCAACTCGTTCTCGCCGCGATGGCGGGCCACGTGCACGAGCACGGGCGTGAGGAACGCGACACTCGTGTCGAGGTTGAGGAACACGGTCACGACCGCCACGAGGATCATCGACGCCAGGTACAGCGGCGTGCCGCCACCCGGAAGACGGCCCAGGATGCCCGCTGCGGCGGCGAAGACTCCGTCCACGTTCGCGGCCACGCCGATCAGCAGGAGCCCCGTGACGAGCACGAAGGGAGACCACGTGTGCGCCGCGGCATCACCTGCGGCGGAGGTTTCGACGATCAGCGCCACGGACGTAGCGATGACCCCGATGCCGACCAGGCTCACTCGCAGCAGCCAGCGGTTGGCGATCACTGCCCGCCCCGCAGGTCGTCGGATCGCAGGGTATTCGCGGTCACCATGCGCCGCCGCACGCCGCGTGATCGCACACGCCGCCGAACGTCATCCTCAGTATGTGACGATGACCGGCGTCCCCAGCGGTGCCCAGGAGTACGCCCAGGCCATCACCGATGTCGGAGCGTGCACGCACCCGTGGCTTGCATCGTTGGTGTTCTCACTCCCCTGCCCGAACGCCGTGAGCGGCTCGCAGGGAGCGTCGTGCACTAAGATCCCCGCACGTACGACGGTGAACTCGAGCGCGTGGTTGGCGCGCTCGGGCGGGTACCAGTATGGAGAGCCGCGTGGCGCCCACGAGGTGAAGAGCACCGGGGCATCCTTGTGGAAGACGTGGAAGGTGCCGGTCGGTGTCCGCTCGAGGTTGCGCCCGCTCGTCACCGGGGCCGCCTGCAGCGCGCATCCGTCCTGGTAGAAGACGACCACCTGCAGGGTCAGATTGATGACGATCGCCTTCCCCGATGGCACGTCGTGACCGCAGGCGTGGGTCGTGAGCGACGCGCTCACGGTCGTCTCGAGCGACGAGATCTCGACCCCCAGCGCCGCCAGCACCGAGGCGTTCGGCGTGGCCGCAAGAGCCCGAGCGATCCGCCGGTAGGTCGCGATGAACCCGGCGGCGCCCGGGATTCGCTCCGCGCCCGCCTGGTCGGTCATCAGCATCAGGGCTCGCTGGTTGACCGGGATCCCCGCGACCAGTGCGGCTTCGCGGGCACGCCCGGCGCTGCGCTCGCTCGAGGTGGCAGCGAGGAGTTCGGCGGAGAGCGCGGCGATCGCCTGGGGCGTGCTCGCTGTGTTGCAACGCGCCTCCCACCTCGAGAGGATTGCCGTGGCCGTTGATGGCAGGAACGCTGCCTCATGCTCCGTCACGAGATCCCAGCCGGCCAGCGCTGACACCGCGGTGGCTCGGGCGCTTGCGATGGCGTCATCCCAGACCGTTGTGGTCGCGGCCTCGAGACTCTGGAGGAACGCTGATCCAGGATCGTTCCACCAGGTCGGGGACCACCACTCCGCCGCATACGGGGAGTTGCGCAGCGATGCCTCCAGAGGTGCGAGCGCAGCTTCGGACACCCCATCACCGCCCATCGAGGTCCAGCGCTCTGCGAGCGCGGACGCCTCCGCTTTGAACTTCGATTTCCGGCCGGCGCCGTAAGGCGGCCAGCGTCGATCCCGCGACGGCGACGACGAGGACGAGGTTCGCGATGGCGAGCGGGGACGAGCGCATGGGACCCCGGGATGGTACGCCCCGCTTGCGGCTTGCAGGATGACGCCGAACGTCCCATGCGGTCTGAACGGCGGATTGCTCCAAGCGTGCAACCGATTCGGTTGTTCGATACGCTGGGTTTCAGGTTTCGAAGGGCAACATCCGATGAGCCACGGATCACCCACCGGAGTTCTGTCGCCGCAACCGCGGTTCAAATGCCGAACGTCGCCTCGATGCCGCGGGCGTCGCCATCGTCATCGACCATCACCCGGATGTCGCCGTATCCACGACGTTCGAGGTCGCCGCGGAGGAGGTCGGCCTGATCACCTCCCAGCTCGAGCAGGAGCGCACCACCGCGTCGCAGGAACCCGGTCGCGTCAATCACCACTCGGCGCAGTATGTCCGTGCCGTCGGGTCCCCCGTCATACGACAGAGTGCCCTCGAAGGTGAACGTATCGCGCTGAAGCAGCGGCAGCTCGGGCGTCGGCACGTACGGGACCACCGCGACCACGACATCGGTGATGCCTCTGATGTCGTGAGGGATCGGTGCAAACAGATCGCCCACGAAGGCGTCGACACCGTTGCTCCGTGCGCACACGACCGAGCGTTCATCGAGATCGGAGGCCACGACGCGAGCCTCGGGATGCGCCGCGGCGAGCGTCCTCGCGATGGCACCGCTTCCTGTGCAGAGGTCGACGGCCACGCCGTTGTGCGACAGGCGTTCGGCGGCTCTGCGAGCAAGGACCTCGCTCTGCCACCGCGGCACATACACGCCGGTGTCCACGCGGATCACCAGGTCGCAGAACGTCGTGCTGCCGACGATCCACGCGAGCGGTTCGCCGGTCATACGGCGCGCGACGAGTGATTCCAGCAGGCCGGGGTCTCCGCCTGCGCGTGCGAGGAGTTCGTGGGCTTCCTCCCCGGCCGACACGAACCCGGCGGCGGCGAGTCGTTCCGTCAGGTGCGTGCTCACGGGATGACGAGCGACCCGCCCTGCGCCCACTGGCTCAGCGCCGCGCACGCGTCCTTGCCGTGAAGCTGTTCCCCGTCATCCACGACAGTCCAGGACAGCGCGCCGTTCCGCCCCGTACATACCTGCGCGTTGCCGGCGATCGCAGTCGACGTCACCACCCAGCTCGCATCGGCGGTGTGCCATCCGGTGCACATGGTCGTCGCACCGGTTCCGTCGAACGTGGCCTGGGCATCGCTGCGGGCATACGCGACCGTGCATCGGGCGGCCGGGGACGGACCGAGGCTCGACGCACTGTCGAAGACCAGGACCAGCAACCCGACGACCCCACAGCTGACCGCAGCGGCCACGATCAACCAGATGGCGGTTCGTGATCGGATCCGTGGCCGCGGCGACGGCGCTTCGGTGGTCATCGGATGTAGGTCTTGAGGTCAACCAGCCACAGATGCAACCCCAGCGAGCCGGCGCGCAGCACTCCCGTCTTGACGACCTCGGGTTGGTAAGGAGCCAGCGATTGCAGCGACTCGGGAAACAGCGACCCGTTGAAGCTCATGAGCAGCACCTGCGCCGGTCGACGTGTGTCGAGGAACTGTGCTCCCGCGGGGATGAGCGGGCCGAGGTCGCTCGGGATGGAGTTGAAGAACGCGTGATACATCCCGATCGGCTCGCGCAGGTAGCCGATCTCGTTGTCCGACCACCATGTCACGAGCTCTTCGCCGGAGTACGCGGCCGGACCGACGAAACCCGGCAGTTGCGTGGTGATCGAGTAGAGGTCGACATCCACGGTGTCATTGCCGCCGAGCGTTCCCGCATAGGCGGGGAATGTGTCGTCGATGGTGCCTTTCACATGTGCATGTTGCGTCGGGGTAACCGTCAGGCCGAGCAGTCCTCCCGTGATGGCGACGAGTGTCCCCCCGGTGAGCACGACGCTGCGCACCCCTGTAGCTGACGCCGCGACTCCTATCGCTCCCCACGCGACCAGCAGGATCAGTGCCGCGACCGCAAAGCCCCACGGTAGCCATCCGAATTGTGGGATGCGTGGATGGATCTCGAAGATCAGCGGGACGGCGACGAGCAGCGCCGGAACGGCCCAGCGCCACAGGCGATCGGCGAGGAGCGGGCGGCCGAACTCGACCAGGGCGATCGCCAGGGTCAGACACACCGAGCTCCAGAGCAGCGACGAGAAGTAGTGGACCTCCAGATCCTGGACGCCGCCGAAAAGCTGCAAGAGGCTGAAGATGCCGAACTGCGCAAGGCACGACATGCCGATGAGCAACTGAGGGGTCGGGACGTTGCGCAGGCGCGAGGCGAACGCGATGAACCACAGCACGATGACCGTCGGCACCACGAGGAGATAGGTGATGTAAGGGGCCCAAAACGGGCTGGCGGAGTGATTGAGCCGCACCTGCGACGGTTGCGCGAGATAGATCAACGACTGGATCGTGGTCTGGATGTAGTCGAACGGTCCGATGAGCAGGCCCGACGCGATGACGAGCAGCCCGGTGACCGCGACGGCGGAACCTCCGACCGCTGCGATGTCGCGGAGCAGGTGCCCGCGATCGCGGGTGAATGCGATGCGCGCATACACGGCGAGCGTGACGATGATCAGCGGCGCCGATGTCGCAAGCGCCCAGAGCGCCATGGTGAAAAGAACGCCGGCGCCGATCAGCCATCCGACGCGATGTCGCACCGACGGCATCGCCAGGCACGCCAGACCGCCGATGAGATACGAGAGCGCCGCCGAGTCCGGGAAGTCCGTCCCCCACGCGAGGATGACGACCGGGCAACTGAGGATGACGATCACCACGATGATCCCGGCCACGCGGTTGTACATGCGACGCATCAGCAGATACGCAGGGATGACGGCGATCAGCGCCAGCACGTAGCGGAGCACCGCGAATCCGGGCACCGCGCCGAAGAGCAGGTACGAAATCCGCGCCGGCACGAGAAATCCGACGCGGGCGCCCTCGCGGAGACGGTCCGTCGGCGCCAGCAGCGCCGTGAATCGCACGAAGACGTCGTGCGGGTCGACGATGAATGCGGTGTGCATTGCCGGGTCGTTCAGGTCCGGCGGCGCCATCAGCGTCAGTCGCAGACCGAAGAATGCGGCGAAGGGTGAGAGCAGAAGCGCAAGTCCCTCGGCGCCTGCGCGCCACCAACCCTCGGTCTGGGGTGGACTCTGGGCGGCGACAGCGTCGCCTGTCACCGCCGAAGTCGCTCGCGAGTCAGCGCGATTCACGCGATCGTGCGAGATCGACGGTCGGTCCGCGCCTGGCTTCCGAACATGGCTACGCATCGTAGATTCAACGACGCGCCAGTGCCGGGAGTCGGAGGGTGGGCCCGAGCGGCCATGACCGGGTTGCGATCAACCAATGGCAGCGACCAGGATTCGGGAGGCCTGCCCGGACGATCCGCAGTTGTCGCGGGCGTCGTTTGGGCAGCGGGATACCGTTCGCCGATTGCTTACCAGAAGGAGCTGTGAGGCTCCTCGCGAACATCGATGACCGACCGTGACGCTGCGAACGCCGAGGACGCGCGGCTCAATCCGCCCCACGGCACGTTCGGAGCTCTGCCCCCGATCAGGCTGGCCGTTGCGTCATCCTCGGCATATTCGAGCTCGGCGCGCACAGTGAAACGGTGGGGGCAATCACGGACACGACGTCGCTTTGAACCTTCGTAGCCACCGCACAACTGGGTATCGGTGGCGTCGGACCGCCTCGTGGCGACCATCCATCGCAGGATCGCCCCGATCGAGACACCGCCGCCGTAACAGGCGGGATTCGAGCAGTCGACGAACTCCCGGGCGTTCACTTCGGTCAGGTGGTGGATGACCGTCCTTCTGTAAAAGGTCTCCGCCACTTCGATTCGGGCGCGTCGCACTGACGGGAAGGCTTCCGAGAATGAGGCCTTCGTCGCGACGGCCAGCTGGCTCTTGCTGAAAACAGCGTCCGCCTTGTCCTTCCGAATTCGCCCCATCACTCCTCTTCCCCGATCGAACCCCTCCCGCCATTGAGGTAATCCGACAACTGACCATAGAGTACTGAGTCGCCGCCGAAAAGTTCAAGGCTGGTGGCTCTGGCTTGGTCCTCCCTGCCGCCAGTTCGGCGGCGAGCCATCGCAGCCAGTCATCGGGAAGTCGTGGAGAGAGACTGCCTGAGCAAGTGGCTTCGTAGTGGACGTGAAACGCCGGATGGAGCTCGGCGTCAGTCGCCGCCTCGATGAGCGCCCAGCGTAGGTACGCCGGGCCGTTCTCACGCGGTGGGATGCGTCGAATACGGGACGGGGTTAGCCGCCGGAGGGATGCGCGGGCGGCGGTGATGTCGGCGGACGCGTGAAGTGTTCGCCGCCGTCGTACGAGATCCACTGGCCGTCGGGCGTCCGCATAACTGTTGACGGATCACCCGGACGCGCTGGCGGAGGTTGCGGCGTCCATGCCTGGGGCGCAGTGCGTTGGCTTCTACTCCGCGACATGGCGATCGCACACAGAGCAACGATGGCGAGGCCAAGGCCGCTGTAGGCGAGGATCGCGCCAGTGGTGCCGAACCAGGCCACAGGACCGAAGATCACCACCAGGAACGCCAGGACGGTGAGACAGCCGCAGCCGGATGTTTGCTTGATGGTGGTCACCCTTCCATCCGGTCCGGTGATCCGCGTGATCCGGCTCATAGCGGCTCCCCGAGCCGCCGGTCGATAGCGTCGGCGCCCTCCCGCTCGCGGGCGGGCAGCACGTGGCTGTCGGTGTTCATGGTCAGCGCAATTGAGCTATGCCCGAGCGTTTCTATGACCACTCGAGGCGACACGCCCTGGACGAGCAAGAGCTTCACTCTTCTTGATCGGCGTCGGCGATTAGCTCCGGGGTTTTGCAGCACCTGAAGTGCATCATCTCCCCGTTGTGCGGGTTGACGATGAGGTCGACGTCTGAGACCGTTCCCGGTGGTTCGTGACAGCGGTCACAATGATTCGGCATTCGATCGTCGTCATGGTGATCCTTCCTACCGGTGGTCGACGGGCCACGCGTGGAGTTTCGGCTTGAAGATCCTCACGCCACAAGCCACGCACTTGTGACTCGGACGATCGTCCGGTGGGATCAACTCGGCTCGGTCGAAGCTCAGTGGGATGATCCGCTTGCTGCCGCAGTTCGCGCACGTGACCAGCCATTCAGGGCTACGAACTCCCACTATCATGGCGACCCTAGAGCTGTCAAGGCCATCCGTCTGTCAGCTAGCGAACCATTGGCATCAGATCGCTGCGCTGTTCCGACACATCTATGGGTGTCCGCTATGGGTGTCCGCGCGGCGACTTGTGTTAAACCGGCGAGCGGAGCGGCTACCGCAGCCGGAAGTCGTCGAGCATCTCGTGGACGATGATCTGGCGCCCCCAGCGGGTGGGGACCGGGGACGCCTCGCACACCCGCTTGGATCGCTCGGGGTTACGGCGCTTGGACGCTGCCTGGAAGGCGGCGACGCCCTTCTTGCGGGCCTCATGGGATGCGACTCCCGACGCAACACCGAGAGAACGCTAAGAGATTCTCGCCTTGGCTACATCCGAGGCTATACGACCCTCAGATGGCGACGGCCGCCTCGTCGAAATCCCTTGCATAGCCATGTGCCGAGCTCGGGACTCGAACCCGAAACGGGGTTTCCCCCAGCGGTTTTTAAGACCGCCGCGTCTACCATTTCGCCAGCCCGGCGTGCCGAATTCTATGGGTCGACGGGGATCACGGCCTGCGAGCGGGTTTATCGGGCGACGGCCGGGAATCGTGCCGGCGCCCCGGACCGCCAGACACAGGCTGCGATATGTGACTCGTACCTCTACTCGCGGTCGCCGACCGGGGGGCGGATCCAGGAGCGATGGGTCCGCGAGGGCGGGATGGCGAGGAGGAGACCACGCTCGACCCTGGCGAGCTGCCAGCCGCCCTCATGGATCATCCAGTGGTGGCGGTAACAGAGCAGGACCAGGTTGGCGAGGATGATCGCCCCGCCGTGTCCTCGGTGCATAACGCGGTGCCCGTCAAGCCGCACATCTAACGCGGATAACAGTGAGGGGTGAGATCAGAAC
>JBAUTG010000010.1:0-49145 GCA_049582105.1 Candidatus Dormiibacterota bacterium | reverse complement strand
CGCGTGTGTGGTCGGCGTGACCGGTGATGCCGCCCTCGTCGAAGACCAGGAGCGTATCGGGCCGGAAGCGTTCGATCATTGCCTCGACATCCGCGCGAAGGGTGTCGAGGCTCATCACGTCGAGCTTCCCGTCGGGATAGTCGAGCAGGCGTACGTCTCCCACCCCGAGCGTTGCCGCTGCACGGATGAGTTCGCGCCGACGCACGCCGTGAAGATCGCCGTCAACGCCGTGCAGGCTCGACGCCTCCCCGTGCGTGAAGCAGAGCAGCGCCGTGTCGCTTCCGTGCCGGCTGAGGGCGACGATCACCGCTCCGAGCCCGAACGACTCGTCGTCGGGATGCGCCACGACGGCGAGCACGCGGGTTCCAAGTCCGAGACTCCCTGTCACGTCGTCAGACCCTCTTCCCAAAACGCTCACCGGTGTGGTCCACCGCGAACGCGACCACGACTCGCGCTCCTCGATCAATGGGGTCTATGTTCCGTGTCATGGTGATCTCCGA
Organism: Candidatus Dormiibacterota bacterium; assembly: GCA_049582105.1. Lineage (GTDB taxonomy): Bacteria > Chloroflexota > Dormibacteria > Aeolococcales > Aeolococcaceae > Palsa-851. The sequence goes on along the minus strand of JBAUTG010000010.1, from coordinate 48,645 downwards.
CTGGGAGCCGTCCGGGTCATCAGGACCCGATGGGACCGACTCGATCCACCACCATGGATGCGCGACCCGAGTAAATGGTGCGCCGCATCTCCTACCGGATGGCCGCGACCTCTGTGCGGATCGCCCGCCGCGCCCGGACAAGGAGCGATCGCACCGCGGGTACGGTGGTGCCGAGGCGCCGCGCCACCTCGCTGATGCCGACCGCTCCGCCCTCATGGAGGACGAACGCGACGCGCTGCCGCTCAGGTAGGGCGGCCACAGCTGCCAGCACTGCGTTTCCGAGTGTTCGCCGCTCGACGAGGGCCTCCGGATCTGCGTCAGCGGCGTCCAGCAGCAGGAGTTCGGCGCTGCCGGGATGTTCCTCGAGCAAACCATCGAGGGACGTCGCTACCCGGCGCCTGCGCAGCATCCGGCACTCGTTGGTCGTGATGCGGTGCAGCCATGTCCGCACCGTCGCATCGCCCCGGAACCCAGCGATGTGCTCGGCCGCCTTCATGAGTGATGACTGGGCGACGTCCTCGGCATCCTCGGGATGGCCGCACAGCTGCCGCGCGAGACGAGCAACGTCTTCCGCCTGTGCCCAGACGAGATCTGCCTGTCCCGCGGGTTCAGCTGCCTCGGCCACGTACATGGAACGCACTCTAAGCCGAACTCAGCACCCGGCTGGAACGCAAATGCTGGTCAAGAGGACCAGGGGGCAGGTTCGCGTCGTGTCTCCCCGCCCGACGGCGTCCCCATCCGGTATCGAGGACCCGCTTCCGCTAACCGTTGCGATACGTCGTGCGGTTGGGGATCGTGCGGGCCGGCGCCGACCTTTGTGGCTGCTTCAGCTTCGATCAAACGCTGCATTGCGTCCTCGAGGACGCGTCGCAGGACGTCCGTGTCTGGACCCGAAGTTGCTCGAGCAATGCCCCACCGCAGTCTCGCCGAGACCAGCGGTGATCGTGGGGCGTTCGATGCCGATGATGCGCTCGCACCGTGAGTGGTATCGTTCTGCGCGCTTGCTGGGGCGGGACCAGGGGAGTTGAAGGAGTCGGGCAGGGGAGTACGGACCATTTCCGAAGTAGGCACGCGCGCGATCACCACAATCGACGGTCGCGAGGGCACCGTCAGTTCGGCCGCCAGGAGCGCCGTTAGCGGGGGGTGGTCCGCGGATGGCGACCGCCTCCTCGGGAGGCGCTCCTCCAGCGCGGCGCGCAGCCGGCCGCGTCTGCTCCGGCTGCTCGGCATCTGGTTCTTCCGTGGGCTCCTGATCATTCCCTTCGTGCTCATGGGGCCCGAGATCATTGCGCTCGTCGTGGGTCGTCCCGACTCGGTGGCACACGTGTCGGCGTCCACAGCGGACGTGCTGGGCACGTCGTCATTTCTGCTCTTCGTGATGATGTTGACCGTCACCCCCGTGCACACCATGACCGGCTGGCGCTGGCACCTCATCCTCCGGCGTGACTACGGCGTCGCCATGTTCTTCACTGCAGGGACGGACCTGACGCTCGCGGCGCTCACCACCGGTGACACCTTCCCTGGGGGGCCGCTCGTCCGCATCGCCGGCCACACCTTTCTCGTGTTCGGGACGCTGTCGGTGTTCCTCCTCATCCCCCTGACGCTGACCGCGAACCGCCGGGCGATGCACTGGCTGGGGGGACACTGGAAATCGGTCCAGCGGCTGACCTACGTGCTCTGGGCAACCATCCTCATCCACCTCGCCTTCCTGTTCGGACTCAGCTCGATCTTCCTGGATGCCGTCGCGGTGAGCGTTCCGCTCGCCCTGATGCGCGTGCCGGCCGTGCGCCGATGGTGGCACCGGGCGCGAAGACACCGTGCGCACCGGCTGCTGCGAGTTGGAGCGACGGTGCTGCTCATCGGCTTGTTCTCGATCGGGTATGTCCAGCTGGTCGGGGAACTGGCAACCAAGGGCGGCGCGGCGTTCGTGCAGCGCCCGCCGAGCGACTGATCGATGCACGACGACCGGCAGATCTACTCGGCGATGAAGCGGCGGCGGCGGCGGGCGAAACGCGTGGCGATGCTGCTCGCATTGGTGTGTGCGATCGTGGCGCTGGGGCTCGGCGCGTTCCAGCTGCATGCCGAGGGGCTGAGCCAGTTCCTCTACCGAGCACCGGGTGTCGGTGCCAGCAAGTGAAGCCTGGGACCAAGGTAACCAGTCAGGTCGTGACCTTTGCCCCTAGCTCTCGGCGCTCGTGGCTCCTCATCCTCAGCGGATGCTCCAGGAGGCCGAGATCGACGCGTTCGCCACGCTATACGACCAGCATTTCGCGCAGATCTACCGCTTCGTGTACCGGCGGTTGCAGGACCGTGATGTCGCCGAGGACGTGACGTCGACGGTGTTCTTCAACGCACTGCGCGCGTTCGCGCGATACCGGCCGTCTCAGGTACCGATGCACGCTTGGCTCTACCGGATCGCCATCAATGCGATCAACGATCACTTCCGGAGTCGCAGAGCGGTGCAGAGCCTGGAGGCAGTGGAGGTCATCGCGGACGCTCGCAGATCGGTGGACGACACGGCCGTCGACAACGCCGAAGCGGCCCGCATCTGGGCGGCCGTCGATATCCTGCCGCCGGCGCAGCGCGTCGCCATGACCCTCAGGTTCGGCTCCGACATGAAGCTTGCGGATATCGGCGCGGTGATGGGCAGGACCGAAGGGGCCGTCAAACTGCTGCTCCACCGCGGGACACACGGCGTGCGTTGCCGTCTGCGGGTGCGGATTCCGGTCTAGTCCACGCACCCCACCAGTGGTCACGCCTGCTGTGCGGCGTGAGGCCTGGTCGGGCAATCGCCACCCGGTTCCGGTCCAGCTTGCAGTCGCTTCCCTTGAGGGCATCCGCTGGTCCATGATTGCTGTCCCGCACGTACGGCACCGGGCCGAACCGCAGCCACCGAACCAAGGGATCTGGCGGTGCGGCGGTGGACGGAGAGGATCTGGGAAGTCCGCAGTGGTGAGGGAGGAGGACACACCATGCGCCGATTCACCGGCCGTCGGCACCGGTTCCTTGGAGCTGTGGTCATCGCGTTGGGAGTGGCGGTCACCGCGCTGACCCCCGTCACCGGTCAGGGTGCGCCAGCCCCCAGCCTCGCCCCTGGTGGCCCCGGAGCGCCTTCGCACTTCGACCTGGCCCGAAAGGACTGTCTGGGGACCGCCCGAAACAAGACGTCCAAAGTCTGGTACACGGTCGCCGACGGCATGCTCAGCGACGTCTACTACCCGACGGTGGACAACACCAACGTCGAGACCCTGCAGTACGTCGTCACGGACGGGTCGACGTTCACCGACCTCCAGAGTCGCGACATGTCGTACACGGTCCGCGCACTGGATCCGGGCGGGATGGAGTGCCAGGTCACCGCGACGGCCCACAGCGGTGCCTACAGCATCGTCACGGACTACTTCACCGATCCCGGACGCGACACCTTGCTGATGCGCGTCAGCATCCACAGCGCGCACGCGAGTCCACTGAGTCTCTACGTGCGCTTCGACCCGAGCGTCAACGGCAACGGTGGGGGCGGTGCAGGGAACGGCGGCTCCGACTCGGCGACAATCGACACATCGACTGGGCATGCGGTGATGGTTGCCGACGACACCGACACGGCGACCAACGCGGTCAATCGGACCTATGCGCAGCCTGTCTTCGCCGCCCTCGACGGTCCTTTCGGCGCGACGACGAGTGGCTTTGTTGGGACGCCGAGCGACGGCATCGTCCAACTCGATGCGTCCCACACGCTCACTCAACTGTACTCGGATGCGCTCAACGGCAACATCGTCGAGACCGGCCGCGTCGTGATGCCGGCAGCGCGCGGTGGCAGCGTGACACTGGCTCTTGGCTTCGGCGCGACTCAGGCCTCAGCGGTCAGCAATGCCGAGGGCTCGCTCCACTCCAACCTCAGTGATGTTCGGGATGCGTACCGCGCCGGCTGGCTCAAGTACGACTCTCAGCTGACGCCACCGCCGCACAGCCTCGCTGGGTTGAGCGCCGCACAGGTGAGCCGGCTCGCCGCCGAGTACTACCTGAGCGCCAATGCGGTCAAGGCTTCCGAGGACAAGACATTCCCGGGCGCCATCGTCGCCAGCCTCGCCTCGCCGTGGGGACAGGCGATCTCCGCGGGCGATCCCAACAACACGTACTTCGGCTCCTACCGCGAAGTCTTCGCACGCGACCTTTACGAGGCGTGGACCGCCCTGGTTGCGGACGGTGACCTGTCAACCGCTCGCGACGCGGTCAACTTCCTCTTTGGCCGCCAGCAGCAGCCGGACGGGTCAATGCCGCGCAACAGCCTGGTGAACGGCAAGCCAGCGCCCGACTCATTTGGCACCCAGCTCGACGAGGTCGCCTATCCCATCCTCATGGCCTGGAGCATGGGCATGACCAGCCATACCCTCTACGTGCAGCACATCCGCCCGGCCGCCTACTTCGTCGTGGCTCACGGCCCGAGTTTTGGAGTCGAGCGGTGGGAGGAGCAGAGTGGGTACTCTCCGTCGACCATCGCGGCCGAGATCGCCGGGCTGATCTCCGCAGCCAACATCGCTGACGTCAACAGCGACCATGTCTCCGCGCGCGTCTTCCGCGGCGCCGCAGACGACTGGCAGCGCTCGATCAAGAGCTGGACGGTGACGACCAACGGACCGCTCGCGTCATATCCGTATTTCATCAGACTCTCCAAGACGGGCGACCCCAACGCGGCGATCTCCTACAACGTTGGAAACGGCGGTCCCACGCTCGACCAGCGCTCGGTGGTCGACGCCGGCTTTCTGGAGCTGTCCCGGCTTGGCGTGCTGTCAGCGTCGGACAGCGCCATCCAGGCCTCGCTGCCGGTTGTCGATGCGAACATCGAGACTGTGACGACGAGCGGTCCGGGCTGGCACCGCTATAACGGCGATGGCTACGGCGATGGCGCATCCGACGGACACCCGTGGGCGCCGAGTGGTCAGGGGACAGGGCATGTCTGGCCGGTGCTCTCCGCCGAGCGCGGCGAGAACGGGGTGCAGATGGGCAACACCCCCAAGGCCGTGAGTCTGCTCAATTCGATGGACAGTTTTGCGTCAGGCGTCGGGCTTATTCCAGAGCAGGACTGGGAGCTTCCAGATCTGGCCGCATCCCCGTACGGCAGCGACCCGACACTGGCCTCGATCGGTTTTCGTGACGGCGCCGCAGCGGGCTCTGCGGCACCGCTCACCTGGGCGTCCGGAGCATTCGTCCGGCTTGCCGCCGACATCAAGGCCGGCCACGCGATCGACCAGCCGGCCAACACAACGGCACGCTATGTCACCCATCACCAGGGGACAACCACGTTGACCGTGACCGCGCCCGTCGATGAAACGGCGGTCAGCGCATCGCCGGTGACCGTGACCGGCACAACCGTGGGCGGTAACACCGTGTCCGTGGCGGCCACCAACACCGACACCGGGTTCACGACCAGCACCGCTGAGGGCAAGGCTGCACCGGATGGATCGTTTGCTGTTGCCGTCTCGGTTACGCCGGGAACGACCGTGATCAACGTGGTCGCCACTGCGGCGGGTGGGGGAACCGCCCACGCGACCCGTACTGTGGTGTGGGACTTCGTCCCAGGCACCAAGATCCTCGATGTCACGGACCCGGCGGGCGACGATAACGGGCCGGGCAACTACGCCTATCCGACAGCGCCTGATTTTCACGCCGGCGCCTTCGACATCACCGACTTCCAGGTCTACGACGACAGCGCCGGCAGCGGGAATATCTACTTCAGGATACAGACGCGCGACCTGACCCCCACATTCGGAAGCCCACTGGGTGCGCAGCTCGTCGACGTCTATGTCCATGACCCGAGCGCAGCGACGAGCGACACGTCGACGGGGGCGGCATATCCATCGCGCAATTACGCGATTGCATCCTCCGCTGCGTGGAGCCGGCTCATCGAGGTCCAAGGTTTCGGACAGCGTTATGTCGATGCCCATGGGACAGCCCTGGGTACGGTGGCGATCTCAGCGAACCAGATCTCGCGCTACATCACGTTCAGCGTCCCTGCCTCCACGCTGGGCGCGGTGGGCAGCGGCTGGGGTTTCAGCGTCGTGCTCACCGGGCAGGACGGCTTCAGCTCCGACCAGGCGCGTGCATTCACCGCCGTACCGGGCTCCTATTCCTTCGGCGTCTGCGCCGCCGCTAGCTCGGACGCTCACTGCACGGTCGACCCTGCGTCGGTACCGAAGGCGATGGATGTGCTGACAGCGTCCGGCGTGCTACAGAGCAGTGAGCTCGACTACACGCTCGGGCCGGTCACGATCACCGACGTCGTGGTCCCGTGACTCGAGAGCCACGAACCCCTCTTTCCCGAATTCAATCAGCCGGGACCAATTAGCGCTGGCTGAGGTCTCGGGGTCGCAGGTTCGAGTCCTGCGTCCCCGACAGAGACGCCCTGCAGTCAACCACTGGTCGTTCCGCCACCGGGGAACCCGCCACCACCCGGGAACCCACCGCCACTCGGGAACCCGCCACCACCCGGGAACCCGCCGCCACTCGGGAACCCGCCACCACCCGGGAACCCGCCGCCGAAGCCTGCGGTACAGCCGTTTGCCCCTGCCGGTGAGATCGTGAGCGCACTGGCCGCGACGGTTCCGGAAGCGGCCTTCGTGCCGATCGCCGTCAGGCACTGGCCGGTCTGAAGGGCCGACGACGTCACCACGGTGGACACCGACACTTTGACGGTCGTCGGCACGGTGACCGTTGCCGTGGCAGTGGTTGTGCCGGTGGTTTCAGTGATGGTCACCGTCGTGCCCGAGACGGCCTTCACCTGTCCGCGAGCGAAGGTCAACCCCGATGCCCCGGCGGGTGGCGAGAAGTTCGCGCCAGGGGAGAAACTCGGCCGTGGATTGGCGCCGCCGGCTCCGCCGGGCCCACCACCTTCGAAGCCTGTCGCCGTGCAGGAGCCCTTGGTGGGGGCGCTCAATGACACCGACGTCGCGGTGATCGCGCCGCCGACCCCTTTGCTGCCGGTAACGGTGATGCAGTCTCCGGCGGCGATGTCCGTGACGGTCTCGGTGGCGGTCCGGGTGATCCTGGTCGTCGACCCGTACGTGACGGTCGAGTCCCCGTTGCTGTTGCTCAGGATCAATGTCGATGCGTTGATCTGTACGAGCTGGCCGAACGCCGCATTGCCTGCAAAGCCGCGACGGCCATTTGCCGAAGGCGAAGGCTTGGCGGTTGCGGCGCCACCGCTCGCCGAGGCGCCGCCGCACGCCACCGCGCCGAAGCACGCAGCGAGGCCGATTGCGCCGAGAAAGGCACGGTTCATGAGGGGATTTCTCCTGAATAGGTGGCAGTGTTCATGGTTATTCGGCTCGCAGGGCGGCGATGGGCGCGAGGCGAGCAGCCCGCGCCGCCGGATAGACGCCAAAGATCAGGCCAACTCCGGCTGCAACTGCCACAGCGATGATGACTGGAGTTGCCGTGATGGTCACCGCGATGTTCGCGAGCCGGGGCACCAGGAATCCTGCGAGGAGTGCGGCACCGACCCCGAGGACTCCGCCGACGAAACTCAGGGTGGCCGCCTCGATAAGGAATTGACGAAGCAGATCGCGCGGCGTTGCGCCGAGCGCCTTGCGGAGTCCGATCTCCTGGGTCCGCTCGGTCACCGACACCAGCATGATGTTCATGACTCCAATACCGCCGACGAGCAGTGAGATCGCGGCAACACTCGCGAGCAGGATCGTGAGCGTCGTGGTCACCGAGGCGGCGGTGCTCGCCAGCGTCGACGCCGAGGTGATGTTGAAGTCGGCAGACGCCGAGGTGGTGATGTGGTGGGTCTGCAGGAGCAGTTGATCGGCTTCGAGGTACGCCGAGCCGATGGTCGCCGAGCTCGTGGCACTGAGAAGGATTCGCTGGACTGAGTTGGGACTGCCGCCGGTGACCTCGTCCTGGGCCGTCGTGATCGGGATCACGGCGAGGTCATCGTTGTTGGTGAAGCCGGTGCTGCCGCTCGACGTGAGGATTCCGATCACCTGGAAGGGATTCCCATTGATCGTCACCTGATCGCCGACCACGGCATTCAGATCGCTTGCGCTCGTGGCACCCAGGACGACGACCTGTGCGTGCTCCTCGACTTCCGTGGACGTCACGAAGATGCCCGATGACAGGGCGCGCGCATTGGCGGCGAGCCAGGACGCGGTGGTGCCCTGCACCGTCGTCGACTCGTTCGAACTGGTGCTCACCAGCGTCGCAGTTCCGGACACCACGGGCGCAACCGCCGAGATGTCCGGGGCGTCCTGCTTGTCCTCGAGCCCGGCCACATCGTCCATCGTCAAGGTATTCGCTGAGCCTGCACCTCCGCGCACGCCGAAGCTCACCGTGCTCCCCGGCGACACCGTGAGCAGGTTCGTGCCGAGCGCGGCGATGCGCGAGTTGACCGAGTCCGCCGATGCGGTGCCGATGCCGACGGTGCAGATGACCGCGGCGACGCCGAACAGAATGCCCAGCGTGGTGAGGATCGAGCGCAGGCGGTGGCCCAGCAGACCGCGCATGCCCGTGTCGAACGTGCGCAGCAGACTCACGCCGCCACCTGGTCGCGAACGCGGCCGTCAGCCATCTCCACGACGCGCTCAGCCACGCTCGCAACGTTGGGATCGTGCGTGATCAGCACGATCGTGTGCCCAGACTTGTTGAGCCCGGTAAGGATGTCGAGTACCTCACGGCTCGACTTGGAATCGAGGTTGCCGGTGGGCTCGTCGGCCAGGATCATGGTCGGGTTCGTGATCAGCGCACGGGCGATCGCCACACGTTGCTGCTGACCGCCGGAGAGCTGGTTGGGACGGTGTTCCACGCGGGCGCTCAGCCCAACCTGGGCGAGCGCGTTCAGGGCCATCTGCTTGCGGCCCTGCGCCGCGCGGTACAGGAGCGGTAGCTCGACGTTGCGCCACGCCGACATCGACGAAAGCAGATGGAACTGCTGGAACACGAACCCGATCCGGCGGTTGCGGATGCTCGCGAGCTCGCGCTCGTTCATGCGCGCCACGTCTTCGCCGGCGAAGAGGTACTCGCCACTGGTGGGAACGTCGAGGCAACCGAGGATGTGCATGAGCGTCGACTTGCCCGAGCCGGACGGCCCCATCACCGCGACGAATTCGCCCTCTCTCACGAGCAGCGACACCCCGTCCACGGCTCGCACCGTGGCATCACCCTCGCCATAGATCTTGGTCACGTCGACGAGGCGGATGATCTCAGCCGCCATATCAGCACGACCTCATGGGGCGGCGCCACCACCTGGGAAGCCGCCGCCACCGAAGCCACCGCCACCGCCACCGCCGAGCCCGCGCCCCGTGCCGGTCGTCGAGGCGGGAATCGTGCTGGTGATCGTCGCGATCACGACCGTCTGTCCAACCTTGACCCCGGAAAGAATCTGGGTACGGGTCGCGTCCGATGCGCCGACCGTCACCGATACAGGGTCAGGCTTGCCGTTGACGAACAACGTCACCGTGCTCCCTGTGCCGGTGGTGTGCACGGCACTGGTGGGGACGGTCGTGACCCCGACAACCTGGTTGATGACCACGCTCACTGACGCGGACATCCCGGGGCGAAGCGACGCGCTCGCGCCGCTCAGAACGACCGTGACCGGGAAGCTCGCGACGCCGGACGTAACCGTCGCCTGTTCCGCAACCTCAGTCACCTTGCCGGCGACGGCGTCACTCGAGCCGGCTGCAACAACTTCCGCCGTCTGGCCGACTGCGATCTCGTTGACGAGGGTGTCGCTCACGGATCCGGTGACCTCGAAGATGCCCGGTGTGATGATCACGAGCGCGTGTGTCGAGGTGCCCGAGGCTGAGGCACCCCCTGTCCCACCAGTGGCGATCTGCTCACCGTTGGTGACATTCACCTGCTCGACGAGACCACCGGACGATGCCTTGAGCGTGGTCGCATTCACGGCCGCCTGTGCGTTGGTGGCGTTGACCTGGTCGATCTCGACCTGGCTCTCGTCCATGGCGATCTGTGCGGAGGTCGACGCTGATCCGCTCTTGAGTGTAGCGAGTGATGCCTTGGCGTTCTCCCACTGCACCTTGTCGTTGTTGACCTGCGACTGCGCCTGGTCGTCGCTCTGCGTGCCCTTGACCTGGGCGGCCTGCCACGCCTGATAGTCCTGGGTGATCGCGGCTTCATCCTGTGGGCACGGCGGTGTGGTGTCACCCGGCGTGCAGCCGTCGCTGGTCGCCTGCGCCTGCGCGGCGGTATATGCGCTGTATGCCTGCGCGATCTGCTGGGCGTTGACCGCCTTAGTGTCGGCCAGGCTGGTGAGTGCCGACTGATACGAGACCAAGGCACTGTTGACCTGCCCTTCGGCCTGCGTGATGCTCGACGCCGATGCCCCCGCTTTGGCCGACGCCAGATTCGCCTCGGCACCGGCGAGGGTCGCCTTCGCCTGAGTGAGACTGGCGTTGACGGTCGTGGGATCCTGGGTGGCCAGCACCTCGCCTGCCGTGACCGTCTGTCCCGGCCGGACATTGACGGCGGTGACCTTGCCCGCGCCTTCGAAGTCGAGATCGACCTCGCCGTCAGGTTCGAGGTTCCCGGACAGCGTCACGGTCTGGGTCACCGTTCCGAGCGTCGCGACGCCGGTCCGGTACGAGACGTTCGCCGCCGAACCGCCGCGCGTGAGGAAGAAACCACCGACGCCGGCCGCGATGACCAGGACGACAACGCCGATGATGAACGGCTTGCTGAGCAGGCGTCGTCTCATGACGCGGAGCTCACCGGTTCCGTCCGGGCTGGGCGCGAAAGGGTAGCCGGCGACCGCAAGGCTGCGAAAGTCCGCATGTCGTGCAGTGTCGCGGTGGCAGCCTGGAAAGCGATCAGAGAATTCGCAGAATTGGCTGAGAAGGCGCCTGTTCTTCCCAGCGAGACCGGACCTCGCGTGACCGCCAGCGAGCCCCCAAGTCCGCACCCCTACCTGCCGGCTACGTACTCGTACGGATTCGTCCGTGCCTCGCCTTTCCTAGCCTGCGAGTACACCGCACGCCCACTTCGGCGCCGAAGACCAGGCCGGGTTCTTCAAGATCCTCAGCCCTTTGGTTCGCCCGTTCCTCAAGACACCGGACCAAGGCGCCGACACGCCGATCTATCTGGCCTCGTCACCCGAGGTGGAAGGGGTCACCAGCCAGTTCTTTGCAACCGCAAGCCCGAGACCGCCAACACGGCGGTCGGTGACCTGAACGTGACCGCCCGCCTCTGGCAGGTCAGCGCCGATCTGGTCGGGCTGACGTCGTCGGCGCGCTGACCTGCGCCACATCACGTACCAGCAGTTGCTCAAGCCCTGGTGTCCAGACAGTCCGACGGTGGCTCGTGATTGCCAGGGCATCGTACCCGTCGATGCCTGCCACCCAGGCAGCGCCGCGCTCGCCCATGACGAATGCCGCGGTGGAGTACGCATCGGCAAACGTGAGGCTGGGGCCGACGACAGTCATGCTGAGGAGCCCGGCAGGAGGCGAGTCACTACGCGGGTCGATGATGTGCTCGCCTCGCTCGTAGGTGCCGCTGGTGGCGACGGCCCCGTCGCGGATTTCGAGCACCGCTGCGACGCGATCCGCCTGCAGTGGATGGCGGATTCCCACGCGCCACGTTCGGCCCGGTTCCGGCCGCCCCCGCGCGACGATGTCACCGCCCGCGTCGATGAAGAAGTTGCGGGCCCCGGCAGCCGCAAGGATGGTCGACGCGCGCTCGACCGACCAGCCCTTGACCAGCCCGAGGGGATCGATCCCACCACCCCGTCGGATATCGAAGCTCCCATTGCTGCGCACGCTGACCTCCTCGCAGAGTGCGAGTACCTCCTGCACGTCACGTGAGCACTCATGCTCGCGCAGTTCACCCCTCGACAGGCGACTGATCTCGCTGTCGATTCGGAAGGTGCTGAAAGTAGCGTCGACGTCGCGGAACCATGCGAAGGCGGCATCCATCGCCGAATCGGGAACGTCGGCATCTCGGACGTCGATCGTGATCACCGTCCCCATGACGGGCTCGGCGCGTACGTTTCTCAGCGGAGCAGGGGAAGTAATCATGCAGCCTCACGCCCGGGCGAGAGCCGACTGCACGGACTGTGCATAGCTCTCGCTGGTGAACGTCGCGCCGCTGACGATGTCGATCTGTGCGCTCTGAGCCTTGAGAACCTCATCGTGGAGGTAGGGGATCGCCACGGAACTGATATACGCCGATTGGGGTCGGTCGGTCGGATACTGCAGCGCCTTGACGTCGATGATCCTGCCTCCAGAGATGATGACCTGGACCTGGACATCCCCGAAGAAGTTGGGGAAATTCTGACCGGTGTAGGAACCGTCTTTCAGGACGGTTGCACTCGGAGTCGGCGTCCTGCCGCCGGCGGGCGGTGCACTCGATGGTGTGGCCGCCGGCGGAGTGCTCGATGGCGCGGGCGTCGACCGTGCGGGCAGGAGCGCCACACCGGAAACGCTGCTGGGCGGTGGAGTTCGGAAGCTCACGACGAGAAACAGGCCGATCACGACGGCGGCGATCGTGACTGCAGCGCGAATGGGCATATGGGGACCTCAGGTCAGAGAAACGCGAATCGCTCGCGATGGATCTGGTCGGCAGGAACGCCAAGGGCTGCAAGGCTCTCGTCGACACCCTCGATCATCTCCCGCGGACCGCAGATGAAGACGTCCCGCTCGCGTAGGTCGGGCGCCACGGTGCGCAGATACTTGGCGGCGAGCGGATACATGTGGATTTCGGTTCCCCGGCGGCCGATGACGTAGTGCACCTCACCGCCGCGCGCTCGCATCAGCTCGTCGAGCTCATCCTTGAAAACGACGTCATGCCACGACCGCGCGCGGTAGAGCAGGATGACTCCGTTCTTGCGGTGTGGCATCTCTTCGACGAGAGCCCGGAGCGGGGTGATGCCGATGCCCCCGGCGATCAGCAACGCCCGCGGACGCCGGCGGCGCAGGGAGGTGAAGATCCCGTACGGGCCTTCGACCATCACCGGAGTGCCAGGCTGCAGCCCGCGCATCGTCTTCGTGAAGTCGCCGAGTTGCTTCACGGTGATCCGCAGGTACTCCCCATTGGGGGCGGCGGACAGCGAGAACGGGTGGGCCCGCCACCAGATCCCACGGGCGAGGAAGCGGAACTTGAAGAACTGACCGGCGCGCATCGGCAGGTCCGCGAGGTTCCGGCCGGTGATGTAGATCGAGATCACGCCCGGCGACTCCTCAACCAGGGCGTCGACCCGAAGTCGGTGGCGCATCGTCAGGCGCAAGGGGATCACCACCCGAAAGCTGAGAACGAGCAGCGCGGCGACGACGTAGAGGGCGATCCAGTAGGTGATCGCGGCGGGGTCACGCTCGAAGTCGGTGCCGACGGCGAGCTGGTGCCCAAAGCTGAGCGCAATCGCCAGGTAGATGAAGAGATGGATGAGATGCCAGGTGTCGTAGGAGAGCCGGCGCCGGGCTGCCCGGATCGACGCCACCGCGATGAGGATGAACATTCCGGTGGCGATGTAGGCAATGAGCATGAAGGGGTAGGTGGTGAGGAAGGTCCACGTTTCGGCAAGAAAGGAATGGCCATTGCTGACGGCGTAGCCGGCCGTCGTGAAGACCACGTGTCCACAGATCAGGACGACGGTGGCGAATCCCAGCCAGCGATGCCATCCCGCGATGCGGTCGATGCCGAACAGCTGGTCCAGCCAGGGGCTGCGCGACATCAGCACCACCTGGACGATCGCGGAATACGTGCCAAGCAGCGCGGTGAGTTGACCGGCCGCAGACAGCACCGCGCCGGCGTTGCCGAGGTTTGGCAACTGCCCGTGACGCACCCACATGGCGACGATCAGCGCGGCATTGGCGAACACGATCAACGTGACATCGGTGGGCCGGAGTCCCCAGGAACGAGGAACTCTGAGCGAGCGCCGGATGGCGGCGGTGGTTTGACTTCCCAGGCGAACCGGTGGTACCGCCGCGACGACCGCGCCACCGTCGGCCGCCCCCATGGATGTGACGTTGAGGTCGGGAGACGGCGCGATGCCCGGACCGCGTGGAACGGTCGTTTCGTCGCGCGAGCCAGGCGTTGCTCGCGTGGAAGGGCCTCGGCGCCGGGACCGCGACCGTTTGCCGGAGCCTCGACCCTGCCTTATTCCCATTGCTGAGACGGTGAGACCGGCGTGCGTGGTAGCAGGTGGAGCCCCGCACCGGCGCTCATCGCAGGCACCGAGAGCACATGCCGAGGCCGGGGCTTCCACCAGATCTGTACCAGAGAGTACAGATCGGATTCGAGCGCTGACTCTGGCATGACCCGTCTACTTGTACGCGGGACAGCCTTGCGGAACGATGAAGGGGCAATTGAGGTTCGTCCCCGCCCTTGCTGCGCACGTCGGCATGTCTCAGCGAACCCCGAGCATCCGTCAAGGTTGTCGCCAGCCTTCGGTGGGACGATGAAGTCACCCATCAAGCAACTTCTGGAGAGTCAAAAATGTCATCCCTACCGCCATACGAGGATCGAGTCGAACGACGAGATCGCGCTCTGGCGCTGCGTCGCAAGATCAAGGCTGCAGCCGCCGCGGGGGGCGTCGCTGGGGTCGGTCTTGTCGGCTACTTCGTAGCCGTCAGCACGCCGACATCCAAGGCGACCCCAACAGTGTCGGCCGCGTCGGCTGTGCGAACGGTGACCACCGTCATCACAGTCGGTGACGATGGCGTCATCTCGAAGACGACGACCACCTCCCTTTCGCCGGGAACAGCGACCGCTGGCGCCGCGACCAGCGCCGTCACCGTTTCGGGGGGATCGACCGTAGCCAAGAAGCCTTAGGGGATGTGACGCCCAGCCGCCCGAAGTAGCGACGCAGCCTCTGTCCGACGTTCGTCACGCGTCCACGAGGCTTCGTCCCACCCCGACTTCGCGTGCCGGCTCGCTTGGTGCCTCACCAAGTCCAGACCCGTGGCGCCAGTGCGCGATCACGAGTTCGGCGACGGACCGCGCGGCCTCGAGCGGGGCAAGGTGTCGCGTGCCGGCAATGACCGCGGCAGTTCCATCCGGCAACTGTGCTGTGGCGCTCCGGGCGTCCGAAGGACTGAACGATGGCAGCTCATCGCCGGTGATGATGAGCGTTGGGGTGACGATGTCCGAGAGGGTCGGTGTCAGGTCCGGCCGCGCAAGCATCACGGACCGCATCGCGGTGTGCATACCGCGGCGATCGGCGCGGTTGAGGGCGCAGGCGACGATATCGACGGCGTCGGGATCTGTGGCGCGGGTTCGAGAGGAAAGGAGGCCGCGCTCGACAGCCTTGACGAGAGGGCCGATCGGACCGACCACGCGATAAAGCGCGACGAGCGCGGCGATCTGCCGCCGCTCCGATGCTCGGAGCGCCTGGATCGGAGTCCCGATCGTGACCAGGGTCCGGCATCGCCCGGGGTGGGCGGCGGCGAAGAGGATGCCCACGTGGCCGCCCCAGGCGTTGCCGACCCAGTCGACGGGCTCGGTTATCTCGAGGTGATCAAGGATGTCGAGAGCTGCGCCGGCACAGTCGTCGAGCGTGAACCGACGCGTCGCGGGTGCGCTGGCCCCGTGCGAGGGACCCTCGATCATGTACAGCCGTCGAGATTGCCCGAGCGCATCACGGACGCGACTCCACGAGGTGGAGTCCACGAAAAGGCTGTGCCACAGCACTGCGGGACGACCTGTTCCCGACGCCTCCACGCGCAGTGCGCCAAGTCTTGTGGGGACCATCGTGACCATGTCCTGCTGCTGCTTGTCCACACCGGTTCCTCTCAGTTCCTTCGGTTTCCGAAGCTTCGGTTACCGAAGTATACTCACATGCCATGCCGACCTCGCAGGATTTGCCACGGGACCGGTTGGCGATAGGCCAGCTTCTGGTGCGCCTGCTTCGGGAGTTCCGGGTCGAGTTGTTCGCCCCGGCTGCCGAGCATGGATACGCGGACCTGCGCCCACCGCACCTCCTGGTCTTCGGAAACCTCGGGGGCGAGGGCATCCGCCTCACTGACCTGGCAGCCAAGGCCCAGTTGAGCCTGGCGGCCACGTCAGAGCTCGTCAGCGAACTGCAAGAGCTGGGGTATCTCGAGCGTCGCACCGACCCACGTGATCGCCGCGCCAAACTCATCTCCCCGACGCATCGAGGTCTTCGCGCTCTGGAGGAGGCAGGGGGACGTGTCGCAGAGATCGAACAGCACTGGGCTCACATCGCCGGCCAGAACCGATTCGAGGCTGCGTGCCGGACGATGCAGGACCTGGTTGATGCGCTGCCGGAGCGCGGCGCCACTGGCTAGCGCTGCCAGTCGAGTGGCGCGGCTCCGAGGCGCCGTCCCGCTCGGCGAAGCGCGACATGGCGGACTCCCTGTGCGATCGCGCTCCCGGATTGCCTGGAGCCAAAGTGCTCAGGTCACGTCGGGTTGTGCGCGCC
The DNA here is from genome assembly GCA_049582105.1 of Candidatus Dormiibacterota bacterium. GTDB lineage: Bacteria > Chloroflexota > Dormibacteria > Aeolococcales > Aeolococcaceae > Palsa-851. The sequence continues at coordinate 32,264 of JBAUTG010000010.1, read as the reverse complement.
ACCAATGGTCAGGAGCACTGCACTCTCATCGATACCCGTGAGGTGGTGGGGCATGCCGGCCGCAACGGTCAGCAGGCGGCCAGGCGACAACTCGATCGTCCGGTCGTCCACCGTGAACGCGACGTGGCCGTCGATCCCCTGCACGGTGATTGCCGAGTCAGCCTTGTGCTCGTGCATGTGCCCCCCTGGCTTGAGGGCGATCAGCACCACGCGGACGCCGGGCTGCTTGGCGATCGTTTTGGCGGTGTGGTCCGCCGTGTGGTATGAGTCACCGGCCCGCAGCGCCGTCAGTTCTGCGGCCAGGTCGACCTCGACCAACGAGTCAGCGACGTGATGAGCGTGCGCTCTCGGTGTCTCGCCGGCGTCCATTTCCATGGTGATATCTCCTTTGTCGGATCGCGTCGTTTGTGAGATCCCCGCGTCGCTTGAAGTCAGGACGCTCGCCACACCTGTCAGGCATTGGAGAAGATGGGGATATTCGCGCCGCTGGCGATGCTGAAGGGGCTGTCCAACATCGTGACGATCATCGCAGCAACCTGAGCCGCGGTCACACTCGCGCGAAGAGACGGATTGGCTCGGCGGAGCATGTCCGTGTCGACGGCGCCGGGACTCAACGAGATGGCGGTGACGCCAAACGGCTTGCCCTCGACCGCGATCGCCTCGGTGAGCCCGATCACGCCATATTTGGTCGTGTTGTACGCGGCGAGGCCGGGAAACTTCTCCGTCGCGTACACGCCGGACAGTGAAGCGATGTTGACGATGCGTCCCCCGCCGGCGTTCCGCATGATGTTGAAGGCGGCGCGGCAACAGTTGAACACGCCCGTGAGGTTGACACTCATCGTGTGTTCCCACGATGCGAGGCTGATCGCATCGAAGGTCTCGCGCTCCAGGGTGGCGGCAGCGCATACCAGAGCCGCCGGAGCTCCGATATCGTTCGCGATGTTGAAGAGCTCTTCGACTGCGCCGGCGTCGCTGACATCGGTGGGCACGGCGGTCGCCAGACCGCCGGACTCGTGAATCGCCGCCACCGTTGCGTCCAGTCCGGCGACTCCTCTCGCGGCGACGACGGCATGCGCACCCTCGCGAGCGATCGCTTCGGCGGTTGCGCGACCGATCCCGCGGCTGGCGCCGGTGACCACGGCGACCCGACCCGCGAGCCAGTGTTCGCGCTCAGCCACGTGCTGCCGCGGCCCCCGCACGGAGCATCCCTTGGTATGCCCGTTCGTGTGCGTCGAGCGCCGACTCGATGTCGAGGTGCGCCTCGGCGTGTTGCCGGCAGGCAGTGCGCTCGATGGAGCCGAGTCGGCCGAGAGTCGCAGCCGCGGCGGCGATATCGCCAGGCGCGACAAGGAACCCGGTGACGCCGTCGAGGAGAACCTCCTCGAGTCCACCGCGCCGGAACGCGACGACCGGCGTTGCGCACGCCTGTGCCTCAGCGGCAACCAGACCGAACGGCTCGTCCCAACCCACCGGACAGAGCACGGCCGCTGCCCCGGCGATGACATCCCAGAGCACCGGCCTGGGAACTGCCGGGTGGACGGTGACGCCGGGCCGTCCGTCTTCGATATGCACCGCTCGCTCAGCGTAGCCGTCGTCGTACGCGTCTCCGTACAGGTCGATCGGCATTCCGGCGCTGCGGGCGACCCCGATCGCCTCGGCAGCACCCTTCTCGGGGCTGAAGCGACCTGCGAACACGACGCCGGAACCCGGCGTGGCAGACCACGGGATTCTCGCGGTGGGGATGCCAACCGGGAGCACGAGGTCGATGTTGACGACCTCTCGCCATGTCTGCGCCTGCGCCCGCGATACCGTGGCGATCACCGGTCGATTGAACGCTTCTGACGCGTCGCGAAGCGCGCGCACCACAGACGTCTCTGGGGGAAGGTGCATCGTGTGGATCACGGGTGCGTCAACGTCGACCGCACGGCGTATGGCAGGCGCGTCGAATGCATGATTGTGCACGACGTCATAGGAACGCTCAGCGACCGCGTCGAAGACGCGCGCGTACGCCGCATCGAACGCGGAGTTGTCGACGGGTGGTGCGGACTCGGCGTGGTACAGGAATCCCTGCAGTGTCGACGCTTCAACGCCGACATCCACACACCGAACGCCGTCGATCTCCGATCCGGACGCCGCGAAGACATCGACCTCGTGGCCACGCCGCGCCAGTCCCGCAGCGAGGTCTGACAGAAACGCCTGTGCACCGCCGCACTGGGGCTCGCGAATCGGCGACACAAGCGAGGCGATGAGCGCGAGCCTCATGTGCGGCTCTTCGTCGTGAACACGAGATCCCGGGGTGGATTGACACCGAGCACGTCGTACTCGACGCGCGCACTCCCGCGAGCCCGGACCTCGGCTGCGGCGTGCGGGTAGAAGATCTCCGTCATCTCGATTGCTTCTGCAGCGTCTCGGAATTCCATCCACATCGGGCCTGGAAAGCTCAGATAGGTGAATCCGTGGGCGCGCAGCCAGTCGAGGTGGTTCGGCCACACGACCACCACCACACCGCCGGGCGCGCACACGCGCTCCATCTCGGCAAGACCGGCATCCCCGCCGTGCGCTGTGTCGCGGTCGAGGGCTGCGCAGGTCACCACCATGTCAGCTGATTCGTCATCGACCGGCAGTGCGTCGAAGAAGCCCTCGATGATTTCGACCTGTCCCATCGTGTGGGGGAACAACGCGGCGGACAGCCACTCGCGCATCGGCCGCGCCGGCTCCACCGCCACCAGGTGTGCGCACAGAGTCAGCAGATGCTCGGTGAGCCGGCCCGTGCCGGCTCCGACCTCCACCACCCGATCGACGCGTGGGAGCCACTCGAGCACCGCGGGATGAATTCGCTCGGCGGCGATCAGCCGGTCGTACAGATCGGGTTCGAGCCGATAGAGCAACTCGAACGCGAGCGATCGGTCGATGGGCGGGGCAGACGTCCCACCGCCGAGGAATCGGACTCTCTCTTCCGGCGAAAAGACGCGCAGATCCTCGTCCTTGTAGCGTCGCAACAAGTCCATGTGTCGGGTCGTCACCGTACGCGTCAGTTCCCGCTGCTGCATTCCGCCCAGTTCTTCTCCGTCTCCCACAGGCGCACGCTGTGCAGCGCACCGCTCGGGATGTGCGGTCGGAGCCTTTCGAAGAACACCAGAGCAAGGGTCTCCACCGTGGGAATGCGGCCTTCGAGCCACGGAACGTCAGTGTTGAGGTTGTGATGGTCGACGTGATCGATCACCTCGGTCTTGATGAGGTCGGCGAGCTGTTTCAGGTCGACGACGTACCCGGAGGCGCCGTCGATATCGCCGGTGACGATCACCTCGAGCTGATATCGGTGGCCATGCAGGTTGACGCACTTGCCGTAGAGGGCACGGTTCTCCTCCTCGGAGAGCCGGGGGTCGCGCAGCTGGTGCGCAGCGTCGAAGGACTCACGCCGGCAGACGCGCAGGACGGGACTCGCGGAGCTCATCGGCACGTCAAGCGTGGCAGGTCGGCCCGCGGCGGGGTAGCACCAGTCCGGCTCCTGAACCGTCGGATCCACGCTGAGAAGCGCTGATTGCGGCCCGGCTCACAACTTCGCGAAGAAGGCGGCGATATCCGCGGCGAGCAGCTGCGGCTCCTCAGCGGGAGCGAAATGCCCTCCACGCGGCATCTCCGTCCAGCGGCACACGTTGTACAGGCGCTCAGCCCACTCGCGCGGCGGCCGGCCTTCGGGCACGAACTCGTTCGCGAAGTTTGCGACCCCGGTGGGCACCGTGATGAACGTCTCCGGTCCGACGGTCACCCCATCCCAGCGGTTGTCGTAGTAGTCGCGCATCGAGGTCGTGATCGACCCCGTGACCCAGTAGACGGTCAGCATCGTGAGCAGGAACTCGCGGGTAAAGCGCCGGTCGAGATCGCCGGAGCTGTCAGTCCACGAGCGCCACTTCTCGAGGATCCACGCTGCGAGACCCGCCGGGGAATCGTTGAGCGCGTAGGCGAGGGTCTGGGGCTTGGTGGACTGCACGGCGGAATAGCCGCGTTCGGTCCGCTCCCAGCGCTCCTGCTGCTCCATGTAGGTGCGTTCCGCGTCTGACAGGGCGCGCGACGCGTCATCGATGTGGGGCGAGAGCTCGAGGGTGCTGAGATGGATCCCCAGCATCGACTCGGGGTGATCGAGCGCCATGACGGTGGCGACCCCGGCGCCGAAGTCACCACCACCGGCACCGAATCGCGCATAACCAAGACCCTGCATCAGGCCATGGAGGAGTGCTGCGATGTCGCGGTAGTTCCCGCGCCGCGGTCGCTCAGAGAATCCGTAGCCGGGGAGCGATGGGACCACCACGTCGAAAGCTGGGCCGTCGATGCCGTGATGACCCGGGTCCGTCAGCAGCCCCACGAGCGGCAACAGTTCGACAAAGCAACTCGGCCAGCCGTGGAGGAGGAGGAGCGGGATCCCCGGCCCGCCGGCCGCACGCTCGTGGACGAAGTGGATCGTCACGCCGTCGACCTTCGCGCGGAACTGATGGACGCGGTTGAGACGCCGTTCCTCGGCGCGCCAGTCGAATCCGTCGGACCAATGCGCGAGCAGTCGTTGGAGATAACCCGGGTCGGTCCCCTGCCCCCAGGCCGGCCCCGGCGCGGGTGGCGGCCAGCGGGTCGCGAGAACGCGCCGGCGGAGGTCGCTGAGCACCTCGTCATCGACCTCGATGAGAAATGGTTCGAGGATCACCGCCGCATTCTGCCCCGACGCGGTGATCGGAGAGGCAGCCGGCTTGGTGCGGCCCCCCAGGACCGTTGAGGGCGCGTGACGGATGTCATGGGCGGTTCCTGACTCCCCTCACTACCCAGGAGGCGCGGTCTGTCTCAAGCTGGGCGGATGGCGCAACCCACGCTCGGCTCGCCCGAATGAACGCGATCGAGGTTCACGACCTCCGCAAGTCATATCGCCGCAAGCCGGCGGTGCAGGGCATCAGCTTCGCTGTCGCCGAGGGCGAGGTCTTTGCGCTGCTCGGACCCAACGGAGCCGGGAAGACCACCACGGTCGAGATCCTCGAGGGTTTCCGCACACGGGATTCGGGCAGCGTGGAGGTCTTCGGCTTCGACCCCGGAAAGGGGGAGCGCCTCTATCGCGAGCGAATCGGTGTCGTCCTGCAGGACACCACCATTGATCGATTCCTCACCGTCGCCGAGACGGTGGAGCTGCTCGGCCAGGGGTACCCGTCGCCGTTGCCGGTCGGTGAAGCGCTGTCCCTGGTCGGCCTCCTCGAGCAGCGCAACACGCGCGTCGGCAAACTCTCCGGCGGCCAACGGCGCCGGCTCGACATGGCGGTAGGTCTGGCGGGCGACCCGGCTCTCCTGTTCCTCGACGAACCAACGACGGGATTCGATCCGTCCGCACGCGCCGAGGCGTGGACGACGATCGAGGGCCTCGCAGCACGCGGCACCACCATTCTGCTGACGACCCACTACATGGAAGAGGCCGAACGGCTGGCGAATCGCGTCGCGATCATCACCGACGGGCGGGTCGCCGCGGAAGGTGCGCCCGCGGACCTGCGAAACCGAATGCACATCCTGAGCACGATCACGTTCCAGCTGGCTGCCGATGCTCCGCAACCTCCGCTCGGGTCGCGACGTCCGGACGGCGTGTTCGAACTGCGCGCCGACGACGCAACCGAGGCGCTGCATTCACTGACGTCATGGGCCATGTCGGCCGGCCTTCGCCTTGGAGATCTCCAGGTGACGAGGGCGTCGCTGGAGGATGTCTACCTTCAACTGACCCGCGCCGCGGAACAGGAGGATTCGCTCAGATGATCAGCGACGACCTGGTGCTCGTGACTCGGTTTGCTCGATACGCGAACCGCACGTTCTGGCGCAACCCCGCAGCGGCCTTCTTCACGCTCTTTCTGCCCGTGTTCTTCCTTGTGCTGTTCTCCGCGCTCTTCGGCAACCTGCCGATCGAAATCAACGGCCATCAGGTGACGTCCGCGACGTTCACCATGGTTGGGATCATCACGTTCTCAGTGGTGAGCGCCTGCTACACGAACCTCGCGATCAGCGTGACGGCCGCCCGCGAGACTGGTTTCCTGAAGAGGGTTCGTGGCACACCGATTCCGCGCTGGACATTCCTGAGCGGACGGATTCTCCAGTCGGTCTTCGTGGCGCTCCTGCTCGTCGTGATCTGCTTAGGGTTTGGTGCGATCGCCTACCACGTGACGCTGCCCGGGTCGACACTCCCGGCGCTCATCGTCACCCTGATTCTCGGTGCGGCTGCATTCGCCGCCCTCGGCCTGGGGGTGACGGCGGTCGTTCCCAATGCCGACGCGGCGCCGGCCGTCGTCAACTTCTCGATCTTTCCCTTCTATTTCGTCTCCAACGTCTTCATCCCCATCTCCAACCCGCCGCAGTGGCTGAACGTGCTCACCCATATCTTTCCAATCGGGCCGTTCAACGAGGCCATCAAGACAGCGGTGATCCCGCCAGTGGGGAGCAACGGTTTCAACGGTGGGGACCTGCTCGTGCTGGCGGCATGGGGCGTCGTCGGAGCGGTCGTCGCGTTTCGCTACTTCTCCTGGGAACCACACGTCTGACGCGACGTGTGTTCCCGCGCCGTCCAGATCCTCAGACCCGGCGTGCCGCTGCCTGCCCGAGGCCGGTCATCGTGGCCGCGGTTGGGTTCCCGGCCATCGCGGCCTCGAGGATCAGCGTCTCGGGAGTTCCAGCCAGTCCTGGCGAGTTCTTCGGATCCGCCCATATCCGTGTCGTCAAGAATGCCCGGAATGCCTGTGCCTCACGCGCGGTGTCGAAGTCGAGGTCGATGACCACGAAACGCGGGTCGTCCACCGGACGCTGGACCCGCTCGGCGCGGACGCCTGCGTCGCGCCGGGCGTCCGCAAATCGTGTGAATGCCGACGTCCACGTGTCGAAGTCGGTGATCGGATGCTGAATGTGCAGTGTCGCCATGAATGCTCCTCGTGTGAATCGTGTGGTTCGAGCATGAGGTCGCCCGGCACCGGTCGCCATCCCAGGTTGTTGGGATCTTCGGATACGCAAACCCGTGAGGGAGGCCCGCGTACCATCCTTGGATGACTACCGCCGCCGCAGCATCGCGCGCGCTCGAGAGGATCAACCGGGTCTGCCGTACGAGTTCTCTGGACGCGCTCTCGCTCCGCGTTGCGGTCCTCGACGAGATCCGGCGCGCAGTGGAGTTCGACGCCTACGCCTGGCTCCTCACGGACCCGGAGACCGAGGTGGGCTCCGCGCCGCTTGCCGACGTGCCGTGTCTGCCCGAGCTTCCTCGCCTGATCCGGCTGAAGTATTTGACGCCGATCAACCGCTGGACGCACATGAAAGGCCCTGCAGCGCTGCTCAGCGCGTCGACAGGCGGTCAGCTGGAACGCAGCCTCGTCTGGCGCGAGATGCTGGCTCAGCATCGCGTGACCGACGTCGCGTCCCTGGTCTTCCGATGCCGATATGGCTGCTGGGGGTTTCTCGATCTCTGGCGGCGCGAGCCGGTTGGCGCTTTCACCTCGGATGACATGGACTTCCTCGCGGCGATCGCGAAGCCCATCACCGCGGCATTGCGGCGCTGTCAGGCGGCGACGTTCAGCCTGTCGACGCCGCCGTCTGTCGGGGTGGGGCCTGTCGTGCTCGTGCTGTCGCCGGACCTCGTGGTTCGAGCGCAGACCCCGGAGACCGACGAGTACCTGAGCCTCCTGGTCCCTCCCGGCATGGATCGCCGGCCGATTCCCGCCGGAGCCTATAACGTCGCAGCACAGCTGCTCTCGGTCGAAGCGGGCATCGATGACCACCCGCCGACGGCGCGTGTGCATCTCTCAGGCGGGGCCTGGCTCATGCTGCGTGCCGCGCGCATCGGTGCCGAAGCGCCTGTCAAGGAGCAGGACATCGCCGTCGCGATCGAGACGATCCCTGCAGCCGAGCGGATGTCGTTGTTCGGCCGGGCCTGCGGCCTCAGCGCGCGCGAACTGGCGCTCCTCAACCATCTGAGGATGGGTCTGGACACCCGCCGCGTCGCCGAGGAGATGTTCCTGTCGGAGCACACGGTGCAGGACCATCTCAAGTCGATCTTCACCAAGACGCAGACGAGCAACCGAAGGACCCTGCTGGCTCGGGCTGTCGGTCAATGAGCCGGCGCCTCAGACTAGGATCGGTGCGTGCTCGCATGGATGGACCTGGAGATGACCGGTCTCGACCCGATGCGGAACGTGATCGTCGAGATCGCGACATTGCTGACCGACGACGAGCTCCGTCCCCTCGCTGAAGGCCCGGACATCGTGATTCACGCCACGACCGACGACCTCGATCTCATGGACGGCGTGGTGCGGACGATGCACACGCGATCCGGCCTTCTCGACGCGATTCAGCGCTCGGACAGCACCGTCGCCGACGCTGCCAGGCAAACCCTCGAATTCCTGCGCGAGCACATCGCGCAAGCGCGGACCGTTCCCCTGTGCGGCAACTCGATCGGCACCGACCGCCGTTTCCTCGCGGCACATATGCCCGAGGTCGAGGAGTTCCTTCACTACCGATCGATCGACGTGTCGAGCGTCAAGGAGCTCTGCCGCCGGTGGTATCCGCATGTGCTCGCGCGGGCACCTGCGAAGAAGGAGACCCATCGGGCGCTCGACGATATTCGAGAGTCGATCGCCGAGCTCGCGTACTACCGAACCACGATCTTCGCCCCGGGTGATGGGTGACGGTGCTGAGGCGCCCCGCCGCGATCGCCGTGTGACCGACACGGCCGGCAGCGCTCCGGCACTCTCAGTGGTACATCTGTCGAAGCGCTTTGGCGATCGCATGGCGTTCGACGACGTCTCCTTCGAGGTGGGGCACGGCGAGGTGTTCGGGTTCCTCGGGCCGAACGGCGCGGGGAAGACGACAACGGTGCGAGCTCTCGGAACACTCGTCGTGCCAACCTCGGGATCGGCAACCGTCCTCGGGATTCCGCTGCTCCCCGAGAACGGCGTGGAGATCCGCAGGCGCATCGCGATCATGCCTGAATCCCCGGGCCTGTACCTCCGCTTGAGCGTTGTCGAGAATCTCGAGTGCTTTGCCGATCTCTACGAGGCGACTGACATCAGGGAGCGCATCGACCGCGCGTTGCGGGCGGTCAATCTCGTGGATCGAGCTCGTGACACCTGCGGCACTCTCTCGAAAGGGCTGCGTCAGCGTGTCGCGCTCGCCCGGGCGCTCCTCGGTGATCCGGAGGTGCTCTTCCTTGACGAGCCGACGTCGGGACTCGATCCGATCGCCGCGCGTGATGTGCACGAGCTGATCGACGAGCTTCGCAGGCGCGGGGTCACGATCTTTCTGACCACGCACCGCCTCGAGGAGGCGGAACGCCTCTGCGATCGGGTGGCCATCCTGAACACCACCCTGCGGACGATCGGGAGACCCGAAGCGTTGCGCGACGAGCTCTTTGCCAAGACGCTCGTTGTGCGGACCAAAGCCCCGCTCGCCGAGCCGGGACGCGTCTTTGTCGGTCTCCCCGGCGTCGACGGATGGCACGGCGATGCTTCGGGCCCATACGTGATCGCCGTCAGTGACACCGCCACCGCCGCTCCCGCGATCACGCGCGCGCTCGTCGCGGCGGGTGCCGACGTGCTCTCCCTCAGCGAGTCGCGGCACTCGCTGGAAGACATCTATCTCGAGCTCGTCAACGAAGACGCGGAGGCGCGGCCGTGAGGATCAGCAGACGGCGCGTCGGGGCCATCTTCACCAAGGAGGTCCGCGAGTACCGTCGCAACGTTGCCATCGTGGTCACGATGGCCGTGCTACCACTGATCTTCATTGTCCCGCCGCTCATCGGCATCCTTGAACTCTCGAACGCATCGTCGAGCGCGCTGCTGAACGGCGATCCGCTCGCCTACCTGCTCGGGATCCCGGCGGTGGTGCCGGCGGTGATCGCCGGGTATGCGGTCGTCGGCGAACGCCAGCAGGGCACGCTCGAACCGGTGCTCACGACGCCGATCCGCCGCGAGGAGTTCCTGCTCGCCAAGGCGCTTGCTGCACTCATCCCGGTGGTCGTTGTCTCGTGCCTGGTCTTCCTGGTCTTCGTGGTGTGCGTGGAGCTCTTCGCGCAACCGGCCATCAGGTCGTCAGCCTTCAGCGGGCCGGAACTGCTCGCCCAACTCATCTTCACGCCGCTCATCGCCGCCTGGTCCATCTGGCTTGGCATCGCAATCTCGACTCGTTCGAACGAGGTCCGCGTCGCACAGCAGCTCGGCATCCTCGCGAGCCTGCCGACGGTTGCGGTCACGACGCTGGTCGCGTACAGCGTCATCCCGGTCTCGCCACAGCTTGTGATCGGCTTCGCGGTCGTGCTCATCGTGCTCGACCGCGCCGGATGGCGATTCGTCTCTGCGATGTTCGACCGCGAGCGGCTCATCGTCGCGACCCGAGCCTGAAGCGGGGCCGCAGCAACCGCAGCAACCGATTCGAGGCGTGCCGGTACCATCGGCACCGTGGCAGCCCTTCCGGTGGTGGTGGTCCTCGCCCTGTTCGCCGCCGCATCCGCGGTCACGTGGGGCGCGGGGGTGCAGCTCTCGAAGTCGACTGAAGAGCTCGACACAAGGCTTGGCATCGGCGATGCCCTGGGCGGCATGGTATTGCTGGCCATCGCCGGCAGCCTGCCGGAGCTGGCGATCACGATCTCGGCTGCGGCGTCCGGCCACCTGGACCTCGCGGCGGGCAACCTGATCGGCGGGATCGCAACCGCAACGATGGTGCTCGTGATCTGCGACCTCTTTGCAGACCGGCCGCTCACGTTCCTCTGCGGGTCGCTGATACCTGTGCTCGAAGGTCTGCTGGTCGTGCTCACGGTGGCTGCGGTGCTCATGGGCGCGCTGCTCCCGAAGTCGGTCGCCATCGCCGGGTCGGTGAGCCCTGCATCGCCGGCGATCGTCGTGATCTGGATCGGCGGCGTGTGGATTCTCAACCGCGCGAGGTCCAACCCGACGTGGAAGGTCGTTCCCGAAGGCAGTCACCCGGGGCGACCGCACCGGCGCGTGCGACACCCGGCCGCAAGCCCCGCACGCGCAAAGCAGTCGACGCTGCGCGTCGTCTCCGTGTTCGGTGCGGCGTCGTTGGTGACGTTGCTCGCCGGCGTTGTGCTCGAGGTGACCGGCAGTGAGCTCGCGGATCGGGCGGGAATCAACGGCGTCGTCTTCGGCGCCACCGTGCTTGCTCTGGCAACTGCGTTGCCGGAGATCAGTTCGGGCATCGAGGCGGTGCGCCTCGGCGACCACCAACTCGCAATCGGCGACGTCTTTGGCGGTAATGCCTTCCAGCTCTGCCTCTTCATCGTGGCAGACGTCGTCGCCATGAAGCCGACGCTGCCCACGACCGGTGCGGAGGACGCCTGGCTGGGTGCGTTGAGCCTCGCATTGACCGCCGTCTATATTGGAGGTGTGATCGTTCGACCGACGAGGCCGAATCGACTCGGCCCGGACTCGATCACGGCGATGGTGATCTACGCGGTGGGAATCGTCGGACTGTTGCGGATTGCGCAGTGACTCCGGAGTCACTCGCCACAGTCCAGCCGTCATGAGCGCCGACACGTTCGACTTCTGGATCGGCGACTGGGATGTCAGCTGGGAAGCCGATGGTGAGCAGCGGCACGGGACCAACACTGTGAGCCGGGTTGGAGACACCATCAGGGAACTCTTCCGTTCGCCGGTCGACGACTACATCGGTGCGAGTGTGAGCCGGTGGGACGCTGATGCCGGCGCCTGGGTGCAGGATTACTGGGACAACCAGGGATACACCGCGATCTTTCAGGGCGTGCGCACGGACGCTCGCATGGTTCTCGAGCGGACGTCGACGCTCGCCGCCGGCCCCCTGACCAGGCTCGTGTGGTCGGACATCGGTCCCGACTCCCTGACGTGGAACTACGAGCGTCAAACCGAGGCGGACGGGTGGGAGAGCACGTGGCGGATCGACTACCGACGCCGCGCCGGGATCTAATCCGCGTTGCGAAAGGTCAGTGAGTACCCACGTCCGGGTCGGTTGACCAGGTCGGCGGGGATGTCGAGCCGCGCCAGGATCTTCCGGATTCGCGACACGTAATTGCGAACCTCTTCCGGGAACAACGCGGAGTCCGACCACGCGAATCCGGTGATCTGTGCGGCCGTGTAGTAGCGGTGTGGGTGGTCGAGGAGGAATTGCAGCAGTTCGAATTCCCGATGCGTGAGCACCGCCTCCTGCCCCTTGTGACGCACGACGCGGCCGTTGGGATCGAGCCAGAGTCCCTGGAGCTGCCACACGCGCTGATACCAGAGGTCAAGTCGTGCGTAGTACCCCGCCATCTGTGTCTCGATGAACCTGACGTCTTCGTCAGCAGCGCTCCGCGCGACCGGATGGAGCTTTGGCAGCTCGCGTTGGACTCTGTCGAGCAGCCCGTGCTTGAACCGGATGAGATCGTCGTAGATGCTCATCCAGTGGCGGGCATCCTCCCAGTGCTCGGTCTCGATGTCCTCGCCCTCGAGCGGAGTTGTCACCGGGACGCCGTCTCCGATCGCCATCTCCGGAGTCTACCGAAGCTGTTGCTGATCTTCTTACGCCCCCGGGTGTATCTGAAGGCCATGAGCGCGCCAGATACTGCCCAGGACCGACCCGACATCGTCGCCGCGACGCGAGGCGGTGATGATTCGCTCGGCATGGAAGGGGAGGCCGACCCTGCGACCGCCTCTCTCGAACAGGCACTGTTCTGGAAGAACATCTACACGGAGATCCTGGCCATGGAGGAGTCGGTCCTCGAGAGGATCCGTCAGCTCATGGCTGATCAGTCGCCCCAGGCGCGCCGTGAGGTTGAGTTGACCAACGTGCCGGTCGTGGTTGCCCAGGCGGAGCGGTTCCGCTCGCGGTTGGGTTTCTGGGAATCCGCGCACCGGCGCATCGAAGGCCGAACAGCTGTTGCTGACGCTGTTATGCCGTCGTAGGCACACTGGCTCTCGATGGCCCTGTCCACACGACTGACCGCAGCTCCTTCAGGGGAGGACACGCTCGAGATTCGGGAGCGTTATCTCCGCAAACGTCGCTCGCGGTCGTTCGACGAGCGATGGCGCGTCGCAGCTTGGGTCGTCGTGGGAGGCATCGCCTGCTGTGGATGTGTCGCCGGCGTCACCGTCTTTGTGCTGGGATCCTGACGCCGTCGTGACATCGGCACAGCTCATCGTGGTTTCCACCAACAAAAGCGTGAGGTAGACATGATCTTTCTCGGGGTAGTCCTGCTCATCATCGGCATCATCGCCAGCCTTTCGATCCTGGTGACGCTCGGCATCGTTCTGCTGATCATCGGGGTCGTGCTCGAGCTCATGGGAATGGCCGGGCACGCGGTGGCGGGCCGGCGCCACTACTACTGACGCCGACGCTATTGCTGCAATTGTTACGGCCGCAGCCGGAAACTACGGACACGTGGGGCCATGCGCTGAAGGTTTTCAGTGCCGTGTGTCCGCAAAGGAGCTGAGAGATGACTGATATGCAAACCGAAGACCAGGCGGTCACCAACGCGGGTCCCAACCAGAGTGGGGTGACGCGGACGACCCAGACCGTCGCTGATCCCGTCACCGGAGCGAGCGTGCGCCGGAGCAGGACGAATGCGTGGTCGGGACGCGCCCCGGGTATCGAATTCGTGTGGCTGGTCGCGGGCATCGTCGTCGCACTCCTCGCGCTCGACTTCATCTTCCATGCGGCCGGCGCGAACAACGTGGGATTTGCGTCGTTCATCTTCTCGGTCGGAACGTTTCTGGCCGCGCCGTTCGCCGGCATCTTCAAGACCACCTCCCCGGCGCACGGGAGCCTGGTGGTCTGGGCTGACGTCCTCGCGATCGTCATCTACGCGTTGATCGCGGGCGTGATCGCCAAGGTCGTGTCGATGATGATGGCTCGCAACGCGACGTCCGCGAGGTAAACGCGCATCAACGGACGCGAGACGCCATGATCGCACTGGTCTCGGTAACCCTCGACCCCGGATCGATCCTTGTCTGGGCGCTCATCGGCCTGGTCGCGGGGTTCCTCGCGAGCAAGGTCATGACCGGCCACGGCAAGGGCATCGTCATGGACATCGTCGTCGGCATCATCGGCGCGATTGCCGGTGGATTCCTCGCCCGGTTCGCCGGCATCACCACGGCTGCGACGAGCCACTCGATCTTCATCGAGATCGTCATCGCCTTCTGCGGCGCCGTGATTCTGCTCGCTGTCCTGCGTCTCCTCGGCGTCGGCAGGCGCCGCCGCATCTTCCGCTGAGGTCCGTTTCGCCGCGGCACTGACCGCTATGCCTGGCGAAGTCCGATCGTATTGCCGTCGGGATCGTGGAACCATGCAACACGGGCCGGGCCGAGCTGCGCGATGTGACCGGTTGTGACCAGCGGCCCTTCGGTGTAGTCGAGGAAGGTGACGCCGCGGGCTTCGAGTTCGCGCACCACCGCCTCGATATCCGACACCTCGAAGTGAGCGAGGGTGTGATCGGCAGTCGTCGGCCCTCGGCGAAACGTGGAGAGCTGGGTCCCGCCGCCGCATCCGAAGCGGATCGATGCCGGGTTTTCCCACAGGAACGTGAGCCCGAGGGTCTCTCCGTAGAAGTGCTTCGCGCGCTCGAGATCGGTCACCGGGATGGTTGCGACAATCATGGCTGTGTCGAGCATTGCGTTCCCTTCGTGGCCCGAGTGAATCGGGGAGTTAGTTGGCATGCCAAGTATCCTAGGACACTCATAGTTGGCATGTCAAGTATCGGTGTGATAGTGTCGAGCCGTGGCTGATGACGAGGATGAGCGCTGGCTCACCGCCTGGATGACTCTGGCCCGGACGTACCCGCGTTTCTGGGACTTCCTGGAGGCGGACGTGCGTCGGGAGCATGGAATCACCATGTCACGGTATGACGTTCTGGCGCACCTCGATATGGCAGGTGGGCGTCTTGGGCTCAGCGAGCTCGCCTCGCGCATCTGGCTCTCACCGTCGGGCTTGTCGAAGCTGCTGGACCGCATGGACCGTTCAGGGCTGATCGTCCGCGAGCAGGATGCAACGGATGCGAGATCGTGGTTCGCGGTGCTGACGCCTGCGGGGCGCGCCCTGGTACGGCGCGTGCGCGCGTCTCATCACGCACTGCTGGCGTCGACATTCGCGACCGTGCTCACCGATCGCGATCTCGCCGATCTGACGCGCGTCATGCGGCGGTTGAACGCATCCCTCGATGCCCTCGAGGATCCCTCGGCGCTCAACCCGCGGTGATGTTGCGCCCGCGCTGCCACCCGTGCCAGCTCAGGACGTCGACGATGGCAGTCCAGCTCTGACGGGCCCGATCGCCATACGGGGTACCGCGATAGTGCTGGGAGAGCCGATCGATGTCCTGGAGGTTCGGGTCTCGGTGGATGTCGCGGACGCGCCCGACCAGCGATACGTGCCGGTACCATGTCTGCGCGTCGAGAATCGTCAGCGCGACCCTCGGATCGTTGCGGAGGTAGTTGAGCCGCCGGCGGCTCGCATCCATGTTGAGCAGCACGGTTCCGTTATCGCGCCACTCGTACCACGTTGCCGCGGTGTGCAACTCGCCGTCACGGGCGACGCTTGCGACGACGCATGGATTGGGGGCCCGGAGCATCTCCTGCAGATCCTCCGGGAGTGGTGGTCTCGGCATGCTGTTCAGCCTAGATGATCTCGGCGGACGGTCGAAGCACTGCGAGCTCCTCAGGAGACTATCGCTCGCCGGATAATCGAGGGATGCACATGCTTCGCCGGCGACTGCGTCGCGCATGCTGATTCAGGCTTGCGTCAACGGCTCCAGGCAGCCCCACGAACATCGTGCCATCCCAACGTCAGCCGACGACATTGCCACCGACGCCGCGAGGGTGGTGCGCGCCGGCGCGGGCGCGATCCACGTCCATCCGCGGGGTCGCAACCAGGCCGAGTCGCTTGCGGCTCGCGACGTGGCAGCCGTGTGCACCGCGGTGCGTGCCGCGTGCCCGGGACTGCCGGTGGGAGTCACGACGGCCGCATGGATCGAGCCCGATCGCGCGCGGCGGCTCGACGCGATCGCCGCGTGGAACGTGCTGCCCGATTTCGCGTCCGTGAACCTCAGCGAGGAGGGCGCAATCGACGTCATCGATCTCCTCAACGAACTCGGCGTGGGTGTCGAAGCCGGGGTCTGGACGCTCGACGACGCACGCCTGCTCATCGATGAGGGTTTGGACGCGGCGTGTGTGCGCATCCTGGTCGAGGTCGACGCGGTCGACGTGGCTGAGGAAGCGGTCGCGCTCGCCGCGGCCATTGACTGCGTCCTCGATGACGGCCTGGCCCAGTCGCCGCGCCTGCACCACGGCGGCGGTGAGGCGACGTGGGCGGTGATCGAGGCGGCGATGGAGCGCGGTCACGATGTCCGTATCGGGCTCGAGGACACGCTGTACGGCGCTGACGGGCTGCTCGTCGACAGCAACGCCACGCTCGTCGCGCAGGCGGCGGAGCTCGCGGCGCGCGTCGGGCGAGTCGCCGAGCGCGCCTAGCTCGGGAAGGTCTGCCCGGCTCCCAGTTCCCGGTGCTCGCGACCATCTCGCACGTCAGCAGTACCTGCGCCGAAGACCCTCCATCGGTCGCCGTCGGTGGCGATCGCAGTGCGTTCGGCGATGCCGATGAAACGCACGCCGCCCGGCATCCGTCGCGGTGCAAGGTCCCGCAGCCAGCGAATCCACCATCCGGACAGCGCATCCCAGTGCACGCCGAAAGCGGTCGTGCTGAGCAGTCCGAGCCCGGCCCCGAACGGAAACGGCACGCCTCGTGCCCCCGCGATCATCGCCCCGGCGCTGCACCCGGCGTAGACGCCACCTCGGGCGAGCAACCTTGTGACTCCATCCCAGATCGGCGTTCCAACGATCGTCTCCGCCAGAAACTTCGGGCTCCCGCCGCTGAAGAACACCATGCTCGCGCTCTCGAGCGGTACGGCCACGCCGGTGACGAGCGCGTCGGCGCGACTCCGCACACGCACGGCTGTCGCAGCAATGCCGAATGACCGGTAATGGGCAAGCCCCATCTCGGTCCAGCGGTCGTAGGTGGCCTGACCCTCGCGGCCGCTCGCGGTGGCGAGCACCGCGACCGAGCCGTCGCCGGCAGCTCCAGTCAGGATGAAGCGCTCGGCGTCGCCGGACCATGGCTCGAACTCTCCGGATCCGAGCAGCAGGAAGCGCCCAGCCGTCGGCTCGCGCTGCCGTTCAGACATCGCGCATCACGCCTCGATGTACCGGGCACCGAGCGTGGTCGCCAGCGTTCGATGCGCAGGCCCTGTGCCGATGAGCGTCGACTGCGCGGGATCGACGCCGAGGCCTCGCGACAACGCGAGCAGCAATCCCGGGAGCGGAGGCCGGCACCAGCAACGTGGCGGGCCGCCACCGTGGGGACAGAGTCCACCGTCGACCGGACCTGACACCTGCGCGGCAAGGACCGCGATGGTGGCGTCGAGGGATGCGCGGTCGCCGTCGCCATTCCACTCGAACACGAGATGCGGCACGCGATGGTCACAGGCGCCGAACGCGCCGTCCCAATCCGGACGTGCTCGCGCGCCGGCGGCGACGAACACGCCGGGCCGCCCGGCATCCGTGGCGGGCGTCCGCTCGAACCGCACGCACTCCACAGCGGCGAATCCCTCGTCCGGCGACGGTGGCTCGACCTCGCGAAGTGCGCGCATCTGCGATGTCGGCGTGAGGATGCCGGGCTCCCGTCGCGACAGCAGGCGCAGGTCCTCCGGGCTCGGCAGCGCGCCGAATCGATCAAGCAGACGCTCGACGATATTGACCTGGGCCTGGGCGAGTGGCGTGTCCATCCAGACGCACCGAACCGCGAGGCCGTGCACGCCCGCGGTGTCGACCACATAGCTGCGGGATGCGCGAGTGAGATAGGTGTTGTCGAGGACGAATTCGCGAGCACCTGCGGTCATCTCGTGATGCAGGACTGCTGCGAGGTCGCGCAACGAGCCGCCGCGCTCGTCGCGGTTCAGGCGCCGGTACCCGCGAGCGACGTACTCCGCTGCACGGCGGCTCTTCCCTGAACCGGGAATGCCCATGACCATCACCACCTCGCCGTCACGGGTCGCCGTTGACCGTCGCACCGATGCCGGTGCATGCCTCGGGAACCCACGGTCGAGGATTGCCCGATCGTCGGCATCGAGCTGGAGATGCGCGGCGCGCTCGGCGGATTGCGCGGTTGCGGGTCGCCGAGCGCCGGGGATGGGGATCACGGTGGGCGACAGATCGAGGAGCCAGGCCAGTGCGATCTCTGCGGTCGTCGAGTCGTGCCGCAGCGCGACGTCGCGCAGGGCAGGATGCCGCGCAAGAGTCCTGGCGCGACGCGGGCCGCCCAGCGGTGAATGGGCGATCACTGCGATGCCTGCCTTCTCGCAGTGTTCGACAAGACCCGATCGCACGGCCGCCTCGTCGAGAACGCTCAGTGCAATCTCTATCGCGGTGACGTCGACGATGTCGCGCGCGTCATCGAGTTGCTGCCGGTTGACGTTGGAGACGCCGACGTGTCGCACCATGCCCTCGTCGAGCATCCGGGCCAGAGCGCGAACCGAGGTCCGCCACGGCGTTCGCTGATCGGGTGCGTGGATGAGCATGAGGTCGATCGGAAGTCCGCCGAGCGCCGCGAGGCTGGCTTCACAGTCGGAGAGCAGCGCGCCTGCACGTCCGTCGGGCATCCAGCCACCGCCGGCACGTGTCATGCCGCATTTCGTCACGATCCGCGCAGGACGTTCGGCGCCCGACGCGCGCAGCGCTTGCGCCAGGAGCCGTTCGTTGTGTCCGGCCTCGGTCGCGTCGCGGCCGTATGCGTGCGCGGTGTCGAAGACGGTGATCCCGGCGGCAACGGCGGCGGTGATCGTGGCCAGCGCGAGGGATGAATCGCGGGTGTCGCCCGTCGACAGGCGCATGCAGCCGAGGCCGACGCGGACCTCGCCTGGATCAAGCCACCGCAAACCCGACGACGATGCCACCGCGCTCACGGCCTCCATCTCACCTGAATCGAACCAGTCACGACCCCGGCACCGTCTGCTGACAGTGTTCGGGAAGGGCTCCGCCGCCAAGAATGGCGCGTGGCCGCGACGGTCTGCTGTCCCACCTGTGCTCGCGACCGTGCTCTCGCTCGCCTTCGACGAGTCGATAGCGTTTGTGCTGGTTATGTCACCGCTGCCGCCGCCGGATCGGACGGTCGCCCGCATCTGACCCTGCGCCACGTGCGGTGATGCCGCACCGGCCATCGTCTATCCTCGAGACGATGCGGACGATGCCCCGGCTCGCGACCATCGTCGCCTCGTTCGCGCTGATGGGCTGCGGAGCGTCGACTCAGGGCCAGCCGGCAGTCCCCACACCGACGCAGACTGTCTCGCCTTCGGCATCCGCCGTGTCGCTCCCGACCCCCGCGACGAACGCGACACCGACGCCGTCGGCCGCGCCCACGACCTCCGCTGCCACGGGCGGCTTCGGCGACACCTCGGACAACCCCGACTCGCGATACGTCTGCGCCGCGCAGGCAACCGAGAACAGCGAGGTCATCGCATACACCACCGTTGCGGGGCCCGACACGAGCGGCGGCGAAGGTGTGTGCACCGCGATGGAGCAGGGCAGCAAGGGCGCATGGACGGATGTCGCGCGGATCGCGAACGGCTCCTTCGAGTCCACCCCGATCTGCTGGGTCACCGCCGCCAACGGCGCGGTCACGCAGCGGGTCTACACGGCGATCCCGAGCGGTGACGATCAGGCGACCACGGTGCTCTGCGACGATCTGTTTACAGGGGCGGGTGTCACCCCGCAGTGATCACGCCTTCGGGCAACGGTTCTTAGGGGAACGTGATGGTGATCGACCGAACAGTCGAGGCCGGCGACGGACGGATGCTGGCCATCCAGGAGGGCGGCGACCCCGCGGGGGTTCCCGTCCTGGTCCACAACGGGACTCCCAACTCGCGCCTGCTGTACGGCCGGCACCTGGCCGATGCCGAAGAGCGCGGGATCCGGCTCATCAGTTACGACCGCCCGGGATACGGCGGCTCCACCCCATCGCCGGGCCGGTCGGTCGCTGACTGCGCCGGGGACGTGCGCGCCATCTGCGCCGCGCTCGGCATCGATCGTCTGGCGACGTGGGGAGTGTCCGGCGGCGGTCCGCACGTGCTCGCGTGCGCCGCGCTCCTACCCGATCTCGTCGTTGCCGCGGCATCGCTGGCCTCGGTCGCTCCCTACGGGGTCGATGGCCTCGACTACTACGCGGGGATGGGCCAGCTGAACGCGGACGACACCCAACTCTACTTTCGCGACAAGGCAGCATCGCGAGCGAAGACCGACGCGGACCGGGTCGAGATGCTGGCGGCGTCACCAGCGGAGACGGCCGAGATCATCAAGTCACTCCTCTCCGGTCCCGATGCGGCGGTGCTCACGGGAGAGCTCGCCGACTACCTCGAGCAATCGACGCAGTCGGGTCTCGCTCCCGGCAGCGAAGGATGGTGGGAGGACGGGTGCGCGCACCTCGAAGCCTGGGGATTCGACGTCGCCGACATCACGGTCCCGACGCTGCTCCTGCATGGCGAACAGGATCAGTTCGTCCCGTTCGGACACGGCGTCTGGCTCGCTGCGCACATTCCCGGGGTCGAAGCGCGACTGACCCCGGATGACGGGCATCTCACCCTGACGGAGCACCGGGTCGGCGGCGTCCACGAGTGGCTGCTGTCGAAGTGGAACGCCTAAGGAACCCACTTCCGGGCCGCGGCCGCGAGCCCGGCAGGCGAGGTGTCGACCTTGATCAGGTAGTCCTGCGCGCCAAGCTCCTGCCCGCGCTTGATCATCTCCGGCTCGCTGAAGTTCGTCAGGATCACGATCGGGACCTCCGCGGTGGCCGGCGCGGTACGAAGCTGCTCGAGGACCTCGAGTCCCGTCATGCCCGGCAGTCCCAGGTCGAGGTAGATCAGGTCTGGCGGCACCTCGGCCGCAAGCTGCAGCGCCTCCACCCCGGAGTGCGCAGTCGTTACCTCGAACCCGCTTGCCGTGAGTTGCATCGCATACATCTCGGCGAGCGCGTCGTCATCGTCGACGAGCAGCAGCCGCGCGGTCGGCATGCGTCAGTTCTCGGCGACGCTCGTGGGGTCGGACGGCCGTACAGGCAGGCGCAACGTGAAGGTGCTGCCTTTCCCGGGGCGTGATTGCACGTCGATGTCGCCGCCGAACGACAGTGCCAGGTTGCGCGAGAGATGCAGTCCGAGGCCGGTGCCCTCGATGCCGGCGGAGAGCGCCGAGTCCAGGCGCCCGAACGGCTGAAACAGCTTTGCCATCTCCCGCCTCGATATGCCGATGCCCTGGTCGACCACGTCGACGACCGCCCATCCCGGTTCCTCGCGGACGACAACCGCGATGTCGCTGCTCGCCGCAGAGTACTTCAACGCATTGGACACCAGGTTGTTGAGCATGGTCTCGACGCTTTCGGGGTCGGCGCGCACGTAGAGTGGGCCGGCCGCCCGCACGTTGACGCGACGCCCATCGTCGTCCATCGTGTGTGATGCGACCACGGCACGGGCGATGTCGTCAAGGCGCACATCGACGACCGGCGTGCCGCGACGGCGCACCTCCATGCGGCTTGCCGAGAGCATCCGCTCGACGAGCTGTGCCATCTGGCGCATGCGCGCGCTCATCAAGGGCACGACCTTGGCTGCGGGTTCGGGCAGATGGCCAAGGGAGCCGTCCTCGAGCATCGACAGATACCCGCTCACGAGCGTGATCGGCGACCGCAGCTCGTGTGAGGCGAGTTGCAGGAACTCCGATTTCTGCTGATCCAACTCTGCCATGCGGGCGGCATGGGCTTCGAGGCGTCTGACCTCAGCCGTCTGAAGCTGCTCGACTCGATTCTCGGCCTCATATCCCTGCCAGACGAGAGCCGACGCGCGGGCGGCGAGACGCATGATCCACTCGTCTTCCTCGATGAAGCCGGAGTCGGAGTTGCAGGCCATGAGTAAGCCCAACGGGCCGGCGGCCGTCCGCCAGGGCACCACCAGCAGATCACGAGCGGCCATCATCGACAGGGCGGTGGCCAGATGCGACCCCGCCTCCGTCTGGCCGGCGGTGATGCGCAGCGCCGTGCCCTCATAGAGGGCGGGGGCGAGGCTGAGACGGTCATCCGGATTCGGCACGGGCAGTCGCAGCGCAGCCGTCGACGGAAGGCCGCCACCGCGCCAGCCGTTGAGCACGACGAGTTCGTTCCCGGTCAACTGCCAGAACGCGGCCCGTTCCGCGTGCGCGAGTGCGGCGATCGTCTCGCTCATCCGTTCCAAGAACGCCGCGGACTCCACGCTCATGGCGACGTGCCGGGACATCATCGTCAGCGCCTCCAACCCCCGCTGCTGGGCGCTGCGCACCTCGTCGATCAGCCGAGCGTTGCGGAGTGCGAGCACCGCCAGGACGGCGAACTGCTGCAACCCCTCGAGATCTCGGGCAACGAATGGAATGTCGCGCTTGCGGCTCAAGATCAAGACCGCGCCAACGGAATCGCCGATCGTCAGGGGGACGGTCCCGGTGTGGACGACGTTGAGAAGTGCCGGGGCGATCGCGGTGTCGACCTCACCACCCTCGCCGAATCCGCCACCGATGACGATCGCGCCGCTGGTGACCGCCTCCTCGAGCAACGGCTGCCGCGACAGCCAGGTCAGCGGATACTCACGCCCAACAAAGTCCGGCGGGCCGCCCACCTCGAAACTTGCCTCGACGCGGAACACGTGCTGGTCGATGCTGGTGAGCGTGCAGCGATCGGCGTCCGCCGTCCGGGCGGCGAGCGTCACCAGCCGCCGCATGATCTCGTGCGGGTCACCCCGTGAGACGAGGTCGGCCTCGATCGTCTCCCGTCGCTCAGTCATCTGGCACTCCCCACTCCTCGGAACCGTACTCCAGCACTCCGGAGCCCACTGGTAGCTATCAGTACATGTGATAGCGATGGTATGGGGTGAGGCTATACTTTGTCCCCAGAATCCACAGGGCATTGTCACAGGGAACGCCGGTCCATGCGCATTGCGTGCCCGCTTGACGGCGAGTTCGAGGTCTCGCGAAGGGCTTCTTTCTCCGCGACGTGCCGGTGCCGCCTCTCAGGGCTCCGGCGCGGTCGAGACGACGGAGATCCAGAGGATCGTCGCGCCCTTCTGCAGTGACGCGAGCGCCGGGATGCCATCCGTGACCTGTCCGAAGATGTCGTAGTCGCGTGCGATCTTCGAACTGTCGCCCGTGCTGATGAAGAACTTGCTGCCCATGGTCGACGCGCTCGACTCGTACATCGCCACGGCACCGAACAGGTATTGACCGATGACGGGGTCTGCCGTGACCGAATAGCCCGGACCGCCGGCACCGGTCGCGCCGGGGTCGGCCGCGAGCAATGCGGTTGCGCCGGCGGGACACGCGGGACCTGTCGTTGCGGGGCAGGTCTGATCGAACGTCAGCCCGTCGTAGAAGCCATGTTCTACGAGGAACACGAAGTCGTTCACAGCGTTGGGTGCGTATTCGGGACGAAGCCGAACCGAGATGACACCAGCCTTAGTCGCGATGTATGCGCAGTATCCGACGCTGTTCTTGATCACGCGAGTGGGTGCTGCAGTGAATGTTCGTGACGGATTGGCAACGGCGTTGTGTGCAGGCGGTGCCGGACAAACAACCGCAGACTGAATCGACGCGAGATGCGGTGTGTTCGTCACTGCGGAAGAGGATCCACAGCTCGCGAGTACGATTGCGAGAGGTGCCGCGCAGAGCACAAATGTGCGGCGACCATTTGCATTGACGGAGCGGGGGATGAGCATGGCGACTCAGTGTACGGAGCGCGTGCGACACGCCGATATCGTTGGTACGCAACAAGACATACGCCAAGAGTGAATTTGACTTTCAACGTTGCAACACTGAGGATGTGACGCAGAGGGGTCTCGACGCGACACGGAGGCCATCCATGGCTGAGATACGGACTCGAGACCAGGTGAAACACAGTCGACGGTGGTACATCGGAGCAGGAGTGGGATTATCACTCGGCCTCGCTCTATCCGTCCCACTGGCTGCGCACGCATCAGCGGGTGTCGCAAGTGCGTTTACCCCAATTACGCCGATACGTGCGCTGGACAGCCGCACCAACACGGCATTTCGCTTTTCACCGTCTCATGAGACGGATGTCTGGACTGTCATCGGAGCAAACGGCATCCCAGCGGGTGCAACCGCGATCGTCATGAATCTGACGATCGTGAGCCCGTCCGCATCGTCGTACGTTTCGGCGTGGCCTGCTGGAGGGAGTTTCTCCGGCACGTCGAACGTCAACCCAACTGCAGGGCACACGATCTCCGCCGTCGTGGTGGTGCAGATCGGCGCCGGCGGTGCCATCGACATCTTCAACGCTGTCGGTAGCGCGGAGGTCCTCCTCGACTACTTCGGCTACTACAGCGCGAGTCCAACCGGCGGCCCGACAGGTCCGACAGGTGCGACGGGTGCTACCGGCGCGACAGGAGCAACTGGACCGTCTGGAGGGCCGATTGGTCCGACAGGAGCAACCGGGGCCACAGGCGCAACTGGTGCTACGGGAACAACGGGGGATACCGGGCCCACCGGAGCGACCGGACCCACCGGAGCAATAGGACCGACAGGAGGCATTGGGCCGACCGGACCCACGGGTGCTACCGGAGCGACGGGAGCAATCCCTGCTAGCAGCACGAACGGCACCGCGATGGTTGGTGTGCACGATGTGTTCGGTACGGGTGCTAGCGGCACGACAGTGACTCTCACCGGAGCGGGCACAGGGTTCACCGGCGCAGCATCCTATGTCTGCTACGGGTCTGACACGACGTCCGCTGGCGCGTCTGTTGCCTTCACCTACTTGACAGGAACCACATTTACGCCAGTCACGACCACGGTCGGCGACGCCGTCAAGTTCGTCTGCATCGGGAACTAAGTAACGAGATCCCCCGACGCACCGGTTGATTCACTGACATGATCGCAACGAGCCGGGTTCATCCCGAGCCACGCGCAGTGTCGCTGTGCCGGACCGGCGGAGGCCACCACGCGGTGGTCCCGCCGGCGCCGGTATGGGCCGTATGAAGTCACTCGCTCATCGGAGCGTCTGTTACTTCGCCGTGCTGATGCTGGCTGTCGGGATCGAAGCGTGCGGGGCCTCGAAGACGGCCGCGAGCCTCGTGTCGCACGGCCTTCAGGCACAACTCTCCGGAGACCTTTCCACTGCATCAAGCGAATATCAACAGGCGATCAAGGTCGATGCGAACAGCTCGGTTGCGCATTACGACCTCGGGACGGTTTACGACAAACAAGGAGATGCGCCCGGGGCGGCTACCGAGTACCGCGCGGCGCTCGTGATCGACCCTACTTTTGCCGACGCGATGTTCAACCTGGCCGTTGATACCACGAGGTCGGATCCAGCCAGCGCTCAACAGCTGTATCTGCGGGTGATTGCGCTGCAACCGACGTTTGCAGCAGCTTGGCTCAACGTCGGCTTCATCCTCCAAGGCGAAGGGAGCATCGCTGCGGCAGAGGCAGATTGGGCGCGCGCCATCTCCCTCGACGCATCGCTTGCCTCCCGCATCCCGACAATTCCGGCGGCAAGGCCGGAACAGTGACAACGAACCCGTCGACGTCGACGCATTCGGCCAAACCACTGCACTCATGATCGCTCCGCCGCAACCACGCGTTCGTAATAACCACGGTGTGAGTGCCACTGAAACCTCGCGCGGTGAAGCGGCTCCAGCAACGCATTCGCGATGGTGGCGATGGGGACCGATGCTCTTCGTCGCTGGCGCTTGCCTGTTCGGGTTGCTGACTCTGTCAGGTGAGCTCACCACCGTGGCACCGGTGAACGACGAGAGCGTGCATCTTGAGATGGTGCGATGGGCGGTCGCGCAGATGCACCAGGGAAACCCTGTGCCGCTCGATGGTTGGTTTCCGTTCTTGAGCCTTGGTGACGCGCAGTTCTCTCACTACCAGAGCCTCCCTCATCTGCTCACGGCCTATATCTCGCTGATCGCTGGTGTGGACGCGTCGGTTCGATGGAGCGGATACCTGCTGTTCGCGCTGTTTCCGTTGAGTGTCTATGCAGGAGCCCGACTGCTCGGATGGTCATCCTGGGTGGCGGCATGCGCTGCCCTTGTGACCCCGCTCCTAGTGAGCGTCACGGGATACGGCTATGAGAGCTTCAGCTACACCTGGCTGGGCAACGGGCTCTGGTCCCAGGAGTGGGGGATGTCTCTACTGCCTCTGGCATGGGGATTCAGCTGGCGAGCGGTCAATGGGGAGGGACGCGGCAGATTCGCACTGGCTGCCCTCGTCGTCGGTCTGACCATTGCGATGCACTTCCTCACCGGCTACTTCGCACTTCTGTCTGTCGGCGTCTTCGTGATCGTGGTGTGGCGCGGGTTGCTGCCGCGTATCGGGCGGGCGGCGCTGGTGTTCGGTGGTGCAGCGTTGGTTGCCTCGTGGGTGGTGGTTCCGCTCATCACCGACTCGGCGTACTTCAATCTGAGCGAATTCAATCAAGGGACATTCTGGCTCAACTCCTGGGGGGCGCCAAAGGTGATTGGGTGGCTTTTCACCGGTCAGGTCTTCGACAGTGGGCGATTCCCGATCGTGAGCCTTCTGGTGGCGCTTGGTGCCGCGATATGTGCGTGCCGTTTTAGGCGGGACGCGCGAGCTCGTGTGTTGCTGGGACTCATGGCGCTGAGCCTGGTGCTCTTCTCCGGACGGCCCACGTTCGGCTTGCTGCTGAACCTCCTGCCTGGGAGCAGCGACCTTCTGCTCCACCGATATCTGATGGGCGTCCAACTCTCGGGCGTGATGCTCGCCGGGGCTGGAATCGGTTGGGTTGGCGAGTCCACGTTACGGGTCGCGCGAACGTGGCGGCCGCAGATCCGTTCGGTGCCGGTCGTCGCCGGTTTGATGGCCGCCGCCGTGTTGGTGACGCTTCCGGCCTGGTTGGATCGCACGGCCTATGCCGCCAGTGACTCGGCGAGCGTCGCACTCCAGGTCGACAGCGAGCATACCGATGGAGCGGCGCTCAACGTGCTGATCAACGTCATCAATGCGCGCGGGGGTGGTCGCACCTACGCGGGGTTACCGGGCAATTGGGGCACGTCATATGAGATCGGACAGGTACCTGTCTATGAGTATCTCGCTGACCACAGCGTCGCTGAACTCGGGTTTCTGCTGCGAACGCCGTCGCTCGTTGCAGACAACGAGGCGTACTTCAAGCAGGACGATCCTGCCCAGTACCAGCTCTACAACGTGCGGTACATCCTCATGCCTGAGGGGATGACGCCTCCGGTGCCGGCGACGCTTATCGCGTCGAGCGGAAGGCATGTCCTCTGGCTCGTGGCCACAAGCGGCTATCTCCAGGTGGTGGATACGGCAGGAATCATCGAGGCCGACCGCGCAGATGTCGCTGCTCAGATGCAACCGTTCTTACTGTCGGATGCGTTTCGGCACGGAGAGCTCGCGACCGTTGCCTTTGCGAGCTCTCCGGCTGCCGCGCCCACGTTGCCCATCGCGTCAACGCCGACCAATGCCCCTGGGAGCAGCGTCGATATCGTCGACGAACCGCAGGACGGTTACTTCGCCGGCAGTGTCAGCGCTGGGCGCACCGCGGCGGTGGTGCTTAAAGCAACATTCGACCCGCGATGGCGTGTAACCATCGACGGCAGGCACGCGACACCGTACATGGTTGTCCCGGGCTTCATTGCCGTAACGGTTGGGCCGGGACGGCACTCCGTTGTGTTCGCCTACGAGTCATTCCCGAACTACGTGTTGCTGTTGGGGACCGGTCTGCTGACGCTGGTCTTGCTGTCTGTTGGGCCACAGGTCTGGCGCAGATTCGGGAGACGCCGCGTCGGGCGGCACGTCGCCATATCACTTCGAGGGCAACGCAATACTGGAGCTCAGCACAAATGACCATGCTCCGACGGAGCAGCAGGCACGGGATGCGCGACGTATTGGTGGTGATGCCCGCCTTCAATGAGGAGGCGAACGTCGCCCAGGTTGTCGAGGAGGTACGCAGCGAGGGCTTCACGGCACTCGTGGTCGACGATGGATCGACCGATCGCACTGCAGAAGTGGCCGGACTGGCCGGTGCGGTGGTGCTTCACCTTCCGGTGAATCTGGGGGTCGGAGGAGCGCTGCGCTGTGCGTTTCGGTTCGCGGTCGTCAATGGGTATGTGACCGTTGTTCAGTGCGACGCCGATGGGCAGCATGATCCTCACGAGATTCCGCGTCTACTCGGCACCATGGTGGACTCAGGCGCGGATCTCGTCATTGGGTCGCGTTTTACCGATGGGCGTCCGCGCGACGTGGGCCTAGGACGAAGACTTGCGATGGCGCAGCTCGCGCGGACAGCTTCACGAGAAACCGGGGCACACATCACCGACGCGACCTCGGGATTCCGGGCCATCGGCGGGCGCCTGCTCGGCTCGTTCGCCGCCAACTATCCGTGCGAGTATCTGAGCGACACCGTGGAAGCACTTGCGCGAGCCGGTCGCGCCGGACACACGGTTGCAGAAGTCGCGGTGCAGATGCGGCCGCGTTCGTCAGGAGTTTCCTCGGCCTCGACCGTGACTTCAATCTGGTACACGCTTCGGGTCATGACTGCCCTGCGGGTGCAGAGCTACCGGCCAACCGGGCGGCGAGTGGTGCGTAACAGTCAGTGGGAGAACTGGTCCGCCTGGAACACCCTGGAGCGCGTCGAGCAGTGAGCAACGTCGCCGTTCAAGCGGTCCTGATCGCCCTCGGGGGGCTCGGGCTCCTCGTTGCGGTCTTCCTCCTTGCTCGCCGGGGACTCCTGTCTCTTCGCTACGCGCTTGGATGGATGGCTGTGTCGTTGTTGTTGCTGGGCGCGGCGTTGCTGCTGGCCCTCATCGGCGGGATATCCCACTCGCTGCCGATTACACCAACGGGTCTGCTCGCGGGCGTTGGACTGGCGTTCGTGCTCGCAGTGTGCCTCCAACTCTCCATTTCACTGTCGGGTCAGCAGGACGCCATTCGTGAGCTCAGCGAGGCAGACGCGCTGCTCTCCGAACGGGTTCAGCGATTAGAGGGTCCGGTTCGGCCGCTAGAGGGAGACCGGGCGTCACTCGTTGGGCATCCAGATCGGACGCCCGAGAGAGAGAGCGAACAGTCAAAAGACCCGGTCCGCGTGCAACGCATCTGAGCGAAGGCTGTTGCGAGGTCACCGCTCGGACCGGTTAGCAGCGGAATCCAGGTCAGGGTAGAGGCATGACCGGCCGTCAGACGACGCCCAGGCAGGAGCCGCTCGCTCCGAAAGTTGGGTTCAGCGAGCTCGTCACTCGAATGATCAGCGCCAACCGCATCGAGCGGGCAGAGCGGGTGAAGCGCAAGATCGCGCGCACGCCGGAGCCAGAAGACGAGAGCTCGCGGGAGAAGCCCGAAAGCCCGCTGACGTGAGCATCGTCGCGAAGAGCGCGCCCTTGGGCGGCGCGCTCTTCGCCACGTTTCTCGAAGCGGTCCCCGACGCGGTCGTCGCCGTGGACGGCGGGGGCAGCATCGTGCTGGTCAACGCCCCGGCCGAGACGTTGTTCGGTTACGCGCGCGAGGAATTGATCGGGCTTCCCGTCGAGCTGCTCGTGCCGTCGTCGGTTCGCGATCACTCCCAACTCCGCATTGCGTACTTCCGCGATCCGGTCAGCCGGCCGATGGGCGCCGGCATGGAACTTGCGGGACGGCGCAAGGACGGCACCGAATTCCCCGCCGAAATCTCACTGGCGTCGATCGACCTTGACGGCCAGATGGTCGTCGCGGCCGCGGTGCGCGATCTGAGTGACCGCAAGCGTGCCGATGCGAAATTCCGAAGCCTCCTCGAGGCGGCTCCGGACGCGATCGTCGGTGTCGGACCCGACGGCCTCATCGCGCTCGTCAACACGCAGGCGGAATCACTCTTTGGATATCCGCGCAACCAGTTGATCGGCCGTCCCGTCGAGCTGCTTGTTCCCGAAGCTGCGCTGACCATCGCGGCGCCGCACCCCACCGCTGCGTTCCGTGACCCGAGCACGCCGGCCGGCGAGGCGTGGAGAGCGCTTGCGGGGCGTCGCGCCGACGGATCCGAGTTTCCCGCCGAGGTATCGCTCTCAACGATCGAGACGGAGGAGGGGTTGATGGTGTGCGCTGCAATCCGCGACGTCACCGAGCGCGTCGAGGCGCAGCGCGAAAGAGCGCGGCTGGAGACGCAACTCGAGCGCGACCGCCTCGAGCGGCAGGTGCACCAGTCGCAGCGGCTCGAGAGTCTCGGACAGCTTGCCGGCGGTGTCGCACACGACTTCAACAATCTCATTGCCGCCATCCTCAACTACGTGACCTTCGTCTCCGAGGAGATCACGAAGGAGATCGAGCTGCGGCCGCCGGGCGAGGCGGTTCGCCTGCACGACGTGCTCAGCGATGTCAGCCAGATCGCCGCCGCAGCCCAGCGCGCCGCACGACTCACGCATCAGCTCCTTGGCTTCGGCCGTCGTGAGGTCATCAAGCCCGAGATCATCGATTTCAACGCCGTCGTCGGTGCGGTCGACGACCTCCTCCGACGCACCATCGGGGAGCACGTGGAGTTGATCACGCGCTGCGCGCTGAACCTCGAACACGTGCGTGCCGACCGCGGACAGATGGAACAGGTGTTGCTCAACCTCGCGGTCAACGCGCGCGACGCGATGCCGGGTGGCGGGACGCTCATCGTCGACACGGAGAACGTCACCGTTGACGAAGCGCAGGCGGCACTGGATCCACGAGTTCCCCCCGGACGATACGTGCGCCTGCGCGTCGCGGACTCCGGCACCGGCATGAGCCCCGAGATCATCGAGCGCGCCTTCGAACCATTCTTCAGCACCAAGCCCAAGGAGCAGGGAACCGGTCTTGGGCTTGCGACCGTCTATGGGATCGTCACGCAGGCGGGCGGCATGGTAGACCTCAGCTCGGGTGTCGGGACGGGCACGACGATCACGATCCTGCTGCCAAGCGTGTCGTCACCCGTCACGGTCGCCGGCGTTCCGCGGGTGCTCACCCGCCGCAGACACGGCGGCGAGACGATCCTCGTCGTCGAGGATGAGGACCTTGTGCTCGATGTCGCGAGCCGCATCCTCAGCAGAAACGGGTACCACGTGCTCGCCGCGAACGGCGGCGCACAGGCGCTCGAGCTGATCCGCACGCATCGCGGCACCATCCATCTTCTGCTCACCGACGTGGTCATGCCAGGGATCAACGGCAATGAGGTTGCCGGGATGATCACCAAGGTGCGCCCGAAGATGCGCGTCCTCTACATGTCGGGCTACCCCGAGTCGGTGATCACATCGCAGGGCGTGGTGCAGGCAGGCATGCGCCTGGTGTCGAAACCGTTTGTCGCCGCGGACCTGCTCGAACTGGTTCGCGCGACCCTCGACGCCTGAGCACGTTCCGCCCGGCGCCGAGCGTCAGCGCTCGTCCGGGTAGACGACGCCGACCGCAGCCCGAGCGGCGTCCAGGATCTCGAGGATCGCGATCGTCTCGGCCTGGGGCACGAGCGGGCTCTCCAGCAACCCGGTGCGGAGACAGCGTTCGACCTCCTCGATCTCGGGCTGATAGCCACGACCGTTGCCGGCCAGCGGATCCTCGATGCGGTATTCGCCGTCCGCGTTGTGGACGACGAGGCCCGTCGGCCGGTACGCCTCGGGAAGGAACTCGAGCCAGCCACGGCTGCCGTAGATCGCCGCCGCGTTCGGGGCGTGGATGGGCGCCGACGTCCAGAGCTGCGCTCCGGGGTGACGTCCGTACATCCACTGCATGGCGACCGTCTCGTCTGAGCCGGTCGGTGAGAGGGTGCCGACCGTGCGAACCTCGTCGGGCGGTCCGAGGAACAGGTAGGCGAACGTGACCGGGTAGATGCCGAGGTCGAGCAGCGCACCGCCTCCATTCGCGAGCTCGTAGAGGCGGTCCTTCGGGTCGAACGGCCGGCCGAGTCCGAACTCATTGCGCACGCCGCGCACGTCGCCGATCACGCCATCCGCGATCAATTGCTGGGCCTCACGGATCAGTGGATTGATGCGCGTCCACATCGCTTCCATCGCGAACACATCGGCCTTGGTTGCAGCGTTGAAGACCTCGCGCGCGTGAGCAGCATTGAGGCAGACGGGCTTTTCGATGAGCACCGCTTTGCCGGCCTCGACGGCCATGAGCGCCTGCGCGCGATGATGCGGGTGTGTCGTGCTGATGTAGACGACGTCAACCTCGTGATCATTGACGAGCGATTGGTAGTCGCGATAGCTGCGCGTGGCTCCAAGC
>JBAUTG010000009.1:0-6605 GCA_049582105.1 Candidatus Dormiibacterota bacterium | reverse complement strand
TCCGGCACCCTCCCGGAGCAGCGTGTTGCATGCGAGCAGCACGCCGAATGCCAGCGCGGCGCCCGCGGCCGCCGCGATGGGGAACCGCCGGATCGACGCGATGACCCATCGATTGACCCAACGCACGGCAGCAACGGCGCAACGCGCCAGAGGACCGAGCCAGGCGGCCGCATCTTCGGCCAGGGTCACCACGTCGCTGAACCAGTCCGGACCGGGCGAAGCGCCATCCCGTGCGTGCGGCATCCGGAGCGTGGCGCGGCGGACGAGGACGCCGGCCGG
Organism: Candidatus Dormiibacterota bacterium; assembly: GCA_049582105.1. GTDB lineage: Bacteria > Chloroflexota > Dormibacteria > Aeolococcales > Aeolococcaceae > Palsa-851. The sequence goes on along the minus strand of JBAUTG010000009.1, from coordinate 6,326 downwards.
CGCCACAGCGACGGTGGTCAACGCGAGCAGGACCACGAGCCACGGCGTGATGCCGTTCCATTCGACTCGATTCGCCTGCAGGATCACACTCACCCAGTCGGCGAGCACGGTGGCCGCCATCGTTGCGAGCGCGACGCGGCCGCAGCGCAGAATGCCGAGAGCCCGCGACGCCGGCAGTGGCTCCGACCGGCGGCACAACGCGATCCTCACCAGCGCCACGAGGGTCGCGAGGGGCACGAAGAACACGGCAAAGGATGTGACGGCGTCGTACGGGTCGTTGCTCCACGGCGCGTGGGCATACGCCCCCGGGAACTGCTTCACCGGGAGCTGGACGGCCATGAACACGACCGCGGACATGAGGACGGCGATGACCGCGACCCCAAGCGCGCGCCGGTTCGGATCGCCGGCGCGAAGGCTAAGCGCCTCGGCGGACATTGTCATCGCCAAATCGTACGGCGGTTTTCGGCGCGCGCCCGCGCTTCGTCTACTCTGCAACCCATGGCGGTGAATACAACGACGGCGCCGGACGCGGTGTTACAGACCCTCCCCGTCGCAGCCCAGGCCACCGACGCGGTCAAGGTCTACGGACGCGGCGACGCGATGGTCCGAGCGCTTGACGGCGTCACCGTCTCGTTCGCCAAGGGGCACTTCAGCGCGATCATGGGGCCGTCGGGGTCGGGGAAATCGACGCTGCTGCACTGCCTCGCCGGACTCGACCGTCTGACGTCGGGGACCGTGCACATCGGTGACGTGGAGCTGGGCAACCTCGGTGACCGGCAGCTCACCCTCCTGCGGCGTGAGCGCGTCGGCTTCATCTTCCAGTCGTTCAACCTCGTGCCCACGCTCTCCGCGTACGACAACATCGTGCTTCCGCTCACGATCGCCGGGCGCAAGCCGGATGCCGCGGCGCTCGCCGAGGTGGTGCGCATCACCGGTCTCGGCGACCGGCTCAAACACCGGCCCAATGAGCTCTCCGGCGGCCAGCAGCAGCGTGTTGCCGCGGCGCGGGCACTCGCGAGTCAACCGGAGATCATCTTCGCCGACGAGCCGACCGGGAACCTCGACTCACGCGCGAGCAGCGACCTGCTGGACTTCCTCCGCCATGCGGTTTCCGAGCTGGATCAGACGATCATCATGGTCACGCACGATCCGATCGCCGCGGCGCATGCCGACCGCGTCGTGTTCCTCGCCGACGGACACGTGGTGAGCGAGATGCACGGGCCGACCGCGGACAGCGTGCTCGGCGTCATGCGTCATCTCGGTGACTGACCTACACATGCGGGACTGACGGATGCTCGGCGTCAGCCTGAGAAGTCTGCTCAGCCACAAGCTCCGGCTCGCGCTCACCACCATCGCGGTGATTCTCGGCGTCTCGTTCGTCGCCGGCACGTTCATCCTCACCGACACCATCAACGCGACGTTCACCGGCATCTTCAAGACTGCCGAGGCCGGCGTGGCGGTCACCGTGCACGGCCATGCGATTGCCGGCGAAGGCAAGGGCATCGGCGGTGGGCAGAACCATCCTGTCCCCACGTCATTGCTCGCTACGGTGCGCGCCGTTCCCGGTGTCAAGGATGCGGTCGGCAACATCTTCCGGAACGGCGCAACCCTGATCGGGAGCAACGGAAAACCCATCGGTGGCAACGGCCCACCGACGTTCGGCGCCAGCTGGATCACCGACAGTGGCATCTCTCCGTATCACTTGCGCAGCGGGAGGGCACCCACGCAACCGACCGATGTCGTGGTGGACGCGGGAACCGCCGCGAAGAACGATCTCTCGGTCGGGGATTCCATCCCTATCGTCTTTCAGGGTGGCGTCGAGCAGCACTTCACCATCTCCGGCATCGCCGGGTACGGCAGTTCGGACAATCTCGGCGGCGCGACGATCGTGCTCTTCAGCGAGGCAACGGCGGCGCAGGTGATGAACACCCAGGGCAAGTACGACAGCATCCTCGTGAGCGCCGACAGCGGCGTCACCGATGTCGTGCTGCGTGAACGCATCGCGCAGGCACTCCCGAGCTACGCCGAAGCGCAGACCGGTCAGCAGGCTGCGCAGGAGGCCGAGCAGAGCACCGAGAACACGATCAGCACGTTCATCGGCACACCGCTGCTCGTCTTCGCGTTCATCTCGCTCTTCGTCGGTTCCTTCCTGATCATCAACACGTTCAACATCCTGGTCGCGCAGCGCACGCGGGAGCTGGCGTTGCTGCGCGCGCTTGGTGCGACCCGGGCGCAGGTGTTGCGGTCGGTGCTCATCGAAGCGGCACTGACCGGAGTCGTGGCATCGATCCTCGGTTTCGGGGTCGGCATCCTCATCGCCAAAGCGCTGCTCTCCGTCTTCGGGTCGGCTTCGACCGCGGGCATCACGCTCCTGCCACGCACGCTGATCATCGCCGTGCTCGTCGGGACGATCGTCACGGTCGTCGCCGCGTCGCTTCCCGCCCGGCGTGCCACGAGGATCTCGCCGGTCGAGGCGCTGGCCGAAGCGATCCCGGAGACCCAACCGCTGCCGCGCCGACGCATCGTGGTCGGGCTCGTGGTCTTCGTGCTCGGGTGCGCGGCGCTCGGGATCGGGCTGTTCAGCTCGAGCGACGCGAAGCTGCAGTTCATCGGCGCGGGGTTCCTCGCCGTGTTCGTCGGTGTGGCGCTGCTGGCGCCACTCCTCGTGGTCCCGGTCGCGATCGCGCTCGGGTGGCCGGTGCGACACCTTCGCGGCGCAGCCGGCATGCTCGCGGGCGAGAACGCGAGACGCAACCCGCGACGCACCGCGTTGACGGCGGCGGCGCTGATGATCGGCCTTGCGCTGGTCACGATGGTTGCGGTGCTCACCGACTCGCTGCGCGTGTCCACCAACAACGCAATCGAAGGCGCGTTTCGCGCCAACTTCATCGTGTTCACCGAGGGTCCGGACTTCAGCACGCAGGCGGCGCAGACGCTGGCGGCCGACCCTGCGTTGAGTGATGTCACCGAGGTTCGCGGAACGTCGGTCCTCATCGGCGGCAGCTCCCAGACCATCTCGGCGATCGACCCCACCAACCTTGGTCGCGTGCTCACGCTGAGCATGGTGTCCGGCGACGCATCGTCGATCGCATCGACCGACACGGCGATCGTGGACTCAACCTTGGCGACTGCGTCGAAGGTGCATGTGGGACAGACCGTCACGTTCAACTTCCCGCAGGGATCACCCGTCCGCATCCGGGTCGGCGGCATCTACACGGCCAACGCGCTGGTCAGCGGCTACATCGTGTCGGTCGCGACCATGGAGCCCCAGGTGCCGACGCAGCTTGACGGTATCCTGCTTGCGAACGCCGCGCCCGGCGTCTCGGAGCACCAGGCGGAGCAGGCGCTCGACCATGACGTCACGGCGTTCCCGTTGCTCAAAGCGATGAGCCGGTCCGAGTACCGCGCGTTCGTCGGTTCGCAACTCGACAGCTTCCTCAACCTCATCTACGTGCTCCTCGCATTCGCGATCATCATCGCCGTGCTCGGCATCGCCAACACGCTCATCCTGAGCGTGCTCGAGCGCACGCGCGAGATCGGAGTCTTGCGCGCACTCGGCATGACCCGCTCGCAGACCCGCTCGATGGTGCGCTGGGAGTCCGTGATCATCTCGCTGCTCGGCGCCGTGCTCGGGTTGAGCGTCGGTCTCGGTCTCGGCATCGCGGTGACGCGCTCGCTGCACGACCTCGGCATCACCGAGATCTCCGTGCCCGGAGGGAACCTCGCGATCTACGCCGTCGCGGCGGGCATCTTCGGCGTGCTGGCCGCGATCTTCCCGACGATTCGCGCGTCACGCGTCGACATCCTCCGGGCGATCACCACGGAGTAGCGGGATGCAGCGTTACGTGCTGCGTCGTTGCGCCGCAGCCCGTTCCCACCGCTGTTCGATGCGTCCGAATCGCCAGATCGCGAGAGCCGCAGCCCATGTGATCACGAACAGGCCGACGATGATGAAACCCGCTTCGTTGATGTTGAAGCTGGACATGAAATCCCAGAACCCGCCGGAGAACTTGAGCTGCGCGGCGAGCAAGCCGAAGATCTCGATGGTGCCGATGAGCACCGCCACGACCACCGAGAGTCCCGTGATGGTGATGTTGTAGTAGACCTTACGCACCGGCTTGGAGAACGCCCACCCGTAGGCGAAGTTCATGAAGGAACCGTCGAGCGTGTCGAGCGTCGCCATGCCGGCCGCAAAGAGAATCGGCAGGCTGAGCACCGCGTACCAGGGAAGACCTGCCGTGGCCACGCCCGCTGTCGCCGCAAGCAACGCCACCTCGGTCGCCGTGTCAAAGCCGAGCCCGAAGAGCACACCCACCGGGTACATCTGCCAGGGACTCTTGATCGCCCGCATCAGCTTGCCGAAGAATCTCGTCATCAGCCCGCGCGCGTTCAGCTGCTGCTCGAGCTCCTCGTCGTTGTAGCGGCCCCGGCGCATCTCGAGAAAGACCTTGACGATCCCCACGAGGATCACGAGGTTGAGCGCGGCGATCAGATAGAGGAACGAACCCGACACCGCTGTGCCGATGATGCCGCCGAATGTGGCCACCGTCGAGTTCGAGCTGCTGACCTCGGTCACGATCGCGCGCGCTGCGAACGTGAGGCCGATCCCCAGCACGAAGACGACGCTCGAGTGACCGAGCGAGAACCAGAAGCCGACCGACATCGGCCGCTTGCCTTCGGACATCAGCTTGCGAGTCGTGTTGTCGATGGCTGAGATGTGGTCCGCGTCGAAGGCGTGACGCAGGCCCAGGGTGTACGCGGTGACCGCGACTCCGATGCCGAGGAACTTCGAGTGCTCGGGAAGGATGGCGACGATGAACACACCCCAGCCCACGACGTAGAGGCCAATGATGAACCCGACCATGCCGCCCACCCGGCCCCATTCCCTGGGGGTCAGCGAGCCGCGGATCCGGGTCCAGCGAGACGGCGACGCGGCCATGGGCAACCTCCTCATGCCCCCTCAACGTCAGGAGCCGCCTCAGCGTATCAAAACGCGACCAGTTCGCAACAGCGTCCAGGAGCCATATGCACCGTCCGCGCCCCGGCGATCGGACGGCGACTATCCTGTGGTTATGGCGCCCACAACAGTCGACGAACTCGTCGCCCAGCTTCGCGACGGCGGTTCCCGGGTCACGACGGCCCGGCGGCTGGTGCTCACGGCCCTCGTCCAGGGAGCCAGCCACCCGACGGCCGAGGAGCTGCTCGTCGCGGTTCGAGCCCTGGCGCCGGACGTCCACGCCTCAACCGTCTACCGCAACCTCGAGGAGCTCGAGCGCCTCGGCGTCGTGATCCACAACCACCTCGGGCACGGCGCCGCCACGTACCACCTCGCGACCGAGGCCCACGGCCACCTGGTCTGCGAGGTCTGCGGGGACACCATCGAAGCCCCCGAGGATCTCTTCGAGGCGATGGCGGAGGGCGCCAAGCGCCGCCTGGGGTTCGAGCTGCGCCCGTATCACTTCGCGGTGCTCGGCGTGTGCGCCGCATGCGCGAAGCCCGCGCCGAGCGTCTGAAGGGTTCGCGCTACTCTCGCACTCGATCTCGGTCGGGCACGAGTCGCGCGACCGTCAGGAATTCCGGCGGAGCGTGATCGACCTGCAAGGTCGTGTGCTCCACGTGGAAGCGCTCCTGGAGGAAGTGCTCGAGGTCGAGCCGGATCGCGTGACAGTCGTCCCTGGGATGGACGAGCACGTGGGCCGAGAGCGACGGGAAACCGGACGTGAGCTCCCAGACATGGAGGTCGTGGACGTTGACGACGTGCGGATGTGCCGCGAGCACGCTGCCGATCTCCTCGGGATCGAGGTGGGCGGGAGAGGCCTCGAGGAGCACGCGGCCGGCGCTGCCGAGGAGCCGGACGCCTGCGTACACCATGAGACCGGCGACCACCAGCGACGCGAGTGCATCGGCGCGCTCGAAGCCGCTGATCACGATCACGACGCCCGCGACCAGCGTGCCGATGAGGGCGTAGAGGTCGGTGAGGATGTGGCGGAAGCTCGCCTCGATGTTGAGGCTGCGGCGGTTTGCGCGTGACAGCTGCCAGGTCACCAGGAGGTTCACGACGACGCCCGCGGCGGCGGTCGCGATCATCGCGCTCGCGGTGACGGTCGGTGGCGACGCGATCCGCAGGATGGCCTCGAAGATCAAGACCGCCGCGAGGACCAGGAGCGTCGCGCCGCTCACCAGCGCCGCGAGGATCTCGGCGCGCTTCAGCCCGAATGTCAGGCCGCCTTTCGGTGGGCGCTGCGCGAGCCGCAGCGCCACGATCGACACGCCGATCGCTGCGACGTCGGTGAGCATGTGCGCCGCATCGGAGAGGAGTGCGAGCG
>JBAUTG010000008.1:0-2190 GCA_049582105.1 Candidatus Dormiibacterota bacterium | reverse complement strand
TTGCTGCCGCGCAATTGCGCAGCCGGACTCATCCCGAGGTGCACGGACAGCGTCCCCATCTCACCGTCACGGTGAGCGCGGCAGCGCTGCGCAGCGGCGCCGACGCGGAGGCAGCGGTGCTCCAGGGCGTGGGACCGATCCATCCGGCGAGCGCGCGCCGCATCGCCTGCGACGCGGTCAGGACCGAGGTGAGCGTGGCGCCGTCTGACGTTGATTCGGATGCGTGGCTCTCGAACGTCACGACGCCGGTTGTGCCGCTCTCGGTGGGACGGGCGACGCGCACCATCCCGGTGCACATCCGCACCGCCCTCTGCCTGCGCGACAACGGCTGCCGCTTCCCGGGCTGCGATCGCCCGCCGGCGTGGACCGACGGGCATCACATCATTCACTGGGCGGACGGTGGTCCAACCGAGCTCGGCAACTTGGTGTCCCTGTGCCGGCGGCATCACCGTGCGGTGCACGAGCAGGGGTGGCGCATTCATACGGACGACGGTATTCCCGTCGTGGAAGCGCCACCCTGACGAGCGCGCTACGCGGAGCGTGCCTCCAGCACCCCCAGGTCTCGCTCGGCGTACAGGCGGTGCACCCACTCATCGTTGAGGATGATCCGCAGGCATTGCCGCACCTGGTGACTCCGGGGCTGCGGCCAGCCTGGTCCTTCGACCGGCACGGTGTTGCTGTCAAGTGATTCGTCTGTCAGACCTTCAATTACGCCGCGCACCGTCGCCATCCGGTCGCGGCGCAGTTCGAGCGCCGTGTCGAGCGAGGGTCGCGCGGCGCGGTCGCGCGGCACGCCCGGCGTGTCGGGCATCTCGTCCCATGGCAGGTCCAATGGATCCCATGGCGACGGATCGCCAAGGATCGCCCGTGTGATCCACGAGTCGGTAGCGAACGCGAGATGCTGCAGCGTCTCGATGAATGACCACTCGCCGTTAACGGACTCGTGGAGTTGTTCGGGTTGCAGCCGACGAGCCCGTGCGACTGTCTGGTCCCAAAGCCCCTCGAGGATGTCCCACGCTTCGCGAAATCCGGCCGGGTCTGTCGGGCGCATACGGGAACGCAGCGGATATCGTCTGTCGAGCTCGGCCTCGACCAGCGGGCCGACGTCGACATCGTTGATTCGTAGGTTGGAGATGACTGCGTGGATGTCCACGTTGACGAGGTCCACACCGCGCATCACCACGCCGGTCATGTCGACGCTGCCGAACCGGGCGTTCGACATGTCGACGGCGCGGAACTCAGCGCCGTTCAGGTCGACCTGCTCGAACCGGGCGCCGCGAAGGTCTTCGTCGGTGAAGTCGGCCATGCGTGCACGCTAACGCCCGGTGCGGGGTCTACGTCAAACTCGAGCCTGTGCCCGGCACACGAAGTCAGGTCGATCGTGCCATCCGGTTTGTCGCGTCAGGAGGATGGTCCACTGAGGATCCGGACGTGATCGGCGAGTTGCTCGATCGCGCGGAGCGGATGGCGCGACAGGTGGTTGCTGACGACAGCGCCTCGCCTGAGGTGCGAGCGTCCGCCGAGGAATTCCTCGAAAGGATGAAGCTCGACCTGTCCGGGTAACACGCCGCGAGCTCGTCGCATCGGACGCTTCCACACTTCGGAACCAGGGTTATCATCGATCCGCCGTGGGACGGCGCGGGAGGGCAATCAGGGACTTCAGGGAGCGCTGTTGACCGAGAGCTCAGCGATCGGCGAACCCCGTTCGCGTGGTCTGCTCGACGAGTTCTTCCCGGTGTCGCCGGCGACGTCCTTTCGGCGCCGCAGCGCGCTCGTTGCCGCTGCTGTGGTGGTGATCGGCACGTTCGCCCAGGTCGTCCGGATGCCCGGAGACACCGCGTACAACACGATCTGGGCCGAGGACGCAAGCGTCTTTCTGAATCAGGCGCTCAACAGAGGCATCCTGCACGCATTCACCATCCCCTACAGCGGCTATCTGCACGTGGTGCCGCGCCTGTTCGCGGCGATCGCTGCGATGCTTCCGCTGTCCTGGGCCGCGCCGATCTTCGGGGTCGGCTCAGCGCTGCTGGTATCCCTCCTGGGCGTGTTCCTGTACCGGGCGACCGAGGGGCTGATTCTCTCCAGACCGTTGCGCCTCGTACTCAGCGCGATGTTCGTCGCCATTCCCGTGGTCGGATTCGAAACTGAAGCAAACGCTGCAAATCTCCACTTCTATCTCGACTTTGTGGC
>JBAUTG010000007.1:0-2050 GCA_049582105.1 Candidatus Dormiibacterota bacterium | reverse complement strand
GGTGCCAAGGCGCGGGTGGCGAGAGGAGGATGGCATCGAGAGATGCCTGACGACGATCGCCGGGGCCCGCAACGCCGGCATCAGCGCCCGCAGGGCGCCCGGCCGTCTGGGACGTCGGATGCTCCAGCTCTGGCTGGTACGGTCCACTAAGTGTTGGCGGCCCTCTTGGTCAGCTCCGCCATGACCTCCGGCCAGTGCAACCGCTCGAACACCAGCAGCGAGGACGCGATGCGGCCATTTTTGAACTTCAAATATTCGACCGACACCACCGGCCCGACCGGCGTGTCCGTGACGAAGTCGTAGATCACGCACGCCTCGTCCCCGTCCACGAAGATCTTGTGGATCTCGTTGCGCTTGATGATGGGAGCGAGCCGCCGGAACCCGCCGATGAAAGCCTCGGCGCCGCGAAGCGTGGTGTCTCCGACGGTGAACTCGGCATCCGGTTCGAGCATCGGCCGGATGTCGTCGAGCCGTCCTTCTCCGACGGCGTCGATGTACGAGGTGATGAGGTCGTGGAGCTTGGCCGTCATAACGGCACGACAATACAACCGTGACATCCGTCACACCGATACTTTCAAAGCGTTGACAAGCAGCGAGGCAGCGGCGGCAATCGCTCGCGGCCTGACGTGGGCACGTCTGGCGACGGACGGCTTGTGGTCGATCAGCGCCGTCCGTCCGCTCCCAGGCGGCATCACCGGTTTCGTCACGGCGCTGGATATGCGTGACGCGAAAGGCAGGAGGCTCCGGGTGGTGCTCAAGCTGTATCGCCCGGATCGGTCCGAGCCCGACTCTGCCCGGCGCGAAGCGAACATCCTGCACCGGCTCGCGGCCACGAACCTGCCTGTGCCGAGAGTGGTGGCGATCGACCAAGACGGTGGCGACGCCGGCTGGCCCGCCTTGTTGATGACTCGAATGCCCGGTCGACGGCGCATGAGGCCCCGGGAGCTGGGGCCACCGCTTCACGAGCTCGCGGAACTAGCTCGTCGCATCCATTCGCTGGCGCTCCCGCACGACGCGCTACCTCGATACCGTCCGTGGGGCCTGGATGACCCGCTGCCGGTGCCGGGCTGGTGGACCGATCCGCGAATCTGGCGGCGAGCGGTCGAGATCTTCCACGGGCCGGCGCCCGACGAGCGGCCGGTCTTCATCCACCGCGACTTCCACCCCGGCAACGTGCTCTGGACCGGCGCTAAGCCGTCGGCGATAGTCGACTGGCTGCACGGATGCCTCGGACCGGCCTCGGTCGACATCGCGCACTGCCGGATCAACTTATGGCTCGACATCGGACCCCAGGCCGCGGATGGGGTGCTCAACGCCTACCGAGCGATCCGCGTCGAGTCGCCACCCCACAATCCCTACTGGGACATAGCCGACGCCATGAGCTGGCGCATCGACCCGGTGCGGCACGGGGTTGTGCGAGCGCGACGCTACGAATCGTTCGTCGCAGCCGCTGTAGCGGCACTGAGAGAGTGACGCAACCCTGACATCCGTCACCCCGCCGCCCGCGGCCGGCGGCACTTCCGCAAATTGGCCGGATGGGGAGGTACTTCTTGATTTGCGTCTCCCCATCCCCCGGCTTCGCCGGGTACTTCCCCGCACAGCGGGGAAGTGAAGATCCCACATCCCGGCTTCGCCGGGTACTTCCCCGCACAGCGGGGAAGTAAAGATCCCACATCCCGGCTTCGCCGGGTACTTCCCCGCACAGCGGGGAAGTGAAGATCCCACTTCCCGGCTTCGCCGGGTACTTCCCCACTTCGTGGGGAAGGTGGCCCGTAGGGCCGGATGGGGAGGTTCAAACTCTCATCGATGATCGTCAACGTTTGCCCCGCGGCGGTCACCTCTGCTCCGCCCGATTCGGTGTGGCGGGTTTTGACGGCGCCCGAGCGCTTGGGCGAATGGACCGACGCCACATATCTTTCCTCCGCGCCGCGTGGACCGGCCCAGCCCGGCCAGACCATCCGTCTGGAGGCTCCGTCCTTCGGGCGGCGCTGACCGCTCACGATCGAGGTGCGCGACATGGATCCGCAGCGCCGGTGGATCAACTTTCGGG
>JBAUTG010000006.1:0-16268 GCA_049582105.1 Candidatus Dormiibacterota bacterium | reverse complement strand
TGCGCTTGCTGGCGCGCACGAGCGCGATGCCGGTCTCGACAAGGTCGCGCACGATCTGATCGACGTCGCGGCCGACATAGCCGACCTCGGTGAACTTGGTGGCCTCTACTTTCAGGAACGGCGCGTTGGCGAGCTTGGCCAGGCGCCGGGAAATCTCGGTCTTGCCGACGCCGGTCGGGCCGATCATGAGGATGTTCTTGGGAAGCACCTCGTTGCGCATGTCGTCGGAGAGCATCCGGCGCCGCACCCGGTTGCGCAGCGCGATCGCGACGGATCGCTTGGCCTCGTGCTGGCCGATGATGTACTCGTCGAGCCGCCTGACGACCTCGGCGGGGCGCAGGGTCTCGCCCGCGACCGCCTCGATCAGATCGCGAGGCTCGTGCTCGGCATTCGCGCCCGGCTTGAGCGGGCGTGGCTCCTGCGAGTCATGCTCGTCGGAGGTCTGCTCGCCGGGGTTGTCGGGTGCGGGCTCCAGCGCCACGACCGCGCTCACGCTGGAGCCGGGTCCGCCGGCGCCGCCAGGTCGAGCGTCTCCACGGTGATGTTCTCGTTGGTGTAGATGCACAGTCGCGCCGCGATGTGCAGGGCACGCCGGGCAATCTCCTCGGCACCGAGGTCGGTGCTCTGGAGCAGCGCGGCGGCGGCGGCGTGCGCGTAGGGACCGCCGCTCCCGATCGCAACCACGCCATCGTCATCGTCAGGTTCGATGACCTCACCGTCGCCGCTCAGCAGGAGGATGCGATTGGCGTCGGCGACGATGAGCATGGCCTCGAGGCGGCGCAGGTACTTGTCGGTGCGCCACTCCTTGCTGAGTCCGATCGCCGCGCGCACGAGGTTGCCCTGATGCTTGTCGAGGTGCTGCTCGAACTTGTCGAACAGCGTCAACGCATCAGCTACTGCACCGGCGAACCCGCAGACGACCTGACCGTGATGGAGGCGCCTGACCTTCGAGGCGCGCCGCTTCATGACGATGTCGCCGACGGTCACCTGTCCGTCGCCGGCGACGGCGACCTGCCGGTTGCGCTGCACCGCCACGACCGTCGTCGCGTGTGCCTGGTTCATGCGCTCGCGGTCTTCGGTGGCCGGTACTTGCACGCCGGGTACCCCGAGCAGCTGACGAAGGGGCCGTAGCGGCCCTGACGCGTCACGAGCGGCTTGCCGCAGTCGGGACACGCCTCGCCAGTCGGCTCCGGGGTGGGTCCCGCGGGTCGCGCGCCGGCGGCGCCGGGCTGGATGTATTTGCAGTCGGGGTAGCCGGTGCATCCGACGAAGGATCCGCGCCTGCCGCTCCGACGCCGAAGTGGTTTCCCGCACGTCGGGCAGGCGCCGAGCACCTCCGGCTCGGCGGCCTCGGCCTCGCCTGCGGCGGCCGGGCTGTCTCCTTTGATGTAGGTGCAACTCGGGTAGCCCGAGCAACCCACAAAGGGTCCACGCCTTCCCTGGCGGGTCACGAGGGGCTTCCCGCAGACGGGGCACGGGTCGCCGGTCGCGACCGCTTCGCTCTTCTTGCGGTCCTTGATGTAGGTGCACTCGGGGAAGCGCGAGCAGCCGACGAACTCGCCGAACTTTCCCTCGCGGACCACGAGCCGGCCGATCTCGCACTCGGGACACTCCTCGCCCGTCTCCCGAGCCGGGACGCGGACTCGCTCCATCGAGCGTTCGGCGCGCTCGAGTGTCGCGGCGAACGGCTCGTACCACTCGCGTACGGTGGGCTCGTACTCTCGCGTGCCCTCCTCCACCGAGTCGAGGCGCCGCTCCAGGTCTGCGGTGAACGCGATATCGACGATGTTGGGGAAGTTCTGGCGCAGCACCGAGTCGACGGTCTTGCCGAGCTCCGTGGGATGCAGGCGGCGTTCCACCTGCTTCACGTACTGACGCTCCTGGATGACCTCGATCGTGGCCGCATAGGTCGACGGCCGGCCGATGCCGCGCTCCTCGAGCTCCTTAATGAGCGTCGCCTCCGTGTACCGGGGCGGCGGTTGCGTGAAGTGCTGCTCGGACGTGATCTCGACACAGGTGAGCGATTCCTGGTCGACAAGGAGTGGCAGCGTCGTGTCCTTGTCCTTGTCGTCATCACGCTTCCAGACCTTCTGGAACCCTTCGAAGGTGACGACCGAACCGGAGGCTCGGAAGACGTAGTCGGCCGCGTCGATCATCGCGCTGGTGTTCAGGTACTTCGCCGGGCTCATCTGGCTCGCGACGAAACGTCGCCAGATCAGGTCATACAGCTTCAGCTGGTCGCGCGAGAGGTGCTCGGACACCGAGTCCGGGGTGCGGCTCACGTCCGTGGGGCGGATCGCCTCATGCGCGTCCTGCACGTTGAGCGCTGCCTTCTTGCCGCGGACCGCGCCGCTGCCGACGTACTCCTTGCCGTACATCGTGGTGATCTGTGTTCTGGCCGCATCCTTGGCGGCATCGCTGATGCGGACCGAGTCGGTGCGCATGTAGGTGATGAGTCCGGTGGACCCGGCGCTGCCGAGCTCGACGCCCTCGTACAGCTGCTGGGCGATGCTCATGGCTCGCTTCGGTGGCATACCGAGTCGCGAGCTCGCGTCCTGCTGGAGCGTGCTCGTGGTGTGCGGCGCCTGCGGAAGACTGGAGCGCTCCTTGACCTCGATCGAGCGAACGACGAATGGCGGGGTGAGTGCGGTGACCGCGCCCTTGTCGTCGAGGCCGAGTGCTGCGATGACCTCGTTCGCCTCAGCCTCGGTGCCGAGTTCGAGCTTCTCGCGCTCCGGGGTGTCCTTGTCGCCGCGCCTGCCCACCAGTCTCGCGGTGAACGGGTTGCTGCCATCTTTGACAAGAAGAGCGTCGATGGTCCAGGACTCGACCGGGACGAACGCGTCGATCTCGGTCTCGCGGTCGACCACGAGGCGCACCGCAACCGACTGCACGCGCCCGGCCGAGAGTCCCGCCCTGACCTTGCGCCAGAGCAGGGGTGACAGCCGGTAGCCGACCAGCCGGTCGATGACTCGGCGGGCCTCCTGTGCGGCGACCAGCGAGCGGTCGATCTTTCGGGGATGTGCGAGCGCCGCATCGACCGCGAGCTTCGTGATCTCGTGGAACACGATGCGGTCGGGGTCACGCAGGCCGAGCGCCTCCGCGAGGTGCCAGGCGATCGCCTCTCCCTCGCGATCGGGGTCCGCCGCGAGCAGCGTCGAGGTCGCCTTCTTCGCGGCGGCGCGCAGATCGCGGATCTGCTTTTCCTTGCCCTTGATCAGCTCGTACTCGGGCACGAAACCGCCTTCGACGTCGACGCCCATCTTCGACTTGGGCAGATCGCGGACGTGTCCCATCGATGCGAGGACGACGTACTCGTTCCCGAGGAACCGGGCGAGCGTTCTCGCCTTGCTCGGCGACTCGACGATGATCAGACGTGACACTTTCTGGACTTCCTAGTGAGGCTCTGGCGCCGGTTACACGGTACGGGCCACGAGGCCTCCGGGCAGGGACATTACGGCTCCGGCGAGCTCCAGTGCCCCCAACCGGGTCGCGACCACCGACGGCGAGAGCCCGAGGGCGATCCCGACCTGGTCAGGGTGAACCGGCTGCTTTCCCATGCGTGCCAGTATCTCCCGCAACGGGGGGCTGAAACGCTCGAGACTGTCAGGCCGAAGGCCTGGGTCGGCGTCGACGGCGGCGTGCGGCGCGGCCTCCCGAAGCGCCGGGACCGCGTCGAAGAGATCGCCGATGCCGAGGAACGGCCTCGCCCCGTCGCGGATGAGCAGGTTGGTCCCGCTGCTCTGCCGGGCGCGGATCGAGCCCGGGACTGCGAGGACGTCGCGTCCCAGGTCGGCGGCCCAGCGGGCGGTGCTCAATGCGCCGCTGCGTTCGGTCGCCTCGACGACGACAATCGCGTGCGCCAGGGCCGCGATGAGCCGGTTGCGCTTTGGAAAGTTGTAGCGGAGCGGCGGGGTTCCCGCGACCTCCTCGGTGATGACGCTTCCATTCGCGACGATGTGATCGCGCAACCCGTAGTGGCGCGACGGATAGCAGATATCGATGCCGCAGCCGAGCACCGCGACCGTCGTCCCGCCGCCCTCCAGCGCGCCGGCATGTGCCGCCGCGTCGATTCCGAGCGCCATGCCGCTGATGACCTGGATGCCGGCAGCCCCGAGCTCTCGGCCGATGGACGCCGCGATCTCGACGCCGCCGAAGGTCGCGCGACGCGAGCCGACGATCGCGACCGACGGCGAGGACGGTCCGGCCGTCCCGAGTTGCCAGAAACCCCGCGGCGGCAGCGCGAGATGCTCGAGACGCGCGGGCCATTCGGGCGAGTCGGGATCGATCCACCGCGGTTCCGCGGTCACCCCGCAGCCTCGATTCGATAGTGGAGCGCCTCGGCCAGCGCGTCCTCGCCGACGCGGTCATCTCCGGCGAGGTCGGAGATCGTCCGGGCCACGCGCAGGACCCGGAAGAACGCACGCGCACTCAGATGGAGGCGTTCGCCGGACAGGGCGAGCAGACGGCGTGCCGCCGCGGTGGATCGAGCTGCGGCAAGGATCTCTCGTCCCGTGAGCGCACCGTTGGCGGTGCCGGGACGGTCACTCTGCCGCGACCGTGCCACCTCCACGCGCCGGCGCACGGCAGTCGACGACTCCTCGTCGCGCCCTTCGAAGATCTCCCGATATTCCTGGCGCGGCACCGCGACCATGAGGTCGATCCGATCCTTGATCGGCCCGCTGAGCCGGCTCTGATACGCGGTGAGCTGGCGCGGCTCGCAACTGCACCCGCGGGCGTCGCCCAAGTGACCGCAGGGACAGGGGTTGGATGCGCCGATGAGCATGAAGTCGGCCGGGTAGGTCACCGCGGCTCGCGCTCGTGCGACCGTCACCGAGTGTTCCTCCAAAGGTTGGCGGAGCGCTTCGAGATGCTGACGGGAGAACTCGCAGAGCTCGTCAAGAAAGAGAACCCCGCGGTGCGCGAGGCTTATCTCTCCCGGCTGAGCGAGGCCGCTGCCGCCGCCGACGAGCCCGGCTCGGGAGATGCTGTGGTGCGGCGAGCGAAAGGGCGGACGCAGCGTGGTCGGGGGACGCTCGCGCAGCGTGCCTCGCAGCGAGTACAGGGCCGCGACCTCGAGTGCGGCATCGGGCCGCAGGTCGGGCAGCAGCGACGGAAACGTCCGCGCGAGCATCGTCTTGCCGGCTCCCGGCGGACCGGTCATCAACAGGTTGTGTCCGCCCGCCGCAGCGATCTCGAGTGCGCGCTTCGCCTGGCCCTGACCGCGAACCGCGCCAAGGTCGAGCTCCGGCGCTGCCGGTGCCGGCGATGCGTCGGGCACGGCGCGGACCAGTGACCGCTCGCCTCGCAGATATTCGATGCACGCCTGCAGCGATGGAGCCCCGAGCACCTCGAGCCCGTCGGCCAGCGCCGCCTCCGGCGCGTTGTCGACGGCGACCACGAGCCGCGTGATCCCGGCGGTGGCCAGGCATCGAGCCATCGGGAGGACTCCCGTGACCGGGCGAACCGTCGCGTCCAGGGCGAGCTCACCGATGAAACCGATGCCGTCCAGCAGGAGTGATGGATCCTCCGCCCGCAGCACCGCGCACGCGATCGCGAGATCGAACCCGGTCCCCTCCTTGGGCATCTCCGCGGGAGCGAGGTTCACGGTGACCCGGCGCTGCGGGAAGGAGAACCCGGCGTTGCGGATTGCCGGCTTGACTCGTTCGCGCGCCTCTTGAATGGCTCGATCGGTCAGCCCGACGATCGTGAAGCCGGGCAGTCCGTTCGCCACGTCGACCTCGACCATCACCGGCACGCCGGCGAGGCCTCGTGTGGCGCAACTTATTGCACACGCAATCACACAAGGCAGTGTAGCAAGTGTCTCCTGATGCTGGGGTTTTCCGAAGGCTGCCCCGAGGACCCTCGGCATCGCTCGCCACGCGAACCAGTCGATCGGTCGATCAGCAGGCTAACCGTCCTGCACTGCGTTGCGGATGTGTTCGACGCTCGTCACCTTGAGATCGCTGTCCATGAGCAACCCGATGACGTCGATGCGGCACGGCTGCTTGAGCCGGTGCGTCTGGCCGCGGTACACCTCGAGGAGCATGCGAAGCTTTCGCTGCTTCCGCTCGTCCACGGCTTCCTCCGGCCGGCCGAACCCGGTCCCGCGCCGTGCCTTGACCTCGACGAGGACGAGCGTCTCACCGTCCTCGGCGACGATGTCGATCTGGCCGATGCGCGAGCGCCAGTCGCGCGCGAGGATGCGGAAGCCCTGTTCCTTGAGGTAGGCGAGCGCCGCGGCCTCGCCCGCGTGGCCCACCCGGTCCTTGAGGGGCCGCCCCGGAGGCAGTTGCTCCGGGCTTCGCGACCCTCGACTACGCTCCGCCGTCGCTCTCCGCTGTCGGCGCAGGCTCTTCTGCGGCCGCGACCTCAGTGTCGTCCGCCGCTGCGCTCACCTCGGGCTCATCCGCCTCGACCGCATCGTCCTCGACAGCGGGCAGCTCCTCGGGCTCGACATCGTCCGCCGCCACCGCGTCCGGCTCTGCGCGCAGCAATGTCATCTCCGGGCCGCCGACCGGCTGGCGACGCTCACGAATGCGAGCATGCTTGCCGACCTTCTCGCGAAGGTAGAACAGCTTCGCGCGTCGCACCTGACCGTGCCGGAGCACCTCGATCTTGTCGATGCGAGGGGCGTGCACGAGAAACGTCCGCTCGACCCCCACGCCGTGCGCAAGACGGCGAACCGTGAAGCTCGTCGAGAGCCCGACCTTGCCTTTGACGGCGATCACGACACCCTCGAACACCTGGATGCGCTCACGAGTTCCTTCGACGACCTTCACATGCACGCGCACGGTGTCGCCTGAGCGCAGGATCGGGACTTCTTGTTTTTCCTGCTCGCGCGTGAGCAGATCGATGACATTCACGTTGTTCCTCCGGGCCTGGGGCCAGACCGTATCAGATCGGGGCGACGCAGCCCGGTCCGTCGTGTGCTTTCGTTGCGACGCCACGCGGCGATTGCGGCGTGGTTGCCCTCGCGGAGGACTGCGGGGACGGCTCGTCCCTCAAACTCCGCGGGGCGTGTGTAGAGGGGCGCCTCGAATCCGCCGCCGGCGCCCTCGGAAAAGGTCTCGTCGCCGAGCGATTCCGGTGAGCCGACGACGCCGGGAACCAGCCGTGCAGTGGCTTCGATGACCGCCATCGCCGCAACCTCACCGCCGCTCAGCACGTAGTCACCGACGGACAGCTCCTCGCCGATCTCGTCCCGGGCGCGCTGGTCGACGCCTTGATAACGGCCGCAGACGAGCAGCACGGCGCCTTCGCCGGACAGCTCGCGGGCGACACCCTGATCGAACTGCCGTCCCTGCGGCGAGAGCAGGATGCATCGAATTCCGGGATCCGATTCGCGCACGGCTCGGACCGCGCGGATCAGCGGTTCAGGTTTCAGCACCATGCCGGCGCCACCACCGAAGGGTTCGTCGTCGACCTGACGGTGCCTCCCCTCGCTGTGGTCACGAAGGTCGTACACCTGCAGGGCGACGTCGCCGGCGGCGATCGCGCGTCCCACGACGCCGACGCCGAGCGGCCCCGGGAACACCTCCGGAAAGATGGTGATCACGTGGAACCGGATCACACCGTCTCCTCCTGCCACGGCGCGACAGTGAGCGTGCCGGCCGCGACGTCGACCGACCTGACGTAGTCGCGTGCCATCGGGAGTCGATGGACGTTGTTGCCGTCGTTGATGACCAGAACATCGTTGCCGACGCCGGCTTCGACGTCTTCGACGACGCCGACGTCTGCACCGGTCGTGTCGAGCACCCGCAGGCCGACCAGTTGCCACACGAACCACTCGCCGTCGGAGAGCGGGCGCGCCGCGTCGGTGTCGACGCACAGGTAGAGCGTGCGCAGGCGGTCGGCGTCGTTCGGGCTCGTGATCTCGTCAAACCCGAGCAGCACCGCGTTGCCCGGTCCCTGACGCGACGTCCGAACCGTGAGCACCCGCGAGCCGTCCTCGATCTCCACGCGCGTGCCCGGTTTGAAACGGGTCCAGTCGCCACCGCACGGCTCGACTCGAACCTCACCGCGCACACCGTGCGAGCGCAGCACCTGCGCGACGCGCAGCTTGACCGGTGCGAGCGGCTGACCTCCGGACGTCACCGCAGGTCCTTCAACTCCACCTGGACCCGCTGATGGTGACGAAGCCCCGCCGCGCGGACCACCGCACGAACGGCTTCGATGTTGCGCCCGGTCTTGCCGATGAGCTTGCCCATGTCCTCTTCCGCGACATGCAGCGTGACGATGGTGCTGCGCCCGCGCGGGCGCGCATCGACGGTCACGGCGGAAGGATTCGACACGATGCGCTCGGCGATAAAGCGTGTGAGATCCGCGTAGTCGGTCATGCGGATTCCTCGGTTGCTGCGGGCGCTGCCTCCGCCGTGTCATCAGCTTCCGCCGCGGGATCCTCACTCGCTTCGGCGGATGGTCCCGTGCCCGCGGTTGCAACTTCCGCTGCAGGCGCGCCGGCCTCGGCCGCCGCGTCGGCAGTCTCGGCGGGCGCTTCAACCTCGGCCGCTGCTGTGCGCGCGGCAGCCTTCGCGCCGGCGCCATTGACCTTCGCCTTGGCGGGCTCCGGGGCTTCAACGCGCACGGTGACCGTGAACGGCCGCGCGGCGAGCAGTCCTTCCTTCACAAGCAGTTGACGCGCGCTGTCGCTCGGGCGCGCGCCGCGCTGCAGCCAGAGTTGCACTCGCTCCGCATCGATCCTGACGACCGCCGGATTGGGCAGGGGATCGTAGAAGCCGATCGCCTCGATGAACCTGCCGTCGCGCGGGCTGCGCGAATCTGCGACCACCAGCCGGTACACGGGCCGCTTGGTCGTGCCCATTCGCTTCAACCTGATCTTGACCAATGTCCTGCTCCTTTCATAAACCTGCCTGTCCGAGTTGCGTTGGATCGATGTTCTTGAGCTGTCGAAGCATGCGAGCCTTGCCACGGATCCCCTTGGTGCCCTTGCCGCCGAGGCTCTTGAACATGCCCTGCATCTGCTCGAAACCCTTGAGCAGACGGTTGACGTCGGCGATGGTCGTCCCGCTTCCGGCAGCGATGCGCTTGCGCCGTGAGCCCTTGATGAGCTCGGGATGACTGCGTTCCTGCGCGGTCATCGAGAGGACGATCGCCTCCATGCGTCCGAGGTCCTGCTCCGAGGGCATCGCGGCGCCGGCCTGCTGGATCATCTTGCGGCCGCCCGGCAACATGCCGAGGACCCCCTCGAGCGACCCCATCCCGCGCAGCTGGCGGAGCTGCGTGAGCCAGTCGTCCATCGTCAGGCGGCCGGCGAACGACCGCTCGACCATCTCCTCGGACTTCTTCTGGTCGAACTGCGACTGCGCGCGCTCGACGAGCGTGAGCACGTCTCCCATGCCGAGGATGCGCGATGCCATGCGGTCGGGCGCGAACGGCTCGAGGTCGGAGACCTTCTCTCCGACGCCGCAGTACATGATCGGCTTGCCGATGGTGTCGCGCATCGAAAGCGCGGCGCCGCCGCGCGCGTCGCCGTCGAGCTTCGTGAGGATGACGCCGTCCACAGAGACCGCGTCGTCGAATCCCTTCGCGACGTTCACCGCCTCCTGGCCCGTCATGGCGTCGACGGTGAGGATCGTCTCGTGCACCGTGGTTGCCTTGCGGATGTCGCGCAACTCGTCGAGCAGTGCCTCGTCGATCTGCAGACGGCCAGCGGTGTCGAGGATCACGACGTCGCAGTTGAGGCGTTCCGCCTCGGCGACGCCGCGCTTGCACAGCTGCGGGACTTTCGACTTCCCGTCCGGAATCGTGACCGGAATCTGGTTGTCGGCTCCGAGCTTCTGCAGCTGCTGCACCGCGGCCGGGCGCCGGATGTCGGCGGCGACGAGCATCGGGCGGTGGCCGTCGCGGCGGATGGCGAGCGCGAGCTTCGCGGCGGTCGTCGTCTTGCCAGAGCCCTGGAGTCCGACGAGCATGAGCACCGTCGGCGGATGGGGCTGGTAACGGATCTTGCGTTGCTCCCCACCGAGGAGCGCGATCAACTCGTCGTTGACGATCTTCACGATCTGCTGTCCCGGAGTCAGCGATTCGAGCACGTCGCTGCCGATCGCGCGTTCACGGATGCGGTCGACGAACGCCCGGGCCACGCGGAAGTTGACGTCCGCTTCGAGCAGTGCGACGCGAACCTCGCGCAGGCCGACCTCGACGTCCTCCTTGCTCAGGCGGCCACGGCCGGAGAAACGTCGGAGCGCCGCGGTCAGACGGTCGCTGAGCGCCTCAAATGCCATCAGGCGTTCACCGTCGCGATGCGGGCGCGGAGTTCCGCCTCGAGGCGGTCGCGCCGCTCCATCTCCGCCGCGTGCCCGAGACGGTCCTCGAAATGCTCGAGCTGCGCGAGCGCCCGCCGGACCAGGTCGTGCGCACCGCTGCGCGTGCACTGCAGATGCTCAGCGAGCTCGGTGAACGACCAGTCCTCGTGGAGGTGCAGCCGGCAGGCTTCACGCTGATGCTCGGTGAGGAGCGCGCCGTACACGTCGAGCAGGCGCTCCTGGCGCGCACGAGACGACAGGACTGCCGGAGTGGCGCGATGTGTCAAGGGCAAGGCCTTGACATGCTACACGATCGGCGATGTCCGATGCCCCGCGCCGGAGGCGCACGTACCATGTCGTCGGTCAACCCACCGACGAGGGATATCACGATGCTCAAGGACCACAAGGCTCACGCAACGCTTCCAGTCGCCGATCTGGCGAAGGCGAAAGCCTTCTACATGGACGTCCTGGGGTTCGAGGAGATCGACTCCCAGAACGAGGGCGCGGTCCTCATCCGGGCCGGGAACGGAACCCGCTTCGCCCTGTTTGTCACACCGAACGCCGAGCGCGCGGGTCATACGCAGCTCGGCTTCGAGGTCGATGACATCGAAGCCGAGGTGGCGGACCTGAAGTCGCGCGGGGTCGTTTTCGAAGAGTACGACCTGCCTGGATTCAAGACGGTCGGCAGCATCGCGGACACCGGGCCCACTCGGGCAGCATGGTTCCTCGACCCCGACCGCAACACGCTGGGCCTGGTCCAGCTCTAGCGAGGGCACGGGTCGCGCCCTCGCGTCGCTTAGGCGGCGACCGTTCCCTCGAAGCGCTCCTGCGTTTCCGTCGCGGCCGCGTGTCGCCGTGCCGGGATGAGCGCGGCGGTCACGGCGCCAACCAGGACGACCACACCGCCGACGGTGATCGCGGGCGTGAGCCCGGCCACGAACGACGCGCCCGAGGTGTACCCGCCCCAGTGGGCGAAGATCGACGCGAGCACGGTGACACCGAGGACGCCACCGAGCTCGCGGATGGCGTTGTTCGCCCCGGACGCCTTGCCCTCCTCACGCGCGCCCACCGAGCCGAGCACGACGTTGGCCACGGGCGCGAAGAACATGCCCATACCGACGCCGCTGAGGACGAATGGCAGGATAAAAACCGAATACGGCGAGGTCGGGGTGATGACGTGGCCGATCCAGAGCAGCCCGATTCCCTGCAACGCGAGCCCGATCGCCATGAGCGTCCGGCCGTTGATGCGATCCGAGAGTGCGCCGGCGGTCGGCGCCACGATGATCGGCATCGCGGTCCAGGGAAGGATGCGGAGCCCAGCGGAGAGTGGCGAGAGCCCCTGCACGGTCTGGAAGAACTGCGCGAGCAGGAAGACGCTGCCGAACATCCCGAAGAACATGAAGAGCGACGCGGCGTTGGCGCCGCTGAACGTCCGGTTCCGGAAGTAGCGGATCGGAAGCATCGGCGCGCTCGAGCGGATCTCGTAGACGACGAATCCGACCATGAGCGCGATGCCGGCTGCGAGGGTGCCGATGATCTCCGGGCTCGTCCAGCCCTGGTCATTGGCGCGGACCAGGCCCCAGACGATCGCGAAGAGCCCGGCGCTGGCGATCAGCAATCCCCCGAGATCGAGATGCCCATCGGCGCCGCGAGTCTCGACGAGACGGATCCGCGCGAGCGGCGCGAGCGCAAGGCCGATCGGCACGTTGACCCAGAAGATCCAGTGCCAGGAGATGCCCTGGACGATGGCGCCACCGACGATCGGTCCGACGGCGACGGCGAGGCCGCCGATGCCTCCCCACGCGCCGAGCGCGACGCCGCGCCGCTCCTTGGAGACAGCGGCGCTCAGGATTGTTAGTGTCAATGGTGTCACCATCGCTGCACCGCCGCCCTGCAGGGCGCGCGCGACGATGAGCATCGTCGGGCTCGTCGAGAGCGCGGACGCCGCGGAGCCGAGCGTGAACAACGCGAGGCCGATCGAGAAGATCCGCCGCCGGCCGAAGCGGTCACCGAGCGCCGCGCCGGTCAGCAGCAGGACCGCGAACGTCAGCGTGTAGGCGTTGACCGTCCACTCAAGCTGCGAGAGGTTGGCATGCAGGTCGTGCCTGATGACCGGCAGAGCGGTGGTCACGACCAGGTTGTCGAGGGTGACCATGAAAAGCGCGATCGAGGTGATCGCGAACGTCCAGATGACCTGTGACCGTCGAACCATGATGCCGTTCCTCCTTTCTGTGTCTTCGGTTTCCGAGGTCTTACCCTAGTGATTACTCACTTACTTCACGGAACAAAAAAAACCGAGTTACGTCTCCAGCTTCTGGCTCATGTCACAGCCCTCGATGAGCCGCATCGCCCACGCCTGGGGCTCGTCGAACTGCCCCATCATCGCGAGGACGTTGAGCAGCATGCCCTTGGCGAAGAAATCGCTGATGCTGGCCAGATCCATGCTGGTGAGCCGGCCGACGAGATCGACGAGCCCGCCGAATCCCGCAGCGACGACGGTGCGAATCGCGGGGTCGTCGCACGCCGCGTAGGACTGCAGTTGCGCGCGGAGCTTGAGCGGGCTGCGGCGGATCTCCTCGACGTACGCATCACCGATCGCGTGGAGCGCCTCTTCGCCGGCGAGCCCCTTCGCAGCGCGGGTGAACAGCTCCTCCGTGTCGGCGAAGCAGCGCTGCACGGTCGCGACGATCAGGTCCCGCTTGGTGCCGAAGAGCCGGAACAGGTATGGCTGCGAGATCCCCGCGATGCGGGCGATCGCGTCGGTTGAGGCGCCCTCGTACCCGCGCTCAGCGAAAACGGTGATCGCGGCCTCGAGAATCTGCTCGCGCCGCTCCGGTGCTGTCAGCCGCTCGGCGGCCACCGCTGGGGTCATGGCCCGTATGGTAGTGAGTACTCACCACCTTGTCAAGGAGTCGCCCCGAAGATGGCGTCCAGGTAGGCGCCGGGATCGAAGATATTGAGATCGTCGAGCCCCTCTCCGAGGCCGACAAGCTTGACCGGCACCTTGAGCTGCTCCTCCACCGCGAGCAGCGTCCCGCCTCGCGCCGACCCGTCGAGCTTGGTGATCACGAGCCCGGTGAGCTTGGTGATCTCATGGAAGGCGAGTGCCTGGCGCATCGCGTTCATCCCGGTCGTCGCGTCGACCACGAGCAGCACCTCCTGTGGCGCCTCCGGTATCAGCCGCTCGATGACCCGGCGGATCTTGCCGAGCTCGGCCATGAGGTTCACCTTGGTATGCAGCCTCCCGGCGGTGTCGACGAGGACGACGTCGACGCGTCGGGCCTGCGCCGCCTGGATCGCATCGAAGACGACGGCGCCCGGGTCGGCCCCGGGCTGGTGCGCGACGATGTCCGTGCCGGCGCGATCGGCCCAGACCCGCATCTGGTCGATGGCCGCGGCCCGGTAGGTGTCGGCAGCGGCGATGAGCGCGGTCCGGCCCTCCTCGCGCAGCCGGTGCGCCAGCTTCCCGAGCGTTGTCGTCTTGCCGCTGCCGTTGACCCCGACCACGAGCACGACGCTCGGCACGTCGTCGAGCTTCAGGCTCCGGTCGTAGGTGTTCATCACCGCGAGGATCTCGGCCTTGAGGGCGGCGATCGCCGCCTGTGCGTCGCCGATCTTCTCGTGGCGGACCCGATAGCGCAGCGACGCGATGAGCCGCTCGGACAGCTCGACACCGCAATCAGCGCTGATGAGCACCTCGAGCAGGTCGTCGAAGAAGGCATCATCGGCCTTCCGACCCGGTGCCGCGATGCCCTGGAGGCCGGCGCTGAACGCGTGCGACGCCCCTTCCATCCGTCCCGACATGCGCCGCCACCAGGCGTTCCGCCGGACCGGGGCGACGATCTCGTCGGGAGGCATCAGCGACCCCGGCTGCTGAGCCGGGTCATCCCGCAGCCCTTCGAAGGGTGACCGTCGGAGCGCCCGTGACCTCCGCCTCGTCGAAGCGGACCCCGAGCACCGAGCTCACACCCTCGCCGTCGATCGTGACACCCCAGAGCGCGTCGGCGGCGGCCATCGTGATGTGGTTGTGGGTCACCACCAGGAACTGCTGCGTCGCGCCCAGGCGGCGCAGCAGGCGTGTGAAACGGAGCACGTTGCTGTCGTCGAGCGACGCGTCGACCTCGTCGAACACGTAGAAGGGGCTCGGGTTCACCTGCTGCAGCGCGAGCACGACCGCGAGGGCGGTGAGCGCGCGTTCCCCGCCGGAGAGCAGCCGCAGCGGCGTCAGCCGCTTGCCGGCGGGCTGGGCGAGGATCTCCACACCGGGGCGGCGCTCCTCTGCGCGCACGGCCGTGCCGTCGAGGTCGAGGGTGGCGGGCGCGGGTTCCTCGAGGCGGAGCGTCGCCTTCCCGCCGGGGAAGAGCTCCGCGTACAACTCCTGGAAGTGGAACGAGACCGCGCCGAACACGGTGTCGAAGCGCTGCTCGATCTCGCGCTCGAGGCGACGGGCCATGGCCCGCAGCTCGGTGCACGCCTGAACCAGGTCCTCCCGATGGCCTTCGAACGTCAGGACTCGCGCTTCGAGTGACTCGTGCTGCTCGGGCGCGAGCGCATTGACGGGACCGAGGGCGGCGATGCGCCGTTCGAGGCGCACGATCTCGCGCTCAGCACGCTCGGCGGCCGCAGGGTCGAGCTCGGTCGAATCGTCATCCGCCTCCTCGCGGAGCGCGCCGGCATGCTCGGCGACGGCCGCCTCGCACACGACGACCTCCGACGCGGCAGCGTCGCGCTCGTCGGTGGCGCGGGCCACCGCGACGGCAACGTCGGCATGCTCGGCGTCGAGGCCGAGCACTTCGCGCTCCAGCTCGACGATCGGCGCCGCAGCAGCGTCGTGCGCCACCTGTGCCGACGCCAGCTCGACCACCGCGGCAGCGGTGACCCGACGGCCCTGCAGCGCATGGACGATCGCCGACACGGCGTCGCCCTCGGCGATGAGCCGGCGCGTCTCCGCAGCGACGAGCCGGCTTCGTGCAGCGTCGAGCGTGCGACGCGTCGCCTCACGGCGCTCCTCGATGTGAGCACCTTCGGCCTTGGCCCGCGAGAGAACGAGGTCGGCCTCGTCGGCTGCGGCCTTCGCGGCCTCGGCGGCGGCCCGAACGGTCTCGGCATGTGCCTCGCGGGCGCGAAGGGTCGCCTCGAGTCCTGTGCGACGCTCCTCGACCGCCGACAGCCGCCGTTCGGCCGTGGACTGCGCCTCAGCGGCGGCATGTGCCTCGGACATCCGCGTCCCGAGGAGTCCCGCGGCGCGCTCCTCCTGGGCCCGGGCGGCGTCGAGCGCCTGCTGTCCGCCCGTCACGATGGCGGCTGCGCCCGCCTCATCGGCGCGTGCCGTGCGGTCGGTCTCCACGGCGACGGAGAGGGCCTGATCGAGGTCGCTCAGTTGCTCGCGTGCGTTCGCCGCCGCCGTGACCGCCGTCGCCTCGATGCGCGCCGCGCGTTCGGCTTCCGCAGCCGCCTCCCGTTCCTGACGGGCCAGCTCGAGGGTGTCGACACGGTGTCCGCCTCGCAGCCCCGAATCGGTGACCACTGTGCCGTCGCGGAGCACCGCAGCCGACGCACCGATCGTCAACGCCCGCTGCGCCTCGCCGAGATCCCCGGCAAGCCAGACCCCGGCGAGCAGACGGGCGACTGCGCCCCGGGCCTCTGGGCTCGTGTCGACAGCGCCGGCCAGCAGCCGGTACGGCGACGGAGGGGTTGCCTCCTCGCGGTTCTCGAGGTTGGCTGCGAGGAGACGCTCGCGCGGACCGGAGGGGTCGAGGTGGGTCGCGGCAGCCCGGATGTCCTCGACGACCCAGGCGCCGAGGTCGGCCTCGAGCGCTGCAGCGACCGCATCCGCACACGACTCGTCGGGAACGCGGATGCAATCGACGAGCCGTCGCGCCTGCAGCGACCCGGACGCCACGGCACGCGCGATGCCGCCTTCACCCACGATGCCGCTCAGCCGCCCTCGTGCCTCAGCAAGCCCAGCCAGCGCGAGCCGCGCATGCGCCGCCGCTGACG
>JBAUTG010000005.1:0-70700 GCA_049582105.1 Candidatus Dormiibacterota bacterium | reverse complement strand
TCTCGCCGGGCTGACGGAAGAGCTCGGCGGGGTAGCTGCTCGCATCGGTGAAGCGGCGATCCGAGAAGATCTGGGCACCGCGTCCCTGGATGGTGACGCCCTCGATGTCGGTGGGAACCTCGGTGGCCAGGGTGATCAGACGGTCTGAGATGGCATCGACGACGTCGGGATGATCGGCGAGCACGGCCGCTGCGGTGCGGAGATTGTCAAGCGCCTGCGTGTGGAGCAGGTCGGGATCCGATGGAGCGGCCTCGTCGACGCCGGTATAGTTCGTGCCGTACTTGGCCATAAATGCCTTGCGAAGCTCCCAGAACTGGGCGCTGTTCATGGCGTGCGGTGATCCGTGGCTCTTGCTGTCGTACTTGCCGTATCCGCGGCCCTTCCGGGTGCGGAACCACGCGATGCTGGGGACTCGTTCGGGGTTGTCGCCGCGAGCGGCGTCGAGGACCGCTCGGGTGACCGGCCCCCACTCGCTGCCCTCCCTCGTTCCGGTCACGCGCCAGTCGTACGCGCCGAACCAGGTTGCCGGGGTCCCCGGCACCACGGAGGATGCCGCGAAATCGTCGATGCCGTAGTCATTCCAGTCGACCAGGAACACGAGGTTCGATAATCCCAGTCCCCAGGCGGCGTTTCGCGTCTCGTGACTCGCGCCGGCCGTCAGGCCGCCCTCCCCTTCGACCACGAAGACACGGACGTCACCGGCGCCCGCGAGCTTGAGAGCCAGAGCCTCCCCCGCCGAAGGCGGCATGCCATGTCCCGATGGTCCGGTGTTGAATTTGAAGAACAACGTCTTGCCGGCCATCTCCGGGTGGCCTGGAAGTCCGCCGCGGTGACGGAGGGCGAGCAGATCCTCGAAGGTGAGCGCCCATCGCCCGCCGTCAGGAAATGCGAACGCGGGATCGCCGTCGCGTGCCGCGCGAATGCGGAGCGTCTCGTTCAGCGCCGCGAGCGTCGCGTACACGACCGGCGCAGTGTGTCCGGCGGACAGGACGAACCGATCGGCGTAGCGAAGCCAGGGGCGGCGGATGTCCCAGCGCATCGCCCCGGACAGCATGGTCGCGAGCAGGATGTGGACCTTCGACCGGGACCCTCCCGGATGACCGCTCTGCCGGTAGTTGAGGGCGAGGTCGATGAACTCGTCGACGACGTCCTTGACGACCTCCCAGTCCGGGAATGACGTCTCCGCGTCGGCGTACAGCCGGTCGATCGCCGGGTCCTTCACCGTGGTCACGCGGGCAGGATAGCCGTGTTCGCCGCCTGAGGACGTGGAGGCGCACCTCCGCAGCGTCGCTGCCGATCCTGCGGCGCGGTTTTGCGATCGCGTGCGCGAGACGTGTGCCGTTGGCGCGATCATGGGGGCGGCGCTGTCAGCAGCCACCAGGAGAACCTCATGACCACGACATCGGATGTCGACATCCACACGTCCATCCACGACGCCACGTCTGCGTGTGCCGGCGAGCTGCTGACCGCATCGCGTGCCATCCATGCGCTGGCCGAGATCGGGTTCGAAGAGTTCGAATCGTCGCGCCTGCTCAGCGGCCTGATCGAGCAGCACGGTTTCACAGTCGAGCGCGGCGTCTCCGGGATGCCGACGTCATTCGTCGCCAGACACGGGAGCAGGGGTCCGCATGTCGCATTCCTCTGCGAATACGACGCGCTGCGCGGTCTTGGTCATGCCTGCGGGCACAATCTGATCGCCACCTCGTCGGCGGGCGCGGGCATTGCGCTGGCACAGTCGCTCGGGGGCCGCGGTGTCGCGGCGCGCGTGACCATCGTCGGCACCCCGGCTGAGGAGGGTGGGGGCGGGAAGATCCCGCTCTGCGCGGACGGTCTCTTCGACGACTGCGATGCCGTGCTCATCTTTCACCCGTCCGATCGCACCGCGTCGGTGCAGTACGCGCTGGCATGCACGCACTGGGAGTGGACGTTTCGCGGGAAGGCCGCGCACGCGGCGGGCAATCCGGATCGTGGCATCAACGCACTCGACGCCTTCGTCCACGCGTACAACGGGATCTCACTCTGGCGCCAGCAATTGCGTGACGATGCGCGTGTCCACGGATTCATCATCGAAGGAGGCACGGCTCCGAACATCATCCCGGAGCTCACGCGCGGCGAGTACCTCACGCGCGCGCGTGACGGTGCGTACCTTCGCGAGATGAACGTTCGTTTCAAGGCGATCTTCGAGGCTGCTGCACTGGCGACCGGGTGTGAGCTGCAGCTCGAGGAGAAGGAGACCTACCTCGACCTGCGTTCGAACGCCGTGCTCGCGGAGCGCGCAAGCGTCCATCTTGCGGGTGTCGGACTCGAGGAGGACCGCGTCGTGCCGTGGGCACGCACTGGGTCGACCGATGTGGGTGATGTCTCGTACGCAGCGCCGACGCTCCATCCCGAGTTCGCGATCGCCGACGAGGGCGTAGGGCCGCACACGCACGGGTTTCGTGATGCGGCGATCTCGTCGCGCGGCGAGGCCGCGATGCTGCAGGCAGCCGAGGTGCTCGCGCGCATCGGCGCCGACGTGATCCTCGACGCTGACGTGCGTCGGCGCGTGCGCGATGCCTTTGCGGCGCAACCGGACCGGCGTGCCCAGTGGACGGGCTCGGGGGCGTAGCCGGCGCGCGTCAGCGTGTTTCGATCAGTGGTCGTGCGTGGTGGTGTACGCGAGCGCCGCGCCGAATCCGATCAGTCCGGCGCCGGCAACACCGTCGGTGACGCGCACGGCGCGACCGGACATGGAGCGCCCGGCAACCGCCACGCCGGTCGCGAGAATGCTGACCCAGGTGAGGCTGCCGACGGCGACTCCCGCAACCAGGAGCACCGCCGCGCCGGTCGTGTGCACGAGTCCCGCCGTGCTCGCTGCCGCGAAGATCGCTCCCCATGAAACGATCGTCGAAGGATTCGATGCGGTGCCGCCGAGTGCGGTCAGGAACGCTCGCCCGGGCGTGGCGATTTCGAACGGTGTCTCACCTCCGACGCGGACTCGTACTGCGGCATACAGCGTCCGCGCGCCGAGGTAGATGAGGACCGCGGCTCCGAGAAGACCGAGCGCGAGCCGGACCGGCTGAATGCTCAGCAATGGGGTTGCCCCTCCGGCGCCGGCCGCCGCGTAGAGACCGTCGATCACCGCGATTCCCGCGCCGATCGAGACTCCGACTCTCCAGCCACTGCGGAGCGTCGAACGGATCAGGAAGAGGGACATCGGACCAAGCTGAAGGGCAACGAAGAAGCCAAGACCGAAGCCGATGAGCGCCGCATGCATCGGCGCTGACTTTACCCCTCCTCGTCAGCCCTCATGTAGAGCGCCGTACCGCGCGGCCCGCGACCTTTCGACGGCGCTGCCCGAACGACGACCTGGTACGTGATCAGCGCAACAACGACGTGCATCGCCATGAGGACGGCGACGGCGTCAACCGGCTGATGCCGCATGACCAGCCAGGCATCCGGCAGGAACAGCACGAGGGTGATGAGCACGGCGAGGCGCGAGAACAGCCAGCGAGGAGCCGAGCTGATGCGCGTGACGATCGGCCACCCGGCGCAGCCGATGACGACGCCGATCACGGTCAGCTTGGCGTAGTCGTCAAACCGGAAGTGGTCGTAGCCGGCGGTCGAAGGAAACACCGCGGTTCCGGCTGCGACGAGCGCCGCGTCGGCGAGCAGCGAGGCTGCGATCGCGACCAGCGTCGCAACCACAACCCACTCGAGCGCCGGCTGGCGCCGCGATGGCGACCAGTCAACGCGCGCAAGCTTCAGCGCGCGACTGACCAGCGGGTGTTCGGATATGGACGCGAGCGTGCCTCGAGGGGACATGACGGCAGCGTATCGTGCCGTTCCTTGCGGGACGGTGAAGGCGATCGCAGGGAGTAGGCTGAACCGCGATGGGAAACCTGGACGCTCCCATGCGACTGCTCGTGGCCGAGGATGACGCGAAGCTGTGCGATGTCTTGACCAGGGGATTGAGCGGAGCCGGATACAGCGTCGACACCGTGTCGCGCGGTGACGATGCGCTGCGTCTCCTGTGCGCAGGCATGTACGACGCGGCCGTCGTCGACTGGCGCATGCCGGCGATGCAAGGGATCGACGTGGTCATCGCCGCCCGTCTCCAGGGCGTGTCCGTCCCGGTGCTGATGCTGACGGCACGCGACACGCCGCCGGACAGGATCCGTGGTCTCGACGCGGGATGCGACGACTATCTCGTGAAGCCCTTTGATTTCGAGGAGTTGCTCGCTCGGCTTCGCGCCCTGATGCGCCGCCCCGCGGCGAGCCTTGGTGTGCATCTCCGCACCGGTGCGGTGGTGATCGATCCTGCTGTGCGAACCGTGACCGTCAACGGTCACGTTGTGGCCTTGACGCCGACCGAGTACGCGATCGTCGAGCTGCTGGCTCGGCGGAGTCCCGCCGTCGTTCGGCGTGACACGATCGCCAACCACGCATGGCCGGATTCGCTGGATCCCATCGCTTCGAACGCGATTGATGTCCACATCGCCCGGCTCCGAGCGAAACTTGCGACTGCGGGGGTGCGATTCGAGGCCGTGCGTCGCGTCGGCTACCGTCTGATCGAACAATGATCCCCGGGACGAGACTCGCCAGGAACGCGGTGCGAGTTGCCGCGGTCACAACGATCGCGGTCGCGGTCTTGATTGTTGTCCTGTGCGTGGCGGTCGACCTCGTGGTGGCGCACACACTCCGATCGTCCGCCGCCACGCGACTGACGTCGGAGTTGCGGCAGCTGACACGGGACCGGGGTCGGCAGGTGTTGAATGAGCCGGATCTCGATGATCCGTTCCTCGTCTGGCAACTGGACGCGTCGGGACATGTGATCAGCTCAAGCGTCGGCGCGCCGTCGCTGACGGCAGCTGCACGGCGAGCAACGTCCCCCGCCGAGATGTGGATTGCGGGCAATGACCTGATCGTCGCTGGGACGGCATTCGACGGCGGCCGGCTCGTCGGTGCGGTCAGCCTCGCCGGCGAGTCGAGCTCGGTCACGACTCTCCTCGTCACCGAGGCGATCGTCGGGCCGATTCTGCTCGCGGCGGTCTTCGGTGGCGCCGTTGTCGTCGGGCGGAATGCCGCGGGACCTGTCGAGCGGGCGCGCCGCCGCCAGCTGGAATTCACTGCCGACGCCTCGCACGAGCTGCGCACGCCGCTCGCGGTCATCGAAGCCGAAACGTCCCTCGCGCTCAGTGGCGCGCGGGATGGCGATGCCGGCACGGACGCGCTGCGCCGTGTTGCCGGTGAGACCGGCCGGATGCGCGCGATCGTGGACGACCTGCTCTGGCTCGCTCGGTTCGATGCGATGCCACCGGATCCCATGACCGAGCCGGTCGATGTGGTGACGGTGGTCGAGCTGGGAGCCCAGCGGTTCGCATCGATCGCCGAGCGGGGAGGGCTGCATCTCGAGGATGCCTCAGTCGCATCCGTGCCAGCACTGATCGACGCACCCGCGGAGTGGATCGATCGACTTGTCGGCGTGCTGCTCGACAACGCATGTCGCTACACGCCGTCAGGTGGTCACATTCGAATCTCCGCGCTTCGCGAGCGGAATCACGTTCGGCTCACTGTCGCCGACGACGGACCGGGTATCAGCCCGGAGCGGCGGCATCGCATCTTTGATCGCTTTCACCGAGGCACCAGCGAGGGCGAGGGAGCGGGTCTCGGTCTCGCCATCGGTGACGCGATCGTCGGGTCCACACGCGGGCACTGGCGGATCGAGGACAACCCCGGCGGCGGGATCTCAATCGGCGTCGTGTGGCCCGTCTCGCGCTCCCGGTTGGTCGACTCCGGTAACGGCGAGGGCAGCCCGAGGGCACTCGGCGACGGCGCGACGGGCGTGACTCAGCAGGTCTTGTGACAGCGCGCGCGGATCGACGATCGGATAGCCCCAGTCATCGAGGCGGATGCGCTCGGGGATGAGCTCGGCGCACATGCCGTGCGCCTTGCATTTGATGGGATCCACGTGCAGCCGCTCTTTCACCACCACCCCTTCTCGAGAGCCGGCACCGGCAGGAGTGGCGCCCGCGCGCTGAACCGGCACGCGCCGTGGCGGAGATGATGTCGCAGATCCGCGGCGAAAACCCGCAGTGCACTCGACAGGAGGAGCATCGCGCCGTCCGGGTGTCGACAGGCGCCTCGGCCGGGCACCTCGCCGGACCAGCGCTCCAGGACATCGAGTGCCGATGGTCGCGCCGAGCCGATCGCAACCTCGTGGAACAGACGCGCAGTGGCAGGCAAGCCGACATGACAGGGGCCGCACTGGCCCGCCGTCTGATCCGCGAGATACGTGAGCACGCGGTCCGTTTCCATGACCCCGCAGGCGGTTGCGGGAAGGACGGCGACAACCCCAGCGCCGATGTTCGCAGCGATGCCACGGCCGATGTCTGCGTCCATCGGTGTGTTCAAGACGCCCCCGGACGGCACCCAACGCCCGGAGTACCCTCCGATGAGAAGGGCAGCCGGGTCTTCGACGGGGCCACCCGCGCGGTCGATCACATCAGCCAGGGTCATGCGCGAGTCTGCCTCGACCACGCACGCCTCCCGGACGGCTCCGGTCACCGTGAGGAGCATCGTCCCCGGAGCACGCGCAGTGCCGGCCTCACGGAACCACTCCGGACCGAAACGGGCGATGAGCGCGGCATGCGCAAGGGTTTCCACGTTCTGAACGAGCGTGGGCAAAGCATCGACCCCACTCTGGAATGGCCGCGGGGGGACGACGTGGGGCTTTGCCAGGCGGCCCGAGACGCGCGAGATCAGCGCCGTCTCCTCGCCGGCGACATAGCGGTTCGGGCCGTTCAGGATCTCGATGAAGAGGTCACCGTCGCCCTGGCGTCTGCGCTCGACGATCGCACGCGCGAGCCCGTCACTCAGCGCGCTGTGTGATCGCGACGTGTAGACGATCGCTCGACGCGCGCCCATCGTCTCGGCCGCGTGTGCAAGTCCGTCGAGGATCAGGTGCGGGCGCAGGGCGATCAGATGGCGATCCTTGCGACTCGCCGGTTCGCACTCCGCCGCGTTCGCCACGATCACGGCGCCTGAGCGCTCGGCGTTCTCCATGACGGCTCGCCACTTCGTGCCGGTTGGAAACCCTGCGCCGCCGCGTCCGCGCAACCCGCTCGCGTCGAGTACCGAGACCATGGCTCCCGGATTCAGCGCCGGCCGCGCGCCGAAGATTGCCGCGTGGGCGGCCAGGCCTTCACTCGCCACACCCGCCGGCAGCAGGCGGTGCGTCAGCGTGACCGCAGGCATGGAGCGCTCAACGCCCGGAGCCGGCGGCATTGACCTGACCAGTGGTGCCGGCAAGAAGGCTCGCCGGCGTACCCGCCGCCTTTGCCCAGCCGGGCTGGAGCGGTCCGGCCACCATCCATATCATGAGAACCGCGACGCTCGCGAACGCAGCGGCCATGCCGCTGTACCGCAGCAGCGCGAACCGGGGCCCGGCCACCGAGAGACGCCAGACAATCGCGGTGATCACGACAACTGTGCAGAGCGTGACGAGCAGCAGCGCCCAGATCGACTTGGTGTCGGTGCCGGTGCCGATCCCGTGCACGACCGCGATCGGCCAGCTGAGATACGCGAGGAGGTGCACAACGCGCCACGCACGCCACCCGAGCCGCCCGCGCAGAAGGCTCGTGACCGTGATTGCAACCAGGAGCTCACAACTCACCACGCCGAGACCCAGCCAGAGGGGGCGGTATGTCGCGACGAACGGGACGAGGGCGTCGGCAACCGTGAGCTTCGCGAACGGGTCGAGGACGGACGTGGCGATGTGGATCACCAGAAAAGCGACGAAAAGGAGCGACAGGTTGCGATGCACCGATTGCACGAGGAACCTCGGCCAGTTTCGCGTGCTCTGTCGCAGCGACGTGATCAACCCGACAACGACGGTGGCGCTCACCAGGACGAGCGCGGTATATCCGCTCGCGCGTGTCGCGTACCACATGGGAGTCGGGCCGAGGACGGCGGCGAGCACGGAACCGAGCAGGAGTCAGGAACCGCCGGAGATGACGATGGGCACACCACCGTTGACGGGCTGGGGAAGCTGGCCCGGGCCGGTCAGGCCGGGCTGCGGCACGCCGCTCGTGTCACCCTCGGATGGGGTCGTCGATTGCTGCGAGGTGCTCGCCGTTCGCCCCGGGATGGTGGTGGCAGCCACAAGGGCGATGACTGCTGTGAGCCCGGTGGCTCCCAGCGCCGTGGCGACCGTCAGCCGGCGCGCGCGCGCCAATCCCAGGTCTCGGCGGAGACGTGCCGACTCGAGCTGCGTTTGTCTCGCCACGTTGTCAGGGTATGCAGCGGACCCTTGCGGAAAGGTGAAGATGCGCCGCCACCGCCACGCACGGCGATGACGGCACGATCCTCAGTCAGCGATGACTAGGCCGCGCGGACCTGGCGGGCGCGCGGGCCCTTGTCGCTGTTCTCCACTTCAAAGCTCACGCGCTCGTCGGCGGCAAGGTTCTCGAAGCTCAACGAGCTGTCGAGTCCGCTGCGATGGAAGAAATACTCCTGTCCATCCTCAGCGCTGATGAAGCCGAAGCCGCGCTCGGCAACGACCTTCTTGACGGTACCAGTCACTCTGGTCTCTCCAATCCCTTCTCGAACGTGAAACAGACGCAGCGCGTCCGTTCGAGAAGGAATGACGACCACGAGCGATGCACCTCAACTTTCGAGGCGATGACCCTACGGTACCTCATCGCGCCGAAACCAAACCAGGCTGAGGCGTGACCGGAGCACATTGTGCCCACAATCCGGACCCATGGGAGATCAAACGGCCCCACCTTCCACGCTCGTGCCCGAACCCGGGAGCGGACGTGTCTTTCGGTCCCACCGTCCGATTCGCCTCTCCGACGCAGCTCCCGACGGCCGTCTTCGTCTCGATGCCATGGCGCGGTACATGCAGGATGTGGCGTCTGACGACGTAGCTGATGCGCACGCGGAGGACGCGCGGCTCACCTGGGTCGTGCGACGGACCGTGATTCAGGTCTCCAGCCCCTTCAAGGCTGACACCACGGTCGCGCTCGCCACGTGGGCAAGTGGCTCCGGGTCACACTGGGCGGCACGGCGCACCACGATTGGCGGCAACGAGGGTGGACGCGCCGAGGCTGAGAGCATCTGGGTGCTCATCGACCGTGCGGCGGGTCGCCTCACCCGCCTGCCGGCGGCCTTCGACGCCCTGTACGGGCCGTCGACCCTCGGAAGGATCGTGTCCGCAAAGCTCGAGTTGCCGGCGCGGCCCGTGCCGGAGGCGTCGACACTGCCGTGGCCGCTGCGCCTCACCGATCTCGATGCACTCGGCCATGCGAACAACGCGGTGTACTGGGAGGCCATCGAGACGGCGCTCGCACTCGTCGATCGCAGTGCCGCAGGTCCGCTACGAGCGGTGCTCGAATATCGCCGCGCCGTGGACCTGGCCTCGGACCTCACGCTCGCCGTCGCCGGGATCGACGCCACGACGTCGGTATGGTTCATCGACTCGGGCGAGACTGCGGCGTGCGCAGTCATCCAAGCCGCCTGAGGTCGCGAATCGCCTAGACCTCGGTCTTCTTCGCCCGGCTCGGCGCGACACGCGACGGCTCGTCCGGCATCTTCGGATACTGCGGCGGCCACGGCGCGTCGACCAACCCTGCGGCGCTGTCTCGCCGGTGGAGCACCAGCAGGGGTTCGAGGGATTGTGGCGAAGCGGACATCGGCAGCCACGGGTCGCCGTCGCGCGCGACACGCAGCGGCACGGTGACCACCGTCAATGCGTCGGGTTTGATCTCCGCGAGCTCAGCCCATGCGAAGGGTGTCGACACCTGTGCGCCCGACCGGGCACGCACCGACCACGCTCCGAAGATGGTCTTGTGTGGCGCGTTCTGGTTGAAGTCGACAAATACTCGGCGCCCGCGCTCCTCCTTCCACCACGCGGCGGTGATGAGGTCGGGCCGGCGCCGCTCGAGCTCTCGCGCGACCGCGACCGCGGCGGATCGCACCTCGTATGACGTCCACCGCGGCTGTAGGCGCGCATAGACATGGATGCCGCGGTTGCCGGTCGTCTTGGGGAGGCAGAGCACCCCGAGCTCGTCGAAAAGGGTGCGGACCTCGCGCGCCGCTTCCTGGACCATCGCGAACGTCACCCCGGGGCTCGGGTCGAGGTCGATGCGGAGCTCGTCGGCATGCTCCGGATCGGAGGCCAGCGACGGCCACACGTGGAACCCGAGGCAGCCCATGTTCACCGCCCAGAGCACGTGGGCGAGATCTGCCGCGACGAGGGCTCGCGACGTCGTCCCGTTGGGAGTGCTGACGATCGTGGTCTCGAGCCACTCGGGTCGCGTGTCCGGAACGCGCTTCTGAAAGAAGGACGGTCCGCTTGCCCCATTGGGAAACCGCTGCAGCAGAACCGGTCGCCCGCCCATCGCACGCAT
This sequence comes from Candidatus Dormiibacterota bacterium, assembly GCA_049582105.1. Taxonomy (GTDB): domain Bacteria; phylum Chloroflexota; class Dormibacteria; order Aeolococcales; family Aeolococcaceae; genus Palsa-851. Next base: position 60,309 of record JBAUTG010000005.1, on the reverse strand, counting down.
GAGCGGGTCCTCGACGGACTGGTAGTAGCGGACCAGGTCGAGCTTCGTCTCGTGGCGCTCGTTGAAATAGACCTTGCCCGGATTGGTGATCGGCACCTCGCGCCCCGACGCCTCGACCATCACGACGTCGTCAGCCATCGCGCCCGAGCATAGACGCCCCGCCATGCCTTGGAGCGACAATCCACGCGGCGATGAAAGATCAGCACGTGGCGGAGGAATCCCAGGATTTCGAAGGCCTCATCGACTTCCATCCGTACCGCGACCGTTTCGAGGCACACCACCGCATCCCTGTGGAGCCCCGATCACGGGAGAGCATCCTCGCGGAACTCAGAGTGATGGCTGAGGAGGAGGATCGGATGGCCAACGCGGGTCGGGTATCGGGCTCGATCTACCACGGAGGTCACGATCACTACGCCTTCCTCACCGAGGCGTTCGGGCTTTTCGCGCACGCCAACGTCCTGCAGCGCGACATGTACCCGAGCGCGACCAAGCTCGAGGGCGAGATCGTGGCGATGACCGCCTCCCTGCTCCACGGCGAGGCGATCAAGGGACATCACCCGGGGGAGGAGGTCTCCGGGGTGATCACCTTCGGTGGCACGGAAAGCCTGATCGACCCGATGCTCGTGTATCGCGAGCGCGGCCGGGTGGAGAAGGGGATCAGTGAGCCCGAGGTCATCCTTCCGGTCACCGCGCACGTGGCGCTGCAGAAGGCGGCGCACATGCTCGACATCCGCCTGATCCAGGCGCCCGTCGGCGCCGACTGGCGCGCCGACGTCGCCTGGATGCGCGAGCACGTGAACGGCAACACGATCGCGATCGTCGGCTCCGCGGGGAACTACCCGCACGGCCTCATCGATCCGATCGAGGAGATGTCGGAGCTCGCGCTCGAATACGACCTCGGACTCCATGTCGACGGATGCATGGGCGGCTTCATCCTGCCCTGGGCCGAGCGCCTCGGGTACCCCATACCCGTCTTCGACTTCCGGTTGCCCGGAGTCACCAGCATCTCAGCGGACACGCACAAGTTCGGCTACGCGCTCAAGGGCACCTCGGTGCTCCTCTATCGGAACAGCGCGCTCCGCCGATACCAGTACTTCAGCTACCCGGACTGGCCGGGCGGCATCTACATGTCCCCGGGGCTGTCCGGCAGTCGATCAGGCGGTGTCGTCGCCGCGGCATGGGCGGCGATGCTCAGCCTGGGGGAGCAGGGATATCTCGAGATCGCGGAGCGCATCTTCGCAACCGCTGCGACGATCCTCGAGGGCATCGGCGCGATTCCTGAGCTCGAGGTCTTCGGCGACCCGACGTTCATCATCGCGTTCCGAGGCAAAGGCATCGACATCTATCACGTCAATGACTTCCTCATCAGCAAGGGCTGGCGTCTCAACGGATTGCAGCTGCCCCCCGGGCTCCATTTCTGCGTCACCCGTCCCAACACGGCGGAGGGCGTCGCGGACGCGTTCCTCGAGGATCTTCGCGCCGCGGTAGCCTACGCCAAGGCGCCGGGTCTCGGACCGGCGAAGAGCGGCGCGCTGTACGGGCTCGGCGGCTCCCCCGAGGGCAACGAGGCGCTCGACCTTCTGTTCGCGGCCGCCCTGGACGCGATGTACGACGTGGTCCCCTGATGCCATGACGGCGCCCTGGATCCTGGCCGTCGATCTCGGGACCGGAGGCCCGAAGATCGGCGCCGTCTCCCTCGACGGTGAGCTCCTGGGGGTGGCGATCCGGGCTGTGCCGACGACGTACACCGATGATGGTGGCGCGGTCCAGGACCCGCACACCTGGTGGCGGGGCATCCGCGAGGGTGTCGCCGACGTGCTTGGCCAGGGCGTGCGGGCGGACGCGGCGATCGGCGTCGGCCTCACCGGTCAGTGGGGCTCGACGGTACCGGTCGGCGCCGGCGACGAGCCGGTCGGGCCCTGCCTGCTTTGGGCCGACACCCGCGGCCGGCCGCTCTCGGCGAGGCGGATGGGCGGTCCGATCAGCATCGTGGGGTATTCACCGGGGAACCTCCTGGCCTGGTTGCGGGTCACCGGTGGTGCGCCGTCACCCCACGGCGCCGACCCCCTCGGTCACCACCTCCACCTGCGCGATCGCGAGCCCGAGGTCTACGCGAGGATCGAGACCCTGCTCGAGCCGCTCGATTATCTCGGGATGCGCTTCACCGGACGGCGGGCGGCCACGCAGGCATCGATGATCCTGTCCTGGCTGACCGACAACCGTCCGAAGGGCGCAAGCGGCTATCAGGCCGCTCTCGTGCGGAGGTCGGGGCGCGACCCGGCAAAGCTGCCGGAGCTCCTGCCGACCGGAAGCGTGCTCGGCAACATCAAGCCGTCGGTCGCGGAGGAGCTCGGCCTGCCGCACGGCATCCCTGTGGTGGCGGGGATCCCGGATCTGCACTCGGGGTACGTCGGCTCCGGGGCGGTGGCGCCCTATGCGGGCCATATCACGATCAGCACGACGGCGTGGATCGGATGCGAGGTGCCCTTCAAGCGCACCGACGTGTTGCACCAGATCGCGTCCGTCCCCGGCCTCCGCAGCGGGTCCTATCTCGTCGCCAACAACCACGAGACCGCAGGGGTCTGCCTTGCGTGGTTGCGTGCCGCAGTCGGGACGGGCGAGGACCGCCAGAGCGCGAATGCCGACTACACCAGGCTCACCGCAATCGCGGCGACGGCGCCGCCGGGCGCGGGTGGCGTCCTGTTCACTCCGTGGCTCAACGGCGAGCGAAGCCCTGTCGAGGACCGGAACCTCCGTGCCGCGTTCCTCAACCTCTCCATGACGACCGAGCGCACCCATCTCGTGCGCGCGGTGCTGGAGGGAGTTGCCTTCAACGCGCGCTGGTTGCTCGACTCCGTCGAGCGCTTCATCAAGCGATCCATGCCCTCGCTGCGGATTCTCGGCGGCGGCGCCCTGTCGGATCTTTGGTGCCAGATCCATGCCGACATCCTCAACCGCCGCATCGAACAGGTCGACGAGCCGATGTACGCGAACCTCCGCGGTGCTGCGTTCTTCGCGGCGATGTCGCTCGGCAGGATCGAGCTTACGGATGTCGCCGAGCGCGTGCGGGTGACGCGCACCTTCGAGCCCGACGCGGCTGCGATGCAGGTGTATGAGCCCATGTATGCGGAGTACCGACGCCTGTACCATCGCCTGCACGGGGTGTATGCGAGGTTGAACGCGTGAGCGGAGATGTCGGTCGTGCTCCCGCGCGACGGTGGGCGATCCTCTCGGTGTACGCGCTGCTCGCGGGGTGCACGCAGTTGCTCTGGCTCACCTTCGCGGCGATCGACACTGACACCGCGAGAGTCATGCACACGGATGTCGGCACTGTGGGCGACCTCGCCGCGATCTTTCCCTTCGTCTACGTCGTGCTCGCGCTGCCGGTCGGGCGCTGGCTGGACTCGCGCTTCTCACATGCGCTCGGCGTCGGCGCCGTGCTCACCGGTGGCGGCGCGCTGCTCCGCCTCATCGCCCCGACATCGTTCGCCGTGCAACTCGGCGGGCAGTTCGTCATCGCGGCCGGGCAACCGTTCGTGCTCAACAGCATCACCAAGGTCGCTGCGCGCTATTTCCCGCAACCGGAACGTGCGACCGCGATCGCCATCGGCAGCGTCGCGCTGTTCATCGGGATCCTCGCATCGGTGCTGATCGCCGGCCCCCTCTTCAGCGCCGGGGGCATTGGTCTCGTGCTCGGCGTCGAGGCCATTCCCTCGGTGATCGGCGCACTGCTTATGCTCGTGCTGCTCCGTGCGCCGGCGACGTACCGTGACAACGCGTCGACGGCGGTGAGCCTGCGCTGGCTCGTGCGCGACCGCTTCATGTGGTTGCTCGCGGGACTCATCTTCATCGGCATGGGCGTGTACAACGCGGTCGCAACCTGGTTGCAACCGGTGCTGACGAACTTCGGTCAGGGGGGTGCGGCTGGAAACCTGATAGCGGTGCTCACGGCGGGCGGCATCGTCGGCGCCGCAGTGCTCCCCCCGCTTGTCGCGGGACGCGACCAGCGTCGAACGATGCTCGTGGTGGCACTCGCCTTCAGTGCTGTCGCGTTCGCCGCGTCGGATCTCCGCCACGACGTCGTGTGGCTGGGTATCTGGCTCTTCGCCACCGGGTTTCTCATCATGGCCTGCCTGCCGGTCGTGCTCGACTGGTCCGCGGTGTACGCGGGCAGGGCACACGAGGGCGCCGCGGCGGGCTTCCTGTTGATGGCCGGCAACCTCGGCGGCGTCGTGCTGGTCCTCGTCATCCAGGCGCTGATGGGCAACGCCTACCTGCCGTTCGCGGCGCTCGCCGTCGTGGGTGCGCTCGGCATCCCGCTCGCGCTCGGGCTACCGGGCCGCGCGACCGTGCGCGCGGTCGGTCAAGCGCTTTCCGACTGATTCTGCGGCGCCGGCAGGTCTCCGTTGCGACGCTTGACGGCGAGCGCGGAGATCGCCTCGAGCAGGCATCGATGCGCATTCTGCGAGGTCAGCTCCGCCCAGTCATACGGCGGCGAGACCTCGACGACATCCATCGCGACGAGGTCGGTGCGCAGGGCGATCTGCCGAATGGCGGCGAGGAGGTCAATCGGCTGCATGCCGCCGGGCTCCGGCGTTCCCGTTCCCGGCGCGAAGCCCGGATCGAGCACATCGATATCGACGGAGAGGTAGATGTGGGTTGGTCCGTCGAGCGCCTGGGCGATCGCGTCCTCGATCACGGGGACCACGCCTCGATCGCGGAGCTCGCCCATGAGGTGCCAGCGCATCCCCTGTTCGCGCATCCAGTCGAAGACGTCCTTCGGGGGCCAGTATCCGCGCAGGCCGACCTGCACGAAATTGCGCCCCGGGACAACGCCGGACTCGATGAGCCGGCGCATCGGAGACCCGTGTGAGTACAGGTTCCCCCACTGGTTGTTGCCGGTGTCGGCGTGTGCATCGAAGTGCACGATGCCGAGGCTGCCGGGTGGGTATGCGGCGGCGACGGCCGTGGCCGAGGGCCAGGTGATCGAGTGATCACCGCCGATCACCATCGGGATGATGTGACGCTGCGCAACCTCGCCGACGCGGGTTCGGATCGCGGTGTGCGACTCCTCTGCCATGCCCGGAAGGCACATCGCGTCGCCGTAATCGATGACACGGAGCACGTCGAGTGGCGCGACCTCGAGCTCGAGGTGCCATTCGGCGGATTGGTACGACGCGGTGCGCACGCTGCGCGGGCCGAAACGAGCCCCCGGGCGATAGGTCACGCCGTCGTCCCACGGGGCGCCGACGATGGCGATATCCGGTCGCACCTCGTCGAGCTGATCGGGAGCGGTCAGGGACGGCACCCGGCAGAACGTGGTGGGTCCCAGGTAGGCGGGCCCGTCGGCGTATCGCTCCACGGTGGCGAAGCCTAGCCCCAAGCGGCCGCAAGAGGTGAGTGCGCCCTCGCCACCCGGCCTCGGCATTCCCGACCGGTCGCGGCGCCGTCCAAGGCGGATGATCGCGTCCGTGAACAAGGAACCAGCCCTGCTCACGGACTTCGACGCCTTGAGCTTCGACTGCTACGGGACGCTCATCGATTGGGAGTCCGGGATCTCCGCCGCGCTCGCACCGTGGGCGGCGAGGCAGGGAGTGGCGCTCACCCCCGAGCAACTGCTCGAGCGCTACGCGACCGCCGAAGCCCTGGAGGAGGAGCGCACCCCCGGGGCGCTGTACCCGGACATCCTCGCCGCCGCGATGCGAACGCTCGCGACAGCTGTCGGTACGACGGCGACGATCGAAGACTGTGAGCGTCTTGCGCGGTCGGTCGCCGGATGGCCGGCATTCCCGGACTCGCCGGCAGCACTCGCGTTGCTCGCGGCGCGATACAAGCTGATCATTCTCTCCAATGTTGACCGCACGTCCTTCGCCGGGAGCAACGCGAGACTGCACATACACTTCGACGCGATCGTCACAGCGCAGGACGTCGGCTCGTACAAGCCTGCGGCGCGCAACTTCGAAGCCCTGCTTCGCGCGGCCGGCGACCTGGGCGTCGAGCACGGGCGGTTGCTTCACGTGGCTCAGAGCCTTTTCCACGACCACACCCCGGCGCACAGCGCGGGCTTGCCGACGGTGTGGATCAACCGGCGTCAGGGCCGTGCCGGGTGGGGCGCGACACCGCCGCCCGACTGCGACGTCCACCCGGACTGGACCTTCCCGTCGATGGCGGCGTTCGCCGCTGCGGCAGTCGCTGTCGACGCCTGACCGTCGCGGCCCTCGGCGAACGTGGCGGTGGTCTTGTTCACCGAGGGCCCGGTCGCATTGCTCGTGCTGCCGCATGCGGCGACAAGCAGCGTTGCGTCAGCGCTGCGGACGTGATGAGACTCCGCTGCCGCCATGCGCGTTGCGACGTCATCTGCGCCTCCTCAGCAAGTCGATTGGTGCACTCGCGCAATCACGATACGAAACGTCTTCCGGCGCCCGACACGATTCGTCGAGGAATTCACTCCAACGGGTGATGAGTTGCTTCGCGGAAACTCGCAAAATGGCACGAGATCATTTCGAGAAAGTGGTACGGCACAAGGCGCGATCATGCTTCGAGTGACCACGAGGTTGCATGTCTCGCGCGCGATGCGCTGCATGACCGGCGACAGGAGCACTGCGAAAATCATCCTTCTGGGTGATGAGGCAGTTCCTCGAAAACCACAGAATGGCACCATGCGTTCGACGCGGATTGGTACGCTGGAATGGCTGGTATCACGTGATCGGAAGTGGTACTCGCGTTTTCACGATGCCCGCTTCACGCTATGCCGGCTTGGTCGTTCGGGCTACGCGAGTCTCTGTCCCACGGCGCTTCATGCGTCGCCTCCTTGTGACCCGGCGACCAAGCACCCTTCGAGGTCGTGGCGGTGAAGACGGCATCGAGCGCCGGTCTCTCCCCGTACATCGCGTTTGACCGAGCCTCCGGTGTGCCGTTCTACACCCAGATCTACGACGGTTATCGGATGGCCATCCTCTCCGGCCGCCTCGGACCCGGTCAGCGACTCCCTTCCACTCGAACGCTCGCCGCGGAACTGCAGATCTCTCGTCTTCCGGTGCTGAACGCGTTCGAGCAGCTCCTCCACGAGGGATACCTCGAAGGCAAGGTCGGATCGGGGACGTACGTGCGCGACTGCATCCCCGACGAGGTCGCGAGACCGATGCGTCTGCGCCGGCCGATGTCTCCGCCACTGCCGGTGCGGGCGCCGGTCGCGCCTCCGGGGCACGATGCCGTGGCGCGCGTCGAGGGTGCGGGGACGTTCCGAAGCATCCCCGCGCTCGATCGCTTTCCGCATGAAACCTTCGCTCGGCTGACGCGCAAGCACGCGGCGCACCTCACCCCTGACCTCCTTGCCTATGGAGACGCCGCGGGATACGCACCGCTTCGCGAGGCGATCGCCGCATACCTTCGAACCGCTCGCGCGGTCGACTGCGACGCGAGCCAGGTCATCGTTCTCTCCGGGTCGCAGATGGGACTGCGAGTGGCGGCGATGTCGCTGACGACGGCCGACTCGGTGGTCTGCATGGAGGACCCCGGATATCGGGGGGCGCGTCATGCTCTCGCGACCACGGCGGCTAACGTCGTCCCGATCCCGGTCGATCGCGACGGTATCGACGTCGCCGCGATCACACGCCTCGGGCCGCGGGCGAAGCTCGCGTACGTCACGCCGTCGCATCAATACCCGCTCGGGGTCTCGATGGCCGTGTCGCGCCGCCTCGAGCTGCTCGGATGGGCTGAGCGCAACAACGCCTGGATCCTCGAGGACGATTACGACAGCGAGTACCGCTACTCGAGCCGTCCGCTGGGCGCGCTGCAGGGGATGGACACCAGCGGGCGGGTCATCTACCTCGGCACCTTCAGCAAGGTCCTGTTCCCCTCCATCCGGCTGGGCTATGTGGTCGTCCCGCACGAGCTCATAACCCGGTTCGTGCGCATGCGCGAGACGTTCGACCTGTTCTCTCCCACCCTCTATCAGCTGGTGCTGACGGACTTTCTGAAGGAAGGGCACTTCGCGCGCCACCTGCGCCGGATGCGCGCCGTCTATCTCGCTCGCCGCGACGCCATGATCGGAGCGATCGAGCGCCACGCCGGCGACGTGCTCACGGTCGGCAACGCCGATGCGGGACTCCATCTCGTCGCGTTTCTCCCGGACGGAGCCGACGACAAGGCGGTTGCCCGCACCGCGTCGCGGCTCGGCATGTTCCCGACGGCATTGTCGACCTGTTACGCGAACGGAGCGTCTCGACCCGGGCTCATCATCGGGTTCGGCGGGCTGGACGAGTGCGCGGCCGATGGAGCGGTGCGCAGGCTCGGAGACGTGATCCGCGACACCGTGTAGCGACGCGGATCTACCACCACCGCGGGGCTATCCTGCTTGCCAGCAGGCAAGCATCGGAGGCAGCGGTGTGATGAGACGCCCGGTCACGGAAGCGGTGGCATCGGATGGGAGCGCGGCGCGCCTGCGCCTCGCGGTCACTCGCCTCGCAAAGCGCCTCCGCCCCACCGCCGCTGCGGGGGCTCTGACCCCGACCGAGGTCGATGTGCTCTTTGCGGCTGACCGCCGCGGTCCGCTCCGCCTCTCGGATCTCGCCGGTTTCGCGGGGCTGAACCCGACCATGCTGTCCAGGCTGGTGCCCCGGCTCGAGGCGGGGGGGCTGATGCGCCGCCTCGTTGTGGAAGGGGATCGACGCGTCTGCCGCGTCGACGTGACACCGAAGGGGCGCCGCCTGCTCGACCGCATCCGGTCCGAAAGGAACGACGCCCTCTCGCAACTGCTCCGCGGGCTGGATGACCTCGAGCGCAGAGCCGTTCTCGACGCGCTGCCGGTGATCGAGGAGCTGGCTGAGCGGCTGCTCGCGCGCTCGCCTGCGATGGCCGGTTCGAGCCGCGGGTGAGCCGCCTCGTCGCCATCAGCCGGCGCACCTTCTCGGCACTCGCGATCCCGAATTACCGGCGCTACTTCGTCGGTCAGAGCACGTCACTGATCGGGACCTGGATGCAATCGGTCGCGCAGTCGTGGCTCGTGTTCACGCTCACGCACTCGGCGACCGCGATCGGCTTCGTGCTCGCGCTGCAGACGCTGCCGGTGCTCCTCCTCGGTCCGTACGGTGGCGTCATCGCGGACCGAGTCGACAAGCGCCGTCTCATGATCCTGTTGCAATCGTTGATGGGGTTGCAGGCACTCGTGCTCGGTGTCCTCGTCGTGACGCACGCGATCATCTTCTGGGAGATCTGTCTCCTCGCGGTGGTACTTGGGCTCAACAACTGCTTCGAGAATCCCGCGCGCCAGTCGTTCGTGCTCGAGATGGTCGGCGCCGACGAGCTCCGCAATGCCGTGAGCCTCAACTCGACGATGGTCAACGCCGCACGCGCGGTCGGACCGGCGGTCGCGGGCGTGCTCATCGCGACGGTCGGCATCGGGATCTGCTTTCTCGTGAACGCCGCGAGCTTCGGCGCCGTCGTGTTCTCGCTCGTCTCGATGGAGACCGGTGCACTGCGCCCGAGCCCGCCGACGCACCGTGGGAGGGGGCAGTTGCGCGAAGGGTTCCGCTACATCGCGGAGGATCCACGCCTCTGGGTGCCGCTCTTGATGATGGCGATCATCGGCACGCTCGCGTACGAGTTCCAGGTAACCCTGCCGGTGCTCGCCAAGCAGACATTTGGCGGCAACGCCACGACGTACGGATTCCTCACCGCGTCGATGGGAGTGGGGGCGGTGTGCGGAGGCCTGATGACGGCGACCCGTGGGCGCACCGGTCTCCGGCCGCTGACCTATGCCGCCGGCGCCTTCGGTGTGGCGATGGTCTGCGCTGCGCTCTCGCCGGTGATCGCGGTCGCGTTCGTCGTCATGGCGACGGTCGGCTGGACCAGCGTCACCTGTCTCGCGACCGGCAACTCGACACTGCAACTCCAGGCCGTGCCGTCGATGCGCGGCCGCGTCATGGCGCTGTGGGCGGTGGCATTCATGGGGTCGACCCCAATCGGTGGTCCGCTGATCGGGTGGGTCGTCGCGCTCGCCGGCGCGAGGGTCGGACTGGCAGTCGGCGGCCTCTCGTGCCTCACCGCCGCAGGGATCGGCGTGCTCGCGGTCAGGAGGCTCGGGATGCGGCGAGACCGGCCCGCCGGGGAGCCCGGCGCAGCACTCTCGCTCACGGAGAATGCCGCTGAAGGCAGCGAGGTCCCCTCGCTCGCGATCCAGTGACGTGCCGCGACTGTGCGCCGTCGCGCTTTCGGAGACCGATGCCGCCGGGTATCGTTGTGCCCTGCGGATCGAAGTCTGAACGAGGAGGTCGACACCGGCATGCTGTCCTATGCATCGGGCGTCAGCGCGCTCCCCTTGCTCGGTGAGACCATCGGCGACAACCTCCGACGAACCGTGGAGGAACACGGCGACACCGAGGCGCTTGTCGTTCCCCACCAGGGCTATCGCGCGACGTACGGCCAGCTCTGGGACCAGGTGGAACTCGTCGCGCGTGGCCTGCTTGCTCGCGGTGTGACCAAGGGTGACCGCGTCGGCATCTGGTCGCCCAACAGGTTCGAGTGGGTCGTCGTGCAGTTCGCGACGGCGCGGATCGGCGCCATCCTGGTGAACATCAACCCCGCGTATCGCACCACCGAGCTGCAGTACGCGTTGCAGCAATCCGGCGTGTCGTTCCTGATCCTCGCGCGGGCATTCAGGCAGACGGACTACGTCGGCATGCTCGGCGAGGTCAAAGGAGCGTGTCCGGCGTTGCGTGAGGCGCTCGTGCTCGAGGACGGGTGGGAATCGCTGCTCCGTGATGGCGAGGGCGTCTCACTCGATGCGCTCGCCGCGGTGGAGACCACGCTGCAGTGTGACGACGCCATCAACATCCAGTACACGTCGGGCACCACGGGATTCCCGAAGGGCGCGACTCTCTCACACCACAACATTCTCAATAACGGCTTCTTCATCGGCGAGACGGTCAGCTACTCAGCCGCGGACCGTGTGTGCATTCCCGTGCCCTTCTACCACTGTTTCGGAATGGTGCTGGGGAACCTGGCGTGCACGACCCACGGCGCATGCATCGTCGTCCCCGGCGAGGCATTCGAGGCCGCCGCGACGATGCGGGTGACACAGGACGAGCGCTGCACCTCGCTCTATGGCGTGCCCACGATGTTCATCGCCGAGCTCGAGCATCCCGATTTCGAAACGTTCGATTTCACGCATCTGCGCACCGGCATCATGGCGGGATCACCATGCCCAGTCGAGGTGATGCGCAAGGTGCAGTCGCGCATGAACATGCGCGAGGTGACCATCTGCTACGGCATGACCGAGACTTCGCCCGTATCAACGCAGAGCGCCCTCGACGATCCGCTGGAGAAGCGGGTCGGGACTGTCGGTCGCGTCCATCCGCACGTCGAGGTCAAGGTTGTCGACCCGGAGACCAACCGGTGCGTGCCACGCGGTTCGGCCGGTGAGCTGTGCACGCGCGGCTACAGCGTCATGCTCGGGTACTGGGCCAACGCCGAGGCGACGGCTGAGGCGATCGACGCGGCGCGGTGGATGCACACCGGAGACCTCGCAACCATGGATGACGACGGCTACGTCAACATCGTCGGACGGATCAAGGACATGATCATCCGCGGCGGCGAGAACATCTATCCGCGTGAGATCGAGGAGTTCCTCTACCGCCACCCCGATGTCAGCGACGTGCAGGTGATCGGTGTCCCCTCGGAGCGCTACGGGGAGGAGGTCATGGCCTGGGTCAAGCCCAGAGAGGGCGCGACCCTGACCGGCGAGACACTTGACGCGTACTGCCGCAATCAGATCGCAGGGAACAAGATCCCACGATACTGGAAGTTCGTCGACGCGTTTCCGATGACCGTCACCGGCAAGATACAGAAGTACCTGATGCGCCAGGTTGCAGTCGAGGAGCTCGGGTTGCAGTCCGCGGCGTCGGTGACGACAGCCTGAGCATCGCACTGGCGCTCGCCGCCGCCGCGCTGTGGGGCAGCGGTGACTTCCTCGGTGGCTTTGCCAACCGCGCGGCACCGCTCCTGTCGGTGCTGGTGATCTCCCAGGGTGTCGGGCTCGTCGGGATGTTCATCGTCGCGCTCGTGGTCGGCGGCACCGTCGGAGCTGGGGATCTGCTCTTCGGCGCGCTCGGCGGGCTCGCCGGCGCGGCAGGCGTCGCGATGCTGTATCGCGGGCTCGCCTCCGGCGCGATGTCACTCGTCGCCCCCATCACCGGGGTGGTCGCGGTGATCGTCCCGGTTGCCGTGGGCGTCGGGGGCGGTGACCGTCCGTCGCTGCTGCAATACGCGGGGATCGTCCTCGCGGTGGGAGCCGTTGCGCTGTTGAGCGGCGGCGGATCCCGTGCCGCCCGTCTGAGCCGCGGCACCCTCCTGCTGGCGGTGGGTGCCGGGATCGGTTTCGGGCTCTTCTACGTGGCCATCGCAAAGACGTCGCCCGGTGCCAACCTCTGGCCGCTCGTCGCCGCCCGAGCCGCGTCCGTCACAGCGTTGCTCGTGGTGTCGGCAGCCGTGCGAAGCGCACCGCGTTACGGCGCCGCGAATCCTCTCGTGATCACCGGGGCGGGCGGCCTCGACGTGACCGCCAACGCGCTGTACCTGCTTGCGGTCCACGGGGGCCTGCTCAGCATCGTCGCGGTGCTTGTGTCCCTGTACCCGGTGTCCACCGTGCTGTGCTCGATCACCTTTCTTGGGGAGCGGCTGCGAGCACCCCAGGTTGCCGGAGTTGGGGCGGCGATCGTCGCCGTCGTCTGCATCACCGCGGGCTCGTAGACCTCTCCTCCGGGCAGAACGACCGGGTACGCCGGCGGAGGAGCCGGCGCCGATGCTCCGCGTGATCCGAAGATCGCGGGTGCGCTCGTCACTGCGAACGTCCGGGACGATGTTGGGCAGCTCGCCCGAGACGACTCGCGAGCGATACGACTCCGAATACGGTCCACTGACTCCCGACGCGAGTCCGAATGCCTCACTCTCCCCGTTGACGTGCTCGAGGATCTGCATCCCGTCGGCGAAACGGGAGAACCAGGAGACCTCCAGACCCAGATGCACTCGTGCGAGGGTTCACCGGATGTGATGGCGTGTGACGATGTCGAACGGGGTGGCCCTATGTCCGCTGCGATACAGACCGACAATGCGACATCCGGCACGTTGTTTCCGGCGGAAACGAATGAACATGCTGTCTGACCGAGCGCGTGGAGGGATACTGCGTCATGCTCGAACGCGAAGCGCGATTGCAGACGATCCCCGGTGGAAAGCAATCGACCCCACCCGTTGCTTCGACATCACGCGCGAATGTTTGTGTTCGGTTACAGGCCATGGCATCCCCAGTGGGCCACCTATGCTCGGTTCGTCGGCACGCGCTGACGCTGCAGCCGGTGCTCATCCGAGGTGTGGACGAAATGGCTCTTGACTCGCGACCCAACGCCGTTGCCGATGACCGACCCGGGTCGCGCCTGGAAGCCGATCACGCAGCGTTGCGGCAGGGACGCTGCTGACGACCTCCCGCGGCACTCTGACCAACCCGGACAGCGCTGAGCGTCAGCCTGCGACCGTCCTCATCACGCGTGCACAGCGTCACGATGATGAGCTCCTTCGGCGTGAGCAACGATTCGTTCGCGCCGCGTTCGGCTCCATGCGCGACCTCGTCATGGTCTGCGACCCGCAGGGGCGGGTCATCCTGATCAACCATGCCATGGAGGTGTTCTGCGGTCTCGAGCCTGGGGGCGTCCTCCCCGAGCTGTCGTCGGAGTACGGCCGGATGCTGCAGCCGGATGGGACGCCGGCCACTGCGGAACAGGCGCCGCTCGGCATGGCGCTCCGCGGTGCGCCGGTGCTGGGGATGGAGATGCTCCTCGTCTCGAAGTCCGGTCGACGACGCCGAATGGTCGCCGACGGTGAGCCATTGTTGGACGCCGATGGTGCCCTGCTCGGGGCGCTCGTGGTGTGGCGGGATATCACCGATCAGCGCGACGCCGAAGAGCGACTCGCGTTCTCAGTGCTCCACGACTCGCTGACCGGGCTCCCGAATCGCGCGTTGTTCATTGACCGGGTGCGCTCGGCGCTGGTTCGGGCGCCGCGATACGGGTGGTCGACCGCCGTCCTCGCGATCAACCTCGACCATTTCGCCGACGTTGCCATCCGGCTTGGTGAGGGATCAGCCGACAGGCTCCTGCTCCAGGTGGCGCAGCGCCTCGAGGTGACGCTGCGTCCGTATGACATCGTCGCGCGACCTGTCGACACGCTCGCGCGCCTCGGAGGCGACCGGTTTCTGCTGATGTGCGAGGACATGGCGGATGCAAACGCCGCGGCCGCCGTGGCGAACCGCATCGAGGCGACCCTGCTCGAACCCATCACCATCGGCGACGATGTGGTACGACTGAGCGCCGCAATCGGGATCACAGTCACCCGCGATCCCGGTCAGGATCCGGAGACGCTCATCCTCGAGGCTGAAACGGCGATGCGCCGATCCAGGATGCGCGGAACTGGGCGGTATCAGCCGTTCGTTCCCGAGATGCGCGCCGAGCTGCGTGCGCGCGGCAAGGACGAGGACTCGCTGCGCAAGGCGCTCGCTCGCGAGGAGTTCTCCGTGGTGTATCAGCCGATCGTGGACCTGAACTCCGAGCTCACGGTGGGCGTCGAGGCGCTGCTCCGCTGGAACCACCCGGACCGGGGACTGGTCTCCCCGTTGGACTTCATCCCGCTTGCGGAGGAATCGGGACTCATTGTGCCGATCGGGGCATGGGTGCTCACGCAGGTGTGCCGCGACGCCAAACGCTGGACGAGTGCGCTCGCGGGTGGAAGGCCGCTGACGGTCGCTGTGAACGTTTCACCGCGACAATTCGAGTCGGGGCTCGCGGAAACGTTCGGCACGATCATCGAAGACGCCGGCGTCGATCCCACGACGATCTGCCTCGAGGTGACGGAGAGCATGGTGATGCAGGACGCCGAGCTCGCGATCACGACTCTCCGTGAACTCAAGGCGCTCGGCCTGCGAATCTCGGTTGACGACTTCGGCACCGGTTTCTCATCGCTGGCGTACCTCAAGCGGTTCCCGCTCAACGAGCTCAAGATCGACAAGTCGTTCGTGGACGGCCTCGGGCGTGACCCAGAGGCGACTGCGATCGTGGCGGCGGTGATGGGGATGGCGCACGGGCTCAACCTCAAGGTCGTCGCCGAAGGAGTGGAGACTGCGGATCAGGTCACGCTGCTGCGCACGCAGGGCTGCGACGAAGCGCAGGGGTTCTACTTTGCGCGGCCGGGGTCGGCAGACGACATCGACGCGCGACTCGCGGCTGAAAAGCTGGCGAGTGTCGACGGGCATCGGGTGTCCGCCCCCCGGACGAATCTGGGCACGCACATCAGGCGGATCCTCGTCGTCGACGACGCCGAAGACGTTCGCATGCTCGCGCGCTCGAGCCTTGCAGCTGTGGGGATGGAGGTTCAGGAAGCCTCCAGCGGCGAGGATGCCATCACCGTGACGAGACATTTCCGCCCGGATTGCGTGGTGCTCGACGTGAACCTGCCTGGAATCAGCGGTTTCGACGTCTGCCGGATCCTTCGCGAGGATCCGCAGAACAAGCACACGAGCATCGTCGTCCTGACCGGCGATGCTGAGGCAAGCGAAAAGGTCATGGCGTTCTCGCTGAAGGCCGACGACTACATGGTGAAGCCGTTCAGCCCACGAGACCTCGTGAGCCGCGTCAACGCAGCAATGCGACGGCGAAGCGAGATGCTCGCGCACACGTCCGAGTGAATGCATCGAACCCGATGCGGCCCCTGACGTCGTTGACCGGCATGGAGCGCATCTGATGCTCGACGTGATCCTGGTTGTCGTGATCCTGCTCCTTGCCGGGATGATCGGGTTCCAGTTCCTGTTCGGCTGGCCGAGTGGTCACTTCAGGATCGTGCGCGCTGACGGGTCAGGCCTTGCGCCTGAGCGGAATGACCAGGACCACGGCATCACGCTTCGCGACGAGGTCGACGAGCTCGCGCAGTTCCTCGCAGCGTGGCAGCGAGTCACGGTCGACCGTCTCAGCGGCCGCGTCGAACAGTCGGAAGTCCTCGACAAGGGCTTGCTCGCCCACGTTGCCAAACTGCTCGACGCTGAACGGATCGTCGTCAGCCTCGTCGACCCGAGCGGACTGCGCGTCGTCGACGGACATCCCGCGGTCGACGTGGCGGTCATCATCGGCGACTCTCCCGGAGATCGCGCCGTGCTCACAGGTCAGATCTTCACTGGTGACCTGAACAAGCAGCACTGGGGAGAGTCGACGCGCGCATGGGCGCAGCAGGGTGCCCTCGGTCCGGTGATGGCCGTTCCGATGGTGAGCGGTGGCGAATCGATCGGCGCGGTGCTGGTGGCCCGCAGCGCCGGCGAGGCGCAGTTCACGCGCGTCGAGTCGGATCGCGCGCGCATCCTCGTGCCTCCACTCGCCGGAGCGGTGCGCCTGAGCAGCCTCTCCGACCAGTTGCGCAGCGACAACACCGCGGCCGCCGTCGAGCGGATCAGGCTCGCCAACAGCCTCCGCATGTTGCTCGAGTCGGCGGGTGAAGGTATCTACGGCATCGATGCAGATGGGCGCTGCACCTTCATGAATACCGCCGGAGCGGCAGCCCTGCAGGTGGACGCAACCCAGGTCATGGGGCAGCTCACGCAGCCGCTGTTCCACCACACGCGTGCAGACGGCTCTCCGTCGCTGCTCGCCGACAGCCCGATCACCAAGGTGCTCCACGGTGGCGAGAGCCGGCGCGTGGCGACCGAGGTGATGTGGCGCAGCGACGGGACGTCGTTTCCCGTCGAGTTCTCCGCGTTTCCCATCGTTGACGACGGGAAGGTCGTGACCGGGGCGGTTGTCACGTTCAACGACATCACCGAGCGCAAGCGGATCGAGAACGACCTCGCGGTCGCGCATGCGCAGGCGATGGAGGCGTCGCGTCTCAAGTCGGAGTTTCTCGCCAACATGAGCCATGAGATCAGGACGCCGATGAACGGCGTGATCGGCATGACACGGCTGCTGTTCACGACACGACTCGACTCCGAGCAGCGTGAGTATGCGGACGCGATCAGCCAATCGGCCGATGCGCTGCTCACCGTCATCAACGACATCCTCGACTTCTCGAAGATCGAGGCCGGCAAGATCGACATCGAGGTGATTGACTTCGACCTCCGGTACGTGGTGGAGGAGGCGGCCAAGCTGATCGCCCCACGAGCCGACGAGAAGGACATCGAGCTCGCGGTGATGATCGATCCTCAGATGTCGACGATGGTGCGCGGCGATCCCGGCCGGCTCCGGCAGATCCTCATCAACATGCTCGGCAACGCTGTCAAGTTCACTGACCAGGGCGAGGTCATCCTCCGAGTCCGCAAGGAGACCGAGCGCGACACCAGCGTCGGCCTTCGCTTCGAGGTGACCGACACCGGCATCGGCATCACCGCGGAACAGCAGTCTCGCCTGTTCGAGAGCTTCGTGCAGGCGGATGCGTCAACCACCCGCAGGTTCGGCGGCACCGGCCTCGGACTGGCCATCTGCAAGAAGCTGGTGGAGCGGATGGGCGGTGAGATCGGCGTGGTGAGCAACCCCGGCACGGGAAGCACCTTCTGGTTCACGCTCACGCTCGAGAAGAACGTGTCGGCGCGAGTGCGCACCACCCCCTCGCGGATGGCGTTGCAGGGCGTTCGAGTTCTCGTCGTTAATGACAACAAGACCGACCGCGCCATTCTCGAGCAGCATCTCAAAGTCTGGGGAGCGCGGTCGGAGAGTTTCGAGAGCGGCCGCGCGGCGCTCGCGGGCCTTGCTGACGGCGTGACCGCGGGTGACCCGTACGACCTGGCGGTCCTCGACCATCAGATGCCCGGGATGGACGGGATCGGGCTCGCGCGCGCAATCCGCAGCGACTCGAGCCTCAACGGGGTGCGTCTGGCGCTGGTCTCCTCGTCAGCGCGTCCGGGTGACACCAGAGCGGCACAGGAGGCCGGTATCGGCGCCTTCCTGACGAAGCCGGCGCGGATCGCCGACCTGTACGACTGCCTCGCCACGTTGCTCGCAGCGGACGGCGGCGGCACGACGGCGGCGGTCATGACCGAAAACCTTCGATACTCGTTCACCGAGGCTGAGGCAGGCGCACGGGCACGGGTGCTTGTCGTCGACGACAACCCCGTCAATCAGCGCGTCTCACTGCGGATGATCGAGAAGATGGGGCACTCGGTGGACGTCGCCGCCAACGGAATCGGCGCGCTTGCGGCACTCGACCGCGTTCGTTATGACGCTGTGTTCATGGACTGCCAGATGCCCGAGATGGATGGATTCGAGGCAACGCGTGAGATCCGCCGGCGCGAGGGGTCGGAGCGGCACACGCCGATCATCGCCATGACCGCGGGCGCCATGTCCGGCGACGAGGAGAAGTGCCTCGAGGCCGGCATGGACGCATACCTCAGCAAGCCGGTCACGGCAGGTGCGCTGGCCGCAATGGTCGCGAAGTGGACCGGCGCCCCGGCGTCCACCGAGGCGGCGAATCCGGCCATCCTCGGCGTCCTCGACCAGACCTACGTCTCCGGCCTGCGCGAACTGGGCGCCGATGAGTTCGACAAGCTGATCAGGCTCTTCCTCCGGGATGGCGCATCCAGGGTCACGGGCCTTCGCACAGCTCAGTCGATCAACGACACCAGCGCGATGGCCAGGATCGCCCACAGCCTGAGAGGCAGTGCCAGCAGCTTCGGAGCCGGCGCGCTCGCGGCCAGGTGCGGCGAGCTCCAGGCCCGCGCGACGTCGGCCGGCGCCGCCGAGGACGCACGCCTCATCGACAGCGTGGACGCGGAGTTCGCCCTCGCAAGCGTCGCATTGTTGCGAGAGTTGGAGCTCGATCCCGCACCGCGTGTCTGAACGTTGCCCGCCGCGGGAGTGGGTGGGCGGGCGGACGCGGTGCGGCAGCCGGCGCTACAGGTGACCGGAGACCGCGCGAGGACGAAGGCCGGCGAGCGCAGCCCGATCGGTCAGCGCTGAGGCGACGTCCTCGATGTCGCTTGCGTAGGTTGGCTTGCCGAGCCCGAAACCCTGCCCGAGTCTGATGCCGGCTCGTTTCATGAGGTCGGCGACGAACTCGTTCTCGACCCCCTCCGCAATCACCATCGCGCCGCTGACCCGGGCAAACGCCATCGTTGCGTCCATCGCGGCCCGGGAGCCGACACGGGTCGAGGTCATCGTGAGGCTCCGGCCGAGCTTGAGGTACTCACTCGAGGAGGCGGCAAGCAATTCGAGCGTCGAGTGGCCCTCGCCGACATCATCGAGCGCGAAGCGGATGCCCTCGGCGCGATAGGAGGCGAGGACCCGCGCGAGCGCATCGTAATCACGAATGCGCTCGTGTTCGGTGATC
Source organism: Candidatus Dormiibacterota bacterium (assembly GCA_049582105.1). Lineage (GTDB taxonomy): Bacteria > Chloroflexota > Dormibacteria > Aeolococcales > Aeolococcaceae > Palsa-851. The sequence continues at coordinate 40,965 of JBAUTG010000005.1, read as the reverse complement.
TCGAGGACGACCGTGTTCGGCGCGCGTTGCGCGGCATCGAGCAGCAGGAGCAGCTGATCGACGCCGTGCACAGGATCGAGCAGCGCCGCGGCGCTGATGTTCAGGAACAGGGGAACGTTCGACGGCAGCACCTTCGCGTCGTCGACCGCATGCTTGCGGCACACCCAGTCGAGGTCGCGGATCTGGCCGCCCGTCCGCGCTGCCTCGAAAACGGCTTCAACAGAGTCCATGGCGGCGAAACCCTCGGGGCGGGCGAGCGCCTCGTATCCTTCGACCGTCCCGTCGCCGAGGTCGACGATCGGCTGGAACATCGTCGTCAGCGGGCCGCCGTCAAGGATGCGCGTGACCACATCGTTGTACGAGCGCTCGGCGATGTCGCCGGCCTCGCCTCCTTCGTAGGAGGCGCCGGCGACGCGGTCGCCGCCCGCGCGCTTGGCCTTGTAGAGCGACTCGTCGGCGCGCTGCCACACCGACACCGGGTCGGCTCCCGCGGGCGCCGCACTCCAACCGACCGTGACGCGCACCGGTCCACTTGGCAGCACCAGTGAGTGCATCGCCAAACGCATGCGCTCCGCAACCAGGTTTGCACCGAAGACACCGACCTCGGGAAGCAGCGCGGCGAACTCGTCACCGCCAACCCGCGCCATCACGTCCCAGCCACGGACGAGCAGTCCGAGGGTGTGGCCGACGACGCGCAAAAGAGCGTCCCCTGCGGAGTGGCCGTCGGTGTCGTTGGTCTCCTTCAGGCGATCGACGTCGAGAGAGAGGATCGCGAAGGGCAGACGCGGGATGGTGCGGAGCGCTCGGTCGAACTCGCGCCGGTTCTTCAGCCCGGTGAGCGAGTCCGTGGACGCGAGCGCGGAAAGCTCCATCGCCGCCTCGTGGATCGCGCCCTCGGCTCGGACACGCTCGAGGAAACGACCCATGTGATGACAGATCGTGGGAACGACGGTGAGCACCCCACCGGGCGGCCGCTCCGTTGACTCGCGAAAGACGACGAGGACGCCGATGACACCGCTCCGAGCCCTGATCGGAAACGTCATGGCGCTGTGGATGTCGGCTGCAGCTGCCTCGGGAGCGCGGCCGCCCCAGCCGTCGGAGATGCCCGCCGTCGCCGTCGATCCACGCCCGGTGCGTACGACGCGACTGATCAGCGCCGGACCCGTTCCGAGTCCGATAGCTCTGCCCTCGGCCTCGAATGCCTCGACCCCGGCCGAGCCATCCGATGACGCGTACTGCAACTCCACCTGACGTGCATTGCCGCTGCGCAACCAGATCTCCGCGACGCGAGCTCCGAACGCGGCGGTCAGCATCGACAGGCACTGCTGCAGCGTCGGGTCGACGTCGTCCGATTCATTGAACAGCGCCAGTGTTTCCAGCAGCAGCGCATCACCCGACGTCCCTGCCATCGCTCCCTGATGCACCTTTCTTCCGACCACAGTGCGATGGAGGACAGCCGGTCTGCCGTGGGCGCTCGCGGGCAGCGCCTCTGCAGTCGACGGGTCGGGGAGCCGCACGGACACTTGGGTCACCTTGAGGACGGGTGGCAAGAAGGTCCCGCCATGCGAAGGGTGGTGCAGTGCGGGCGTGTGGTCTGTTCGCAAGCGCACGTACACGGTGAACGCGACAGCTTTGTGTCCGGCGGTTGCAGCGATGCAATGCGCGGTGCCGTTTCTGACGATGCAGTCCCGTACTGCAGGGTCCGTTCCAGGGAGCAATCCCTTGGCGTGGCGGAGAGGCCGGCGCTGGCTCCCTCGCGATTCCGTAGTTACTCGGCCGTAACAAGTCACTAGGTCGCAGGGCCACGAGGCGGTAGGATGCTGCACGTGGATGCCGGCTGCCGGACGGTTGCGATTCAGTGCGACGTCGCGTTGACGTCGGTGTTCAGCGTCCTGGGCAAGCGCTGGACCGGGCTTGTGATCGGAGTGCTCCTCGAGCGGCCGGCGCGCTTTGCTGAGATCGCGCGCGCGATCCCGGGCATCACGGAGAGCATGCTTTCGACGCGCCTCGCCGAGTTGAAGGACGCCGGGCTCGTGACCCGCGAGGTCCTCGAGGGGCCACCCATCGCATCGCTGTACCGGCTCACGCCGAGCGGCGAGGCGCTGCGCCCGGCGCTGATGGCGCTCGGCGAATGGGCGCACGCGCATCTCGGCGCAGAGGTCGCTGCCCGCTGAAGCCGCGATCGAACGTGACGGTGTGAGCGTCACGGCTGCCGCCGGCGAAGGGCGCATCGTCGCCTCCGGCCTGACGAAGGTGTTCGGGCCGATCAAAGCCGTTGACAACCTGAGCTTCGCTGTGGAACCGGGGTCGGTCACCGGATTCCTCGGACCCAACGGTGCCGGGAAGACCACGACCCTGCGGATGCTCCTCGGACTGGCGACGCCGACCGCCGGTACCAGCACCATCAACGGGGTCGCGTACGCGCACCTCCCCGCCCCGGGCCGGACCGTGGGCGCGGTCCTCGAGGCGACGAGCTTCCATCCAGGCCGATCGGCGCGCAATCACCTCCGCGTGTTCTGCGCGGCCGCCGGCGTTCCGGATGCCCGTGCTGATGCCGTGCTCGAGATGGTCGGGCTGACCCCGGCCGCGAAGTACGCGGTGCGCGGGTTCTCCCTCGGCATGCGCCAGCGTCTCGGCCTCGCCACGGCGCTGATCGGCGATCCGAGGGTCCTCCTGCTCGACGAGCCCGCAAACGGCCTCGACCCGGAGGGCATCGCCTGGCTCCGCGCGCTCCTCCGGCACTTTGCCGACGCCGAGGGCCGCACCGTGCTGGTCTCCAGCCACATCCTGTCGGAGGTCGAGCAGACGGTCGACCGCGTGGTGATCGTCGCCAAGGGACATCTGATATACGAGGGCAGGCTCAACGACCTCGAGGGGGCGAGCGCCGGTGTCATCGTGCGCACCCCGACGCCGGACGCGCTCGGTGCGGCGCTCGCGCCGCTCAACGCCAAGATCACGTCGCGGCCGGATGGCTCGGTGGCAATCGTCGGTGCCACCCCCGCCGCGGTTGGCCACGCCGCCTGGGCGGCGCACGTCGAGATCCACGAGCTCCGGGCGGGGAGCTCCAGCCTCGAGGAGACGTTCCTCCGTCTGACCGCCGACCCGCCCGATGCTCCTTCCTCTGCCGGGCCACCGGCGTGACCAATCTGCTCCGCGCCGAGTGGCGCAAGGTGCTGACGACGAAGCTCTGGTGGGGGATGTTGCTTGGCGCGATGGCGCTGACCTCGCTCGGCGTCGTCGCGCTCATCGCGAGCAACGGGGTGCGCGGCAGCGTCGCGCTCCCGTTGAGCGACGCCGCAACGCAGAAGTCGATCGCAGCGTCCGCGGCGAGTGCCTATCTCTTCTCGATCGTGGTGGGGATCATCCTGATCACGATCGAGTTCCGTCACTTCACGTCGCGCCCGACGTTCCTGATCGAGCCGAGGCGCGGCCTGGTGATCGTCGCCAAGATGATGGTCGCCGCACTGGTCGGGATCGTCTATGGCGTTGTCTGTGCTGCGACCGCAGTCGCGATCATGGTGCCGTGGCTCAGCGCAAAGGGGGTCACGATCCAGTGGATCGGCGGTGGAGTCCTCGAATCGCTGCTCAGCGCGATCGTCGTCATCGCCATCTTCGCCGTTGTCGGCATCGGGATCGGCGTGCTCGTCCGCAATCAGATCGCCGCGGTGATCGCGGCGCTCGCGTATCTCTTCGTGATCGAGCCGCTGATCCAGATCATCCCTGTCGTCAAGAACGTCTACCCATACCTGCCGGGCGCCGCCGCCAGTGCGATCACCGGTGGTGGGCGGCCGGGCTCGACCTTGCTCGACCCCTGGGTCGGAGGCGTCGTGCTGGTCGCGTGGGGATTGCTCTTCGCGGTCTCCGGGTGGATCTTCACGATCCGCCGGGACATCCCCTGAGGTCAGCTCCTGGAGACGAGCTTCGGGCTTCCGCGAGGAGCCCGCCGGCGGGGCAGCGGGATGATCTTTCCGGCGCCTGCCATCGGCAGCGCGCGAACCGTCCGGTCCCGGCCCTCGTGCTTGGCCGCGTACATGGCGCGGTCTGCCGCGCCGAGCAGCTGATCGAGGTCGCGACCGTGGTCGGGGTAGGTCGCGACACCGACCGACGCTGTCAGCTGACCAAGGCTGCAGCCCTCCGGCATCGTGACGTCGCGGACTGCCGCACGCACCGCCTCGGACACCGCCATCGCCGACTCGGTCGTGCATTCGTGGAGCAGCACGACGAACTCCTCACCGCCGAGACGCACGACTGCATCGGTGCCGCGCACAGTGGTACGCAATTGCGTCGCGACTCGCTGGAGCAGCAGATCCCCGATGGCGTGGCCGCTGCTGTCGTTCACCGCTTTGAAGTGATCGAGGTCGACGAGCAGGAGCGACAGCGGCTTGCACTCGCGTTCCGCTCGCGCCAGGTCGCGCTCGCCGGTGTCGTGCAGCCAGCGGCTGTTGTACAGACGTGTCAGCGGATCGGTCATGGCGGCGTTGACGAGCTCGACGTAGAGCTGCGCGTTCCGCCACGCCGACGCGGCAACGTGAGCGAACAATGAAGCCGCCTCGAGCTCGCGATCGCTGAACTGCGCAACGCCGAGGCGCCAGCAGTTGATGATGCCGAGCTTGTGCTCGGTCGCCACAAGTGGCACGAGCAGGAGCGATTCCTCGACGTATGCCGTCCCGGGGATCTGACGAGCGAGTGGATGCTTCGACGTGTCGGGGATGTTCTGCGGAGTCCCTCTCGCGAACGCCCACCCGGTGATGCCGGCATCGAGCGACATGCTGTCGGCAAGGATCTCGTCGCGATCGGGACCCGTGGCCAGCACAGGGACGAGGCGGAACGTCTCGTAGTCGGCGACGAAGATCGCCATCTCGGTGACCTGGATCACACGGCTCATCTGATCGGCCATCACCCCCAGGATTCGCATGGGATCGTGCTCACTCTGGAGTGCAAGTGCGGCGTCGCTCAGTGCCCGGGCGAGTCCACGCCGCGCGGGTCTTGCCTGGACCGGCTCCTCCCGGAACACTTCGGGTTCCGGCGCATCAGTTGCTGCCGTGCCGACGCGAGTCGGCGAGACCTGACGGCGCGCGAACCAGGTGGGATCGACAACCTCCTCCCTGTTGCCCTCGAGCTCGTGCATGAGAACGGGCCGGCCGAGCAGCCATCCCTGTCCGAACTGCACGCCGAGCGACTGCAGCGTCTCGCGTTCGCGCACCGTCTCGATGCCCTCGGCGATGACGCGGGCACCGATGTGGCCGCTGAAGGAGAGCATCGCGACCACGAGTGCCCGGCGGGCGCGGTCCGAGTCGACCGCCTGGATCAGCGATCGGTCGACCTTGATGAACTCCGGTCGGAGCTCGGCGATGACGCGCATGCTCGCGTGGCCGGCACCGGCGTCGTCGACCGCGATGCGGAAACCGCGAGCGCGGAGCTCCGCGGCAATGCGCTGGAGCAGCGCGAGATCCGGCACCGGTTCGCGCTCACTGAACTCGAGGACGATCGATGTGGGATCAACCCGTGCGTCGCGAACGGCCTTGTCAAGCGCGGCGACGCCGCGCTGGTCGACGAGTGTGCCGATCAGGACGTTGACGAAGAGATCGGCCTCGCCGATGTTTGCCGCAGCATGCAGGGCGGCGCTCACGCACGCGAGGTCCACTGCCGATTGCATTCCGAGCGTCGCCGCAGAGGCGAACAGCTCGTCGGGGGTCCCGATCCGGGCACGTGGTGGGTAGCGGGCGAGCGCTTCGTAGCCGATGACCGTCTCGTTGTTGAGGCGGACGATCGGCTGCAACGCCGACACGATGCTGCCTCCGGCCAGGAGCTGATCGATGATGGCGCGCAACTCCGGGTCGGGGGTGGCCGAGACAGGCGCGTCGAATCGCCCGAACGCAGGCTGCGCCCCGCTCGACCATGCCGCGGCGAGCATCGCGGCCACGACCTCGAGCACCGGGCCGAGCGCGGGGCTGCACCCCGAACCGAAAACAATGAGCACCGCGACGACGCGGTCGCGACAGGTGACCGGCACCGAGAGCACATTGCGCTCGTCGTTCGCATTGGGAAGCGTTTTGGCCAGCGCAGAGTCGGTGGTCAGGCGGCGGAGCGTCTCGGAGACGGATGCCGGACCGTAGTAGACGCGGCGAAGCCGAACCGGCTGGCGGAGTGACTCGACTCCATCGAGGGGGAGCCGCATCCCAATCACGCTCGCCGCCATCTCCCGCGACAGCCGCGGCTGGAGGCTGGTCGGGATGTTCACCGACATCAGCACGGCGATGTCGGATTCGACGGCGCTCACGACCGCAGCCAGCTGGAGCGCGCCGAGCGCGGCGGTCACTTCATGAGCCGCCTCCTCGGGGCTCCGCGTGCGCGGCAGGCGATGTCCGAGTTGCGTCAGGACGTCAAGGCGCGGATCGGCAGCGAGGGCACGCACCGGATGAGTGTGCTGCGTCCAGGACGGCACGCTGACAACGGAATGGTCGCTTTCTCGCGGAGATTCGCCATATTCAGCGCTCCAGGCGGGCGGTTCAGGGAGCGGTGACCGGCGCCGCGAAGTTGACAGGAGCAGAGCGTAAGCAATACCTTACGGTAAGTGATGACGAACCAATCGAGCCTCCTCGACGCACTCGGGGATCCCACCCGTCGCGGGATCTTCGAAGCGCTCGCAAACGGCCCCATGCCCGTCGGCAGGCTGGCGGCGCGCCTGCCGATCAGCAGGCCGGCTGTCTCGCAGCACCTTCGAGTGCTCAAGGCGGCTGGGCTCGTCGTGGACCGGCCGTCGGGAACCCGGCGTCTCTACGAGATCGACCCGGCAGGGGTGAAGGAGATCCGTGCGTGGGTGGAGGGCGTCTGGACGGCGGCGCTGGCAGCATTCGCAGAAGCGGCTGAGAGAAAGGAGGTGCCGACATGACCACCAACACGGAGACTGCATTCCGTACCTCGATCACGGTGAAGGCGCCGATCGAGCGCGCTTTCACCGTCTTCACCGCGGGGTTCGACACGTGGTGGCCGCGTGTCCATCACATCGGGCCGGTCGACCTGGTTTCGGTCACGATGGAGGCGGGCGTCGGCGGCCGCTGGTTCGAGCGGAGGGTGGACGGGTCCGAATGCGACTGGGGACGTGTGCTCGCCTGGGAGCCGCCGCACCGGGTCACGCTCTCATGGCAGATCAACTCGGAATGGGAGGTCGATCCGGATCTCGAGAAGCCTGCCACGGTCGACGTCCGCTTCATCGCGGAGGGTGAGACGGTCACGCGGGTCGAGTTCGAGCACCGCGGGCTCGACGGGCTCGGCGACACCTGGGAAAACGTCCTCAGGGACGTCTCCTCGAAGAACGGCTGGTCGGGGATCCTGCAGGACTTCGCCGGAGCGTTCACCACGTAGGCCGCACGGCGTCTGGAGGCCGGCCACCGCGATGTGCGTGGCCGGACACCGGCTCGCGTCGGGCGTACGCTTCGCGTGGTGAGTCGCTGCCCAGCCTGCGGACACGAGAACCAGGCGCAGGCGAAGTTCTGCTCCGAATGCGGTGCGGTGATGACCGAGAGTGCCGCGCGTCCGCGCGAGGAGCGAAAGGTGGTCACCGTGCTCTTCGCCGACCTGGTCGGCTTCACGTCACGGTCCGAACGCCTCGATCCCGAGGACGTCCGGGCGCTGCTCTCGCCGTACTACACGAAGCTCCGCACCGAGCTGGAGCGTTTCGGCGGCACCGTCGAGAAGTTCATCGGCGACGCGGTGATGGCGCTCTTCGGTGCGCCCGTCGCGCACGAGGACGACCCGGAGCGAGCGGTGCGCGCGGCTCTCGCTATCCGTGACTGGGTGCAGGAGCAGGAGGCGGACCTGCAACTGCGCATCGCCGTTAACACCGGTGAGGCGCTGGTTTCGCTCGGCGCCCAGCCGACTCACGGTGAGGGGATGGCTTCGGGCGATGTCGTCAACACGACGGCGCGGCTGCAGACGGCGGCACCGGTCAACGGCATCCTCGTCGGGGAGACCACGTACCGGGCTACGTCGAACTCCATCTCGTACCGGGAGGCGATGCCCGTTGCAGCGAAGGGCAAGACAGAGCCCGTGAAGGCATGGGAGGTCGTTGAGGCACGCTCGCGGATGGGTGTTGACCTCTTCGCTGCCAATCGCTCGCCGCTCGTGGGGCGGCTGCAGGAGTCGCTCGTGCTCACCGAGGCGCTTGCTCGTGTCCAGCGCGAACGGTCGCCTCAGCTCGTCACGCTGGTCGGTGTTCCCGGCATCGGCAAGAGCCGGCTGGTCGCCGAGCTCTTTCAGAGAGTCGACGCCGACCCGGAGACGTTCGTGATCTGGAGGCAGGGACGGTCGCTCCCCTACGGCGACGGCGTGACGTTCTGGGCGCTCGCCGAAATGGTCAAGGCGCAGGCCGGCATCCTCGAAACACACACTGAGGCGGAGGCCGAGCAACGGCTCGACGCCGCAGTTGCGGCGCTGATCGCCGATCCCGCCGACGCCAAGTGGATCTCCGGTCACCTACGTCCTCTGGCCGGCGTCAGCACCGGAGCTGACGTGACCGGCGACCGGCGCGAGGAGGCGTTCACCGCCTGGCGGCGCTTCTTCGAGGCACTCGCAGAGCAGAACCCACTCGTGCTGGTGTTCGAGGACCTGCACTGGGCGGACGACAACCTGCTCGACTTTGTCGAGCACCTCGTGGACTGGGCGGGTGGCGTGCCGATGCTGGTCGTGTGCAGCACCAGGCCGGAGCTCCTGGAACGCCGTCCCGGCTGGGCGGGAACGACGCGCAACGCCATCAGGCTCTCGCTGGCGCCGCTCACCGACGACGAGACATCGCGGCTCATCAGCAGCCTGAGCGAGCGACCGGTGATGGCCGCGGAAGCGCATCAGGCCCTGCTGCTGCGCGCAGGCGGCAACCCACTGTATGCGGAGCAGTACGTTCGGATGCTCGCGGAGCGCGGTGACGCGGAAGACCTGCCTTTGCCGGAAACGGTGCAGGGCATCATCGCCGCGCGTCTCGATGCGCTGACTTCGGACGAGAAGCGACTCCTTCAGGATGCGTCGGTGCTCGGTAAGGTGTTCTGGCTGGGCGCGGTGGCCGTCGGACTCGATCGCCGTACCGCGGAACTGCGTCTCCACGCCCTCGAGCGCAAGGATTTCGTGCAACGCGCGCGGCGTTCGTCGGTGGCCGGCGAGGCGGAGTACGCGTTTCTCCACGTGCTCGTGCGTGATGTCGCATACGGCCAGATCCCGCGTGGCGAACGCGCTGAGAAGCATCGCCTCGCCGCCGCGTGGATCGGGTCACTCGGACGTACCGAGGATCATGCCGAGATGCTCGCGCACCATTACATGAGCGCACTCGAACTGGACCGCGCAACGGGCGGCAAGGTCGACGCGAGTTTCGCAGCACGTGCCCTGGACAGCGTGCGCGACGCAGGTGACCGAGCCTACTCGCTCAACGCCTGGTCGAAGGCGAGCAGCTTCTACGCTTCGGCACTCGACCTCGCCGCGCCCGATTCACATGATCGCGCTCGCCTGCTGTTCGTACTCGGCCGATCGCGATACCAGGCCGGCGAACAGGATGAGGAGATGCTGACGGCGGCGAGCGCCGCGCTTGTCGAGTGCGGTGACAGCGCGACCGCGGCCGAGGCTGAGGTTCTCCTCACCGAGGCCATCTGGGTGAAGGGTGATGCCAGTCGGGCCTTCGCGCATCTCACACGAGCGCGCGAGCTGGTCGAGGCGGGCGAGACGACGCGCGTCAAGGCGCACGTGACGAGCACTGTGTCGCGATACCTCATGCTCGCTGGCGAGGACGAGGAAGCGATCCGCATCGGGCGCTCCGCACTCGAAATGGCCGATTTTCTTGGACTCGACGAGGTACGCGTCCACGCGCTGAACAACATTGGCGCAGCGCGTGGCAATCACGGTGACCTGGGTGGAATCGCAGATCTCGAGTTGGCGGTGAGCATCGCCGAGCAGAACGAGCTTGCGCTGGAGGGCAGCCGCTCGCGATCGAATCTCGCGTCAGTCCTGTGGACCAATGGCAACCTCGAACGCACGATGGTCGTCGTTGCCGAAGCCGTGGTGATCGCCACTCGATACGGCCTGAGCCGTTTCGTCACCTGGTTGCAGGCAAGCATGGGGCACAGCTGCTACGCATTGGGTGACTGGGATGCTGCGCACACGAGCGCTGAGCATTTCCTTGCGGACGTTGAGGCCGGTTCGCCTCACTACCTTGCCGCCGACGGTTACATGATCCGCGCCGAGATCCGCCTCGGTCGCGACGACGCACCGGGTGCGCTGCGCGATGCGGAGCAATCGCTCGCGCTCGCGCGGCTTGCGAAGGATCGGCAGATCCTTTACCCGGCGCTGGCGGCCGCAGGGCAGATCTTCCTCGAGTGCGGGGACGCCGAGCGCGCCGGCGCGCTCGCCGACGAGCTGCTCGAGAACCTCCGCACGCCGGGGAGTAGCCTGGTCTACGCGGACGCTCTGCACGCGCTGGCGTGGACGCTGATCAAGCTTGGGCGCGGCGAGGACCTGCTCGCATGCACTGTCCAGAGTGACATCCCCTGGGTCCTCGCCGCGCGAGCCTTCGCATCAGGCGACTTCGGCGCGGCGGCCGGCATCCACGCGTCGATGGGAGCCGTCACCGACGAAGCCCGGGACCGGCTCGTGCTCGCCGAGTCACTCATCGGACGCGGTCGCAGAGCCGAGGCAGACATTGAACTGCAGCGTGCGCTCGCCTTCTACCGCTCGGTCGGCGCGACGCGTTACATCCGCCAGGGCGAGGCTCTGTTCGCGGCGTCCGCGTAGCGTCACGCGTATCCATGTGATGACTGCAGACCCCGCGGCGGACGAAGTTCGGGCTGTGCTGCTCGAGAAGCGCGCGGAGATCGTCGCCAAGGTCGCTCAACTCGGCGAGCACGATCCCGCCGAGGTGGCGAACCTCGGGTTCGGCAAACGGATCGGCGACGCCACGTCGTACGCGGTGGACCGCATGACCGACGCGTACCAGGCACGTACGATCTACGCCACGGTGAGCGAGATCGACCAGGCCCTGGAACGGCTCGACGCGGGGACGTATGGGCGCTGCATTCTCTGCGGCGGTGAGATCCCGCAGGAGCGGCTGCACGCTGTGCCGTGGGCCGCGCTCTGCGTGCCGTGCAGCGCGAAACCCGGCAAGTCCGCTGTGGTGCGCTAGGAACCGGACTGCGGAGCGTCAGCTCCCGGATATCGACGGTGCGATCTCGCCGCGTCCGGCCTGCTGCAGATCCGAGGGCAGGGAGACGTGCAGCCGTTCGGCGAGGATCTCGAGCTGCACCCGCCACTCGATGATCGCCGCGCGCTGATCGTTCTGCGTGTTGGGGAGGCTGTCGAAGCTCCCCTCTGCCAGTCCGTTCACCAGCGCGTTCAGATACGAGTCCTCGAGGATGAACGTGTGCGCATACGGCGCGGCGATGCCGGCGAGCGCCGGGTCGGACGGCTGCAGCGCGTTGACCTCGACGGTGTACATCGCAAACGTCGCCTCGAGGCTGCCCATCTTCGCCGATGCCTCCTTGCCGGTCAGCGTGTGCGCGCGATACGCCTCGAGCACCGGGTCGGCGTTGTTGAGAAGCTGGTTGACCCCAAGCCGGATCGGTTCCACCGCAACGAGATAGGCCCGGAGCTCCGCGGCGGTCGTGCCGGGCTGTGCTGCCGGTTGCCCGCATGCCACCATGGCGAGCGACGCGACGACGGTGAACACCGTGGCGGCACGCCTCGGCGCACGACGCGCGTGGCTTTCTCTGCTGTAATCGGTGATGATCGAACCCTAGCGCGGAGGCCTCTCCGCGAGCAACTGCAGCCGGTCCGGCTGACGAGGAGCGACACGACGTGGACGTGATGAGCGTGCAGGATGCGGTGTTCCTCGACGTCGAGAATGGGAGCAACCCCATGCACATCGGCTCGGTCGCGGTGCTGGACGGTCCCGTGCCGGCCTACGGCGACCTCGTCCGCCTCATCGCCGCGAAGTTGCCCCTGGTTCCGCGGTATCGCCAGAAGGTGCGCACCGCGCTTGGGGGGATCGGACGTCCCGTCTGGGTCGACGACCCGCACTTCCAGATCCTGTACCACATACGGCATACGGCGATCCCGCCTCCCGGTGGCCGCGACGAGCTTCGCAACCTCGCCGGTCGAGTGTTCGCGCAACTCCTCGACCGAAGCAAGCCGCTCTGGGAGCTCTGGATGGTGGAAGGGCTCGAGGACGGCCGCTGGGCCATCATCTCGAAGGTCCATCACTGCATGGTCGACGGCGTCGCTGCCACAGACCTGCTCACCGTGCTCTTCGACTCGAGCGATGCGTCCGAGGAGGTCGAGCCTCCCGAGGAATGGCTTCCGGACCCCGAGCCGGGAAGGCTGACCCTCGCCGCACGCGGCGTCCTCGAGACCCTGGCTGATCCGATCGGGAGCCTGCGCAACGTCACCGGTGTCATGCACCTCACCGCCGCCCCGATGACGCGGCTCACGGATGCCGCGGTGCTGGTGCGCTCACTCGCGGACTGGGGAAAGCGGTCCGCGACGTCGCTCAACGGCCCGATCGGACCGCACCGGCGCTGGAGTTGGGCTGAGGCGAGCCTCGACGACGTCAAGGTCGTGCGCGCGGGGCTCGGCGGGACGGTCAACGACGTGGTGCTCGCGTCGATCGCCGCCGGGTTCCGAGCGCTGCTCGAGCATCGCGGCGAGGACCTTTCGAATCGTGTCGTTCGCACCCTCGTCCCCGTCTCCGTTCGCGCGGAGCACGAGCGGGGCACCCTCAACAACCGGGTGTCGGCGATGTTCCCGGGTCTGCCGGTCTCCATCGACGACCCGGTGGAACGTCTTGCCGCCATCTCCGAGCAGCTCTCGATGCTGAAGAGCTCCAAGCAGGCGGTCGCGGGTGACGCACTCGTGCGCCTCGCCGGGTTCGCGCCTCCGATGCTGCTCGCCATGGGCGCGCGGCTCGCGGCACGGACGCCGCAACGGGCGCTCCAGACGGTGACCACGAACGTTCCCGGTCCGCAGGATCCGCTCTACGTCGCGGGGCGTCGGATGCTCTATTCGTATCCCTATGTGCCGATCATGGGCAGCGTTCGGATCAGCATCGCGATCTTCTCCTACTGCGGGCGCCTGTTCTTCGGCATCACGGGCGATTACGACACGGTGTCGGACATCGACGTGCTTCGAGACGGCATCGAGGCGGGTTTGCAGGAACTGGTCGCCGCCTCCGGCGGCGCTTCGAGCCCCGCGCCGCGCCGACGAGCGCGATCCAAAGCACGAGCGCCGCGTCCACGCGCCGCGCGCGGTCAGGCCGCTTCGGCCGCTCCGCGTTCTGGAAAGAGATGACGGGCGACCGACGGCGGCCTGAAGGTACGCCAGGCGCCCTCGATCTGCGCTAGGCGGTCTGCGACAACCCAGAGGACTGCGGGGTTGTGCCCCAACCCCATGTGGCTTCCGTAGACGGCGACGTTCTCGCAGCGCGGGCCAGGCGTGTTGATGCAGGCCTCCCATGGCACGACTCCGTCGAACCGGGAGTAGACGGCAGTCGTCGGCACCGGGATCGGACGGCGCAGGTGCTCTCGCAGAGGCAGGGAGTTCGCGCTCACGTGCCGTCCCGTCAGCCGCTGATACACGGCGTCGACGCGACTGTGGCGCAGGTCGTCCAGGCCGAACGGGCTCCCGAGCGTGATCACCTGACGGACGAGCGTCGGCCTCGATCGCGCCAGCTCCCGCGCGAAGATCCCTCCAAGGCTCCAGCCCACCAGGCTGACGCGTCTTCCTGCCGTCGCCTCCAATTCCTCGAGGCGTGCGGTCATTCCGTGCATGATCTCCGGCGTCGGACCGAGGTTCCGGCCGAGACGCCAGCCGTGGACCTCATAGCCGATGGAGCGAAGGTAGAAGCGCAGGATCGCGGTCGAGGCGTCCTCCGCAAGCAGGCCGGGCATCACGAGCACCGGGTGTCCGTCGCCGCGCGCAGCCCAGAACAGCACGGGTGATGTTGCGAGCATCGCCGCATAGTCCGCGACGGCGCGGCCCGGCTCGCTCACGAAGAGCGCCATCGAAGGACGCTTGGCAGAGGTCATATGTTGGTCATACCACGCGGACGCGGGGGATGGCTCATCGGTTCGACGGGCTCGACGATACTTGCGAGAACGTGGAGATCATCCTCACCGCCCCACGAGGTGAGCTCGCTGCGGCGATGGGGCGCGCGCTCACCGGCTTGCGACCATCGAGCGGTGCGCCGCGCGTCGTCGTGAACCTGGCGCTGCAGTCACCGAACACGCTGCTGCACGACGGACACGCGTGGAGACGGTACCGGGCGACCCGGTTGCTCAACGACACGCGCGCGGCGCTGCGTGAGGCCGTTGGCTCGGACTTCGTCGTGCACGCGAGCTATCTCTTTCTTGGCACTCCTGCGCTGGAGGAGGGAGTCGGGCCACCGATCGGCGATATCGCCGCCGCCGCGCTCGAAGCTGAAGATCTTGTGTTGCGCGGCAGGGTGCCCTCGTGCGTCGTGCGCCTCGGGTATCGCTACGGCCCTGAATCTCGCGACCTGCGCAGCTACCAGCTCGCGTTTCGCATCGGGCGGCCGTACTGGGCGGGTTCGACGAGGGTCAAGCAGCGACACCTGCACAGCGACGATGCCGCGTCGGCATTGCTTGCCGCAGCGCGCCAGCGGCCTGCCGGCCGCACCCTGTACGCGGCCGACGACACGCCGGTTTCGTTCGCGACGTTCATGGATCATTTCGCGCGTCTTGTCGGGAATCGTGTCCCACTGCACATTCCCGGGTTGCTGCGTCCGCTGACGCGCGGGCTCATTGCGGAGGAGCACGTGCAGCAGGTCGACCTCGCCTCCGCAGAGGCTCCGGATCGGCCTCGCCCGCGTGGGTTCCGCCCCCTGCACACCGACTACCGCTCCGGCCTCCGGCAGGTCATCGACGCCTGGAGGAGCGGCTGACCGCGGGATTCAACGCTCGCGGAGGGGGTGCGCCTCGAAGAACGCCCACATGGTCGCATCCGCGTCGATCGCGTTCGACTGTGCGCCGAGCACCCCGGCGTCCCGCGAGGGGAGCGTTGGCCCGCCCGGCCACGACTCGGCGTCGCCTGGGCACTCCTCGCACTTGTGGACACGCTCCGGCGTGAGAACGTGCCGGCGATCTCCGGCGCGGCCGTCTGAGGCCTCAGGCGGCTCACACGGCGGGCGGCTCGACGGTGCCGTATCGCTGCCAGGTGCGCTCCGCCAGCAGCGGTACGACGCCGTTTTCGATGTATTCCTTGTAGTGAGCCGTCTCGCGATGCTGCTGGAATGCAGTGTCGTCGACATACTGTTCGTACAGCGCGAAGACGTCGGGGTCGTCCGTTGAGCGGTATGCGACGAACGCGACACACCCGGGCTCGGCACGGCTCGGTGTCACATGCCGTGCGAGGATCGTCGCGACGTCGTCGCCGAGCCCAGTCTGCGCTCGATAGTGTGCGATGACCGTGAGCATCATGATGTGTGGCCTCCTATTCACTGCGACACCAGAGGGCTTGAGGACGTCACGGAGCGGTGATTCCCCATGTGCTCGTGTGGCTTTCGCCGGGTTGGAGCGTGATCAGTCCCGCACCGGAGTTGAAGGCGTTGGGGGCGCACGTCATCGGCTCGATCGCGAGCCCATGGCGCCGCCGGGGCACATCCGCGAGCGTGTCGCCGCTGTAGATCATCGCGTACGGGTGTGTCGCGTCCATCCAGACGACCACCTCGTGCCCTCCACCGGAGGGAGCGAGCGAGATGCGCGTGATACCGTCGTCGTCGGCGCGGAGATCCGTGTACGCGGTGTCGAGAATCGTTGCGCCGATAGGCCGTGGAGCGCGGAAGTCGAATGCGGTGCCGTCAACCTTGTGTGCGTCACCGGTCGGAATGCCGAGGGCATCGGCCTCGAGCGTGACTGATGCGGGAACCGTCAGCACCGCATCGTCGATGAGCTCCCCGTCCGCGACGCGCACGTACGGATGCGCTCCTGCTCCATACGGACAGGACGTGTCACTGCGGTTCGTCGCGGTGGTGTGCACGGCCAGACCGGTGGCGCTGAGCGCGTAGGTGACTGCGAGGCCGAGCTCGAACGGATAGCCCTGCTGCGGATGCAGATCGAGCGTGAGGGAAACATGATCCGATGACAGGTCGACCGCGCGCCAGGGCATCTCCCGGGTCAGGCCGTGAATCGCGCTTCCCGTCCTCGTCTCATTGACGGGGAGCTGCAGTGCTCGCCCTTCGAAGGCATAGCGGCCGCCGGCGATCCGGTTCGGCCAGGGGAGCAGCAGCTCTCCGCGACTTCCCGGGCAGGGCTCGTCGCGCGCGTACCCGTCGACGATATCCATGGCGCTTCCGTACGACCGCAACCCGGCACCGAGCTCGACGACGACGGCGTGCTGATCGCCACAGGTCAGCTCGTACTGCGCGCCCGAAGGTGAGCGGCTCACGGCAGCACCCGGATCATCACGACGACCCGAACTCTAGGAGGTCGCCCCTTCGCCTGGTCCGGGCGACCGTTGCACCACGCGCTCCAGCTCCGCCTTGATCACCGCGTAGCACTCGCAGGCGACGGCCTCGAGGCCGCGGCGATCGACGATTGTCACGTGCCCGCGTACGTAGCGGATGAGTCCCGCACGCTGCAGGATGCCCGCGGACACCGAAACCGTCGATCTCCGGGCGGCCAGCATCTGTCCGAGGAACTCCTGGGTGATCATGAACTCGTCAGATCCCACCCGGTCATGGCTCATGAGGAGCCAGCGGCTGAGGCGCTCCTCGCTCGAATGGAGGCGATTGCACGCCGCCGCCTGCGAGATCTGACCGAACAGCGCCTGAGTGTAGCTCTCCACGAGCGTCTGGAACGTGGGGCTCCTCTCCGCCCATTCGAGAAATGTCGGGGCCTCCATGCGCAGGCAGTGACCGGCCACCTGGGAGATGGCGCGGACCGCGAGCCCTCCCAGCGGAACGAGCGGGACTCCGACGATCCCCTCGTTGCCGATGGTGGCCACCTCCACGATGGCACCGTCGTGCAGGGGGGTGACGAGTGAGATGACTCCGTCCGTGGGGAAGTGAACCGCGTCCACAGCGGCGCCCGGTTCGAACAGAACCGTTTTGACCGGCAAGCTGACGGTCCGAACGACTTCGAACAGTTCTTGACGCTCGGAGGGCGGCAGGGCTGCGAGAATCCGGTTCTGACCGAACGGGAAACCCTTGCTTCCTGCGGTGGGAATCATGCCTCGAGGGGGTAGCGGCCGGCCGTGTGTGCGATCACGGACAGACTTTGCGAAAGGTGTTCGTCAGATTATGACGCACAGCAGCGCGCGAGGTGACACAGAAGTGGTCACGTCGAGCAGAGGAGAGCGTGTCGCAATGGGAACCGTCCTCGTGGATCCCGACCGCGGGCACCGGCTCCTCGCACGAGCCGAACTTCTTATTTCCGCCATGGATGGCGATAACTGGGAGTAGCCGAGGGGTGTTCGGGCAGACCGCGACCTTGATCGGCGCCATTGCAATTGTGGGAGTCGTTCGATGAGATTTGTGAGGCATTCCGTATGACCGAGCGTGTCGCGAACACACGACAGGCACCGCTCGGACCGGACGAGACGTTCAGCGCCCTGGTCACGCGGTTGATCACCACGAACCGAGTGGAGCGGGCTCTTCGGGACAGGGCGAACAAGAACGGTCCGACCCTGCGACGGATCGAGCCGCCGGCCCCTGAGACACCCGAGGGCCTACCTGTCTAAGGCACCCTTTCGGTGAGCTGTGACCGCGGGAGTCACGCATGTTCGAGGCGGAGACGGCGTGTGATCGCGGTGGCAAGCCGGTCCGCGGCGCCGGCGCCGAACTGAAGAAACAGGGAGGGCTCGGCGAGCTCCAGCTCCAGCAGCATCGGAGCGTCGTCGCCGCCGCGGACGATGTCCACTCGGGCGTAGACCAGCTCCTCGCGCGGCCACGGGAGCCTGTCGAGAGTGGCGTCGGCAACAGCTCGTTCGGCCTCGTCCGGATCGCGGGAGGAGATGTCCTCCGGCGCCCAGAGGTCCTCCGTGGCCACTCCCGGCGCATGGAGCACCGGGCCCTTGCGTATCGAATGCGAGAAGATCCCGTCGATATAGATGAGCCCCGTCTCGCCCGCGCTGTCAACCGACGGGATGTACGGCTGGACCATGACGGTGCGCCCTTCGGCAAGGAGCCGGTCGACGTGGGCGCGCGCGAGCTCGCCGGATCCATACCGCGAGGTGTCGCGCGCTCCGGCCGAGATCGACGGTTTCACGACCACTGGCCCGAGAGGAAGCAGTGCTGCCTCGCGGGCTGTCTCGGGATCGATCCACGTCGTCGGCACGACGGGAATGCCTGCAGCCGCCAGTTCGCGGAGGTATCGCTTGTTCGTGTTCCACCGGATCACCGCGATGTCGTTCATCAACTGACGGGGGCGCGCACCCCAGGCAAGAAACGCATCGCGGCGATCTGCGTAGTCCCACGTCGAACGCACGACGACGGCGCGAAACCCACCCCAGTCGACGGACGCGTCGTCCCAGATTCTGGGTTCTGCGTGGACGCCGCGCGCCGCGAGCGCCGGGATGAGCAGACGCTCGTCCTCGTCGAGGTCCGGGAGAGACGAGCAGGTCGCGAGCGCGATGTCAGTCACCTGTCGAGATGCCTCCACCTCTGATGTTCGAGATCAATCCGGTGTCGCGACCCGGGTGAAGCGGTCGCCGGGCGTGTGCCACTGGCGCCCATGTGTACGCCACCGGACGACGCACGGCGCCTCGGTGCGTCTTTAATGGGGCCATTGATGCACGGTGACCGGTCTTGACGCGCACCCTGGCCGCCAGGGTTTCGCCTGACACTCGAAACGACCCGACGGTGCTCGACGAGCGGTTCGTCACGATCCGCGGCCAGACACTCCGTTACCTGGTCGGCGGTGAGGGCAAGCCTCTGGTGCTGTGCCACGGGTTCCTCAGCTCGGCCGAGGAATTCGGCGGCCGCTTCAGCGAGCTTGGCGCACATCGGACGCTGATCATTCCCGACCTGCCGGGCAACGGCGCTTCCCCACCGCTTCGTGGGAGGCACACCTCAGCCGCGATGGCAGACCTCGTCTTCGACCTGCTGACCGCGCTCAAGATCGATCGGTTCGATGTCGGGGGCCTCTGCCTCGGGGCGACCGTTGCCTGCGCGCTCGCGAAACGTGCAGGTGACAGGGCCGAGCGTCTCGTGCTGCACACGCCGTTGCTGTCGCCGAATCTCATGCGACGCCGGTATCGCGCGCAGATCCAGGTGCTCAGCGGGCGGCCGATGTGGGACGCGGTGGTGTGGCTGAGCCGCCAGCGATGGATCAGCGATCTCTACAAGCGCTTCGTGATCGTCGAGGGTGACGTCGACGACCGCACGGCCGACGTGAACTACGAGAACCAGCGTCGCGCTGACCCGCGCGCCGCTCGGGAGTGGCTCAACGACTGCCTTCGGAGGGACGACGTCGACGTCGTCGCAGCCCGCGCCGCCGCGACCCTGATCATCGTCGCCCGGCACGATCGCCTCGTCGATGTCGAGCGGCTCAAGTGCCTGATCGCGAAGCTCCCGGGTCTCAATACCTTCACGGACAGTGATCAGGGCCATGGCTGGAACGAGGCTGCGGTGCACCGCCAGCTCAAGGTGCTCCAGGACTTCTTCAACGGCGGTGGGAACACCGGCCACCGCGGCGGCAACGCCCACCAGAGCCGCAACGGCCACAACGGCCACAACGGCACTGGCGCCGGAAACGCCTTAGGTGCGGCGGCGCCGAGCCTCCGCGACACCGTCACGGTCACGACCTCGAGGATCTGACCCGGACCCAGACGCGGCGCGGGCTTCCGCCATCGTTCGCTCGTGCGCGATGAGCCATTCCTTGCGCTGGAGTCCCCAGCCGTACCCGGTCAATCCGCCGCCGGCGCCGACGAGACGGTGGCACGGAATCACGATGGAGATTGGATTGCCGCCGTTGGCCGCGCCCACAGCCCGAGAAGCCCGGGGCCGGCCGATCCGCTCCGCGATCTCCGAATAGGTTGCGGTCGTCCCCGGCGGGATGGCAACCAGCGCAGTCCAGACGTCGCGTTGAAATGAGGTCCCCTCGGGCCGGATGGGAAGCTCGAAGGTGTCACGGCTGCCGGCGAAGTACTCGGCCAGCTGTCTCCGCACGAGCGCGAGGGCAGCAGTCTCGACGTGAGGGACGCCGTCGAGCGCGGGCGTCCGCTCGTGGCCGTCGAAGTAGAGGCCGACCAGGTGCTCGTCCGCGATGGCGACGAGGACGCGCCCCAGCGGTGTTGGCGCGTAGCCGGCGGATGACGGGGCGGGAGATGGCACGAGCCAAGGATCGCTCGTTGACGCGGACATGCTCCGGTCATATCCGGACAGGTCAGGATTGCGTCCGGATCCGGCCGGTACGGCCGGGGGAATCACGCTACAAAAGACGCTGTGAACGGATTCAACGCGGTGGTGACCACCGGCATCTACTGCCGGCCCGGGTGTGCGGGACGCCCGAATCCCGGCAACGTCCGCCACTACGACCTGGCGGCCGCCGCCGAAGCGGCCGGCTTCCGGGCGTGCCTGCGCTGTCGCCCGTATCGCGAAGCGGCGCCGGTCACCGGGAATGCCTCCGAGGTGGTATGCCGGGGAATACGCCTCATCGTGGAGGGCGGTCTTGACGAAGGGCGCACGGAGCAGGTCGTGGCCGCCCGTCTCGGAGTCTCCGCCCGGCACCTTCGGCGGCTCTTCCAGGACGAGGTCGGGGTCACCCCCGTGCAGCTGGCGCGGAGCAGCCGCGCGCACTTCGCGCGCCGCCTGCTCGACGACAGCGACCTCTCGGTGACGGACATCGCCTTCGCGGCGGGCTTCGGCAGCCTGCGCCAGTTCAACCGGACCGTCGGCCAGATCTTCCAGGCGTCCCCCAGGGAACTTCGAGCCCGACGGCGGAACGCCGACCGCCTGGTCGCGGACGGCGGCCTCTCGCTCCGCCTCGGCTTCAACGGTCCGCTCGACTGGCACTCGATGCTCGGCTATATGGCCGCTCGCGCGATCAAGGGCGTCGAGCACGTCTCGGGGGGTGTCTACCGCCGCACGATCGCCATCGACGGTGATCCCGGCGCCATCGAGGTCGCCCTCGCCGTGCCGGGCCAGCTCGTGCTCACCGCCCATCTTCCGCACTGGAACGGCCTCATCCACGTCGTCCAGCAGGTGCGGCGGCTCTTCAACCTGGATGCGGATCTGAACTCCGCCAACGCGGCATTGCGCCGCGATCCCATCCTCGCGCGATCGATCCGATCCCATGACGGGGTGCGCGTGCCCGGGGTCTGGGATCCCTTCGAGGTGGGCGTGCGCGCCATCGTCGGGCAGCAGGTCTCCGTCGCAGGGGCGGGGACGATCATCGGCCGGCTTGTCGAGCGACATGGGGTCGCCGTTCCAGGTCTCGGGCAGATGGGGCTGACCCATCTGTTCCCCACGGCGGGCGCGCTGGCCGACGCCGATCTCGACGGGATCGGCCTCACCCGGGCACGCGTGGCCGCGATCCGGAGCTTCTCGCGCGCGGTCTCGGACGGCACGCTCCGGCTGGATCGGAGCATGCGCCTCGATGAGCTGGTCGCCGGCGTCGTCGGGCTGCCGGGACTCGGTCCGTGGACGGCGAACTACCTCGCACTCCGCATGGGTGAGCCCGACGCGTTTCCGGCCGGGGACCTCGGCATCCGCAGAGGAATCGAGCGTCTCACGGGCACGAGCGTGGCGCCCTCCGCCGTCTTCGGGATCGCGGAACGCTGGCGACCGTGGCGCGCGCACGCAGCGATCCACCTCTGGCTCAGCCAGGCGTGAACCCGAATACGAACGTTGACTTCCGAAGGAGGGACTCCGTAGCATCGGCCGCGATGCACGGCAGTGGACTCCGCACGCTCACACGGCGTTTCTGGCTCGACTGGGGGCGCAATCGCGCCGCCGGATCGGGCTGTAGCGGCTAGACCGGACACGGGGCGCCACGAGCGCCTCGCCGCCATGTCGCCGGCCACCAGGCCGCCCCGGAACCTACGACCCAACCGCGCCCCCGTCGCGTGGCGCGATACAACGAGAAAGCAGAGACCCAATGCTCCCGTCCGAGTTTCACGCTCATCCGTTCGCAATCGAGGAGATTGCCTGATCATGTGCGCCGTGAGCCCCCGCGATTCCGACCTCAGCGCGACCACGGCGTCGAACCCGGTGCTCTTCGTGGTCCAGGCGTCTTGGTGATCGCGGTGACGCCGCCGGAGGGGACGGCGGAGGAGATCCTGGCGTGGACGTACAAGCGCTTTCGGCGGGTGGCGCTGGTGGCGAGCTTCCAGGCGGAGTCGCTGGTGCTGATCGACCTGGCGTGCCGGATCGTGGCGCACCCGGAGGTGCTGACCCTTGACACGGGGCGGCTCCACGAGGAGACGCTGGGCTACATGGAGGAGGTGCGGGAGCGCTACCCGATCCGGCTGCGGATCCTGTCGCCGGACGCGGAGGAGCTGGAGGCGATGACCGGGGAGCACGGGACGATGCAGTTCCGGCGCTCGATCGAGCTGCGCAACGAGTGCTGCGCGGTGCGCAAGGTGAACCCGCTGGCGCGGGCGCTCGAGGGGTACGACGCGTGGATCACGGGACTGCGCCGGGAGCAGACGCCGACGCGGGCGGCGACGCCGGTGGTGGCGTCGGACCGAGGCCATGGGGACATCACCAAGGTGGTGCCGCTGGCGGGGTGGACGCGGGAGGAGGTGTGGGACTACCTGTCTGCGCGGGGGATCGAGGCGCATCCGCTGTACGCGCGGGGGTACACGTCGATCGGGTGCGCGCCGTGCACGCGCGCGACGGCGCCGGGGGAGGGTGAGCGAGCCGGGCGATGGTGGTGGGAGGGGAACTCCGACAAGGAGTGCATGCTCCATCCACCGCTCGAGAGCGCGGCGATCGCCGACCTGCGCGGCCGGCCGGTCAGTGTCCCGTCGGGGCCAGCGCGCTCAACTTTGCGGCCATCAGCACAGAGATAGCATCCCGCGCGTCGGCGACCAGGCGGGTCTCCTCGGCCGGTGTGATCACGCCCTTCGAGACGCCCTGGTTCAGCCCTGCCCTGACCTCGGCAAGTGCGTCACTCGCCACCCTGGCTGCGTTCGGACCCGCGATCTGATCCAGGGTCTTGCCCGCAAGCAGGTCGGCGCCGATCTGCTGCCAGGTGAGCTTGGTGTCCCTGGTCACGAAGTCGAAGACCTTGGACGCCTCGTTCTTGAACTGGGTGACCCCGGCAAACCCGCCGGAGCCGAAGCTCGGCAGCCTGGGCGTCGTGGTCGTCGAGGAGGAGAGTGCGGCGGACTGGGTCGTGGCGGAGGCGCCGGCGGTGTGATCGACGGCAACAACGGTGCCAAGCCCGAGGACGGCGGCTCCAAGGCCGGCAATGAGCAGGTTCTTCGGACTGAGCAGCGGATGCATGGCGACGGTCCCCCGGAATGAGCGTTTGCTTCCTCCAAGGGTAGTCCGAATCGACGGACGGGGGGTTGGCGACCCGGTGACGATCCGCCTGCCAAAGGCATTTGGCGGCCCTCAGGATCTGTGGTAAACTGCTTTCCGACCTAGCGCCGCTAGGTCTCTTTTGTGTTGAGGCGTTGACACGTGGCCACAGCCAAGGGCGGTTCCTCGATCATCACGTTGCAGTGCAACGAGTGCAAGGAACGCAATTACACGACGGTCAAGAACAAGCGCAACGACCCGGACCGCCTGGAGTTGCGCAAGTTCTGCAGGCGTTGCCGCGTGCACAGGCAGCACCGCGAGACCAAGTAACCGAAGGGGCGTAGCTCAGCTGGTAGAGCATCGGTCTCCAAAACCGAGGGTCGCGCGTTCGAGTCGTGCCGCCCCTGCCATCACGCAACCAGCGATCCCCGCCCCGGGATCACCATCAGGAGACAGCAGCGTCAATGGCCAAGGCTCGTATCGCACCGGGAAGCTCGCGGCCACCTCGGCCGGCTCTGCCCGGAGCCGGATCCGGTGGATCCGGGAGGGTTGGCCTGGCGGGCTACCTCCGCGGCGTGTGGGAGGAGCTCAAGAAGGTGGTCTGGCCGGCGCGGGACGAGCTGCTCCGGATGACCGGGATCGTCATCGCGACGGTGGTCATCTTTGCCGCCCTCGTCGGCGGAGCGGACTACATCCTCAGCCTCGGGGTCGGGCAGGCGATCAAATCGCAGGCCGCCTCTGCCACCGCAGTGCCGTCGCCAACCGCGATCACCTCGCCGGTGACCGCGGCGCCGCTGCCGACCACCATCCCGACCGAGATACCGCTGCCAACTGTGTCGCCGTAGCCGCCGTGGGAGAATGAGCATCGTGGTCACTAACGCCGTTTCCGCCAAGGACGCTCGCTGGTACGTCGTCCACGCCTACTCGGGACACGAGGAGAAAGTTCGCGCGAACCTTCTCAAGCGTGTCGAGTCGATGGACATGCATGACCAGATCTTCGACGTGCTCGTGCCGACCGAAGAGGTCATGGAGATCAAGGACGGCCAGCGCCGCAAGGTCAGCAAGCGGATCTTCCCCGGTTACATCCTCGTCAACATGGTCATGTCCGACGAGTCCTGGTATGTCGTTCGCAACACTCCCGGAGTCACGTCGTTCGTCGGCTCGGGGAACAAGCCCGTTCCGTTGCAGGAGCACGAGATTCGGGGCATCCAGAAGCAGGTGAAAGCCGAGGCTCCGACCAAGGTCAACGTCGAGTACGAGGTCGGCGAGAACGTGCGCGTCATCGACGGTCCGTTCACCGACTTCCACGGCAAGGTGACTGAGATCAACGTCGAGAAGGGCAAGCTGAAGGTGCTCGTGAACATGTTCGGCCGCGAGACGCCCGTCGAGCTCGACCTGCTTCAGGTCGAACGGTTGCGATAGGGGCGAGGACAGATGAGCAAGAAGAAGATCAAGACCGTCATCAAACTGCAGTTGCAGGCCGGCAAGGCGACTCCCGCACCGCCGGTGGGCACCGCGCTCGGTCCGCACGGACTCAACATCATGGAGTTCTGCAAGGCCTACAACGAGCGCACCGCGAACCAGTCGGGGGTCATCCCCGCACAGATCACGGTGTACGAGGACCGCACGTTCACGTTCATCACCAAGACGCCGCCTGCCGCGGAGATGCTGAAGAAGGCCGCTGGAGTCGAGAAGGGCTCGGGCGTCCCGAACCGGGAGAAGGTGGGCACGCTGTCCAGGCAGCAGGTCCGCGAGATCGCCGAGGTCAAGCAGGCGGATCTCAACGCGCATGACCTCGAGCACGCGATGAAGATCATCGAGGGGACGGCGCGATCCATGGGTCTGAACGTCAACTGAGCCACTGAGTGGGAGGGCGCCGGGCGCCCGCCAACACCACGGAGAAGTCACATGCCCGCACAACACGGCAAGAAGTACCGCGAGGCCGCCGGGGCGATCGAGGACGGCAAGTTCTATCCGCCCGCGGAGGCGATGAGCCTGGTCCGCCAGACCGCGACCACCAAGTTCGATTCATCCATCGAGGCGCACGTCCGTCTCGGCATCGACCCGCGCCACGCCGACCAGGTCGTGCGGAGCACGGTCACGTTGCCCCACGGCACCGGCAAGGTCCGGCGAATCGCCGTCTTCGCCACCGGCGAGAAGCTGCGCGAGGCAATCGAGGCGGGCGCCGACGTGGTGGGTGGTGAGGACCTCGTCAAGAAGGTCCAGGAGGGCGTCATCGACTTCGACGTCGCTCTCGCCACCCCGGAGGTCATGGGGATGGTCGGGCGCCTCGGCAAGATCCTCGGCCCGCGCGGCCTCATGCCGAACCCCAAGGCGGGCACCGTCACCTTCGACATCGCCAAGGCAATCCAGGACGTCCAGGGTGGTCGCGTCGAGTTCCGAAATGACAGGACTGGAATTATTCATGCCGCAATCGGTAAAGCCTCGTTCGATGACGACAAACTGCGCGACAATTTCGCCGCTTTGATGGATGCGATCGTTCGAGCCAAGCCGTCGGGGGCAAAGGGCACCTACGTGAAGACCGTGACCGTTGCCTCGACCATGGGACCGGGCATCCCGGTCGACCCCGTTCAGGCAGCACGGCTGACGGTGGGCTGAGGACGCCTTCGATTTGATCCGGCTCCTCATCGTCGACGACATCGCGAGCACTCGGGACAACCTGCGCAAGCTCCTCGGGTTCGAAGAGGACATCGAGGTCATCGGTACTGCCGGCGACGGCAAGCAGGGCCTCGAGGAGGCGCACCGCCTGCTGCCCGACATCGTCCTCACGGACGTGAACATGCCGATCATGGACGGGATCCAGCTCACCGAGCGGCTCGCCCAGGAGTTGCCGGCCTCGCCGGTGATCATCATGTCGGTCCAGGGCGAGCGCGACTACCTCCGCCGCGCGATGCAGGCGGGTGCTCGCGAGTACCTCATCAAGCCTTTCAGCCATGACGAGCTCGTCGCGGCGATCCGCCGTGTGCATCAGCTCGAGGAGAAGAAGGGGACGTTCGCGCGGGCGTCGCTGCCGGACGCCTCAGGTGCGCCACGAGCGGCGGCGCTCGGTGAGGTGATCGTGCTGTTCTCGGGCAAAGGTGGCGTCGGAAAGACGATGCTGGCCACCAACCTCTCGGTGGCGCTCGCGGTCGAGACCGAGTCGCGCGTGGCCCTGGTCGACCTCGACCTGCAGTTCGGCGACATCGGCGTGATGCTCAACCTGGACCACAGTCGAAGCATCACCGACGTCGTCGACTCGGAAACGCTCGAGCCGGAGATGCTGAACGAGATCATGGCGCACGGTCCGGGTGGGGTTCGCGTCCTGCTCGCACCGATCAGCCCTGAGCTCGCCGACCTCATCACCAACGACCACGTCCGCATGGTCATGGCCGAGCTGCGCAAGACATACGACTACGTGGTGGTCGACACCTCGTGCCATCTCGCGGACTTCAACCTCGAGGTGATCGAATCAGCGCAGCACGTCCTCGTGGTCACGGCGCTCACGATCCCGGCGATCAAGGACGCGAAGCTCGCGCTCAAGGTGCTCGAGTCGCTCACCGTCGATCCGGCTTCGATCCTCCTTGTCGTCGACCGCAGTGACGCACACTCGGACTTCAACAAGGACTCGATCGAGCAGAACCTCCGGCACACAGTCGGCGCGCAGATCCCCTACGACCCCAGGGTCGTCGGCGACTCGATCAATCGCGGGACGCCCTTCGTGACGGCCAGCCCGGAGTCCGACATCAGCCGTTCGATCCGCGAGCTCGCCGGGGCGCTCGTCCCGGGCGCTCAACCCATCGCGGCCGGGGTCGGCGCCGGCAAGGCCGACGACAAGAGAAAGCGCCGCATCTTCGGCCGCTGATCGCGAGGGTCAGTGGCCGGCGGCCCGTGCGGCCCGCGGGCCTCCGACATCAATCCCTTGACGCGAATCCCAGGCGTCTGCGGCCGCGTTTCTTGCCCGGCGGCTCGGCAGGCGTTTCGGGTCCGGCATTTCCCAGCACCACGGCGGCGAGGCGCTCGAACGCGGCAGTCGCGGGCGACGAGTGGCCGCTGATGACCACGGGGACGCCCAGGCTGACCGAGGCGCCGATCGCAACCGCGTCATGGGGGATCTCCGCCGCGACCGGGTGACGGAGGAAGTCCTCGATCCGCGCCCTGTCCATCCCCCCGGCGAGCGGCGCATCGCGGTGGTTGGCGACGACGATGATCCGTTCGGGGTCGACCTGGAGCACCCCGATCACGGACATGATCATGCGGGTGTTCTTCACCGAGGTCACGCTGAAGTCCGTGACGAGCACGATGTGGTCCGAGTTCTCGAGCGCCTCGAGCGTGATCTCCGAGAGCTGGGAAGTCGTGTCAGCCACCACCATCTCGTAGGTCGCGCGGAGCTCGGCGACGAGCGAGCGCAGATGAGCGGTGGTGACATAGTCGGCCAGCTCAGGGCTCGGCGGGGCGGCGACCACGGTGAGCCCCTGGGGGCCGAGCGAGAGTGCCTGCTGGATCACGTGGCGATCGGCGATCGAGGCGTCGCTTGCGGCGAACTCGGCAATCGTCCCGTCCGGGGTCATCGCCAGGAGCGCCGCGACGTCGCCGAACTGGAGGGAGAGGTCGACAAGGACCACGCTGCCGGGGTTCGGGCGGTTCAGGATCAGCGCGAGGTTCGTCGCGATGATCGACTTGCCGACACCGCCCTTTCCCGAGACGATGGTGATCATCCGGCCGTCCCGGCGCCGGGCTCCGTCCGCCGGGGGCGCTCCACCGTTGGCGGGCTGACGCGCCGATTGAGCAGCCCGCTTGCGCGCCTGGAATGCATGGACGCGGTGGATCGCTGCGACCAGGTCGTCGCCGGTGAAGGGTTTCTGCAGCACCTCGCGCGCGCCGGCGAGCATCGCCCGGCGGAAGAGCTCGCTCCCGCTCTCCATCGACATGAGGATGACGCCGGCCTGGGGCGCGTACTCGGCGAGCATCTCGGTGGTCTGGACCCCGTCGAGGCCGCTCAGGCCGGCGTCGAGGACGGCGATATCGGGTACCAGATGCAGTGCCTCCTGGAGGGCGTGCTCACCGTCTTCGGCCGTGCCACAGACGGTGATGTCCTCCTCGGCGGAGAGGCGGCGCTGGAGGTTTGCGCGGATGCGTTCGCTGCCGTCGGCGATCAGGACGCGAATCACGGCGCCACCTTACCTCCGCCCCAGGTTGAATCGCCGGCGGTAGGTTGGCGGCGGTGCGGGCATCGGTTCCTCGGAAGGAGACGTGCCAGGCGCGGTTGACGGCGACGACACGCTCCCGGCGAGCATGACGAGCCTCCGGCTCAGCTCGGCGTGAGGCAGGGCGAGGACGATCGGCGATCCCGAGTCGAGCGACTGGTCGACCCGGGGGTCGTAGGGCAGGTCGGCCAGGGCGCGGCAGCCCAGGATCTCCTCGACGTCCTCGCGCCGGAAGCTCACGCGCGGCCGTGTGTGGTTGAGGACGACTCCGATCCGGTCGCGGGTGACCCCGAGCGCTTCGAGGAGCGCGATCGACGCCTTGGCGCTGCGCACGGCGGTCAGGTTGTAGCTGCTCACCACGAGCACACGATCGGCGAGATCGAAGACCTCGACCATGCGCTCGTCGAGATGAGAGGGTGTGTCGACCACCACGAACTCGTACGACGTGGAGATCGCGCGGATCATTGCGCGAAGCCGTGACGCGGTCACGATGTCGGCGAGCTCGGGGCTCGGCGCCGAGCGGAGGACGCGGACCTCGCCGGGCCCGGTTGCCAGGACATCGTCGAGGAAGACGGCCTCGATGTCCTCACCGGCAGCCGCGAGGTCGGCGATCGTCAGCAGATGGCTCTCCACATGGAGCATCGCTGCGGCATCGCCGAACTGGAGGTCCGAGTCGATGAGGACGGTCCGCCCCTCCGCGCTACCCGCCAGCGCGACGGCGAGGTTGGTGGCGACCATCGAGGTCCCGGAGCCGCCCTTCCCCGAGAAGACGACGACGAGTGTCGCGCGTCCGTGGTGCTCGCGGTCGGGGACCACCACGGGCGGCGCCTCGGCGTCCGGCTCCGAGGTTTCGGCGCCCGCGCCACCGCGTGGCCGGATGACCCCGGCCGTGACGCGAATCGCCTCGAACAGCGCGGTGCCGTCGGCGCCGTCATGGATGGTGCCCGCGACCCAGGCGGTCGCGTCAGCCGGCTCGCTCGAGGTCATGAGGAGCACCCGGGTCGCGGGTGACACGGACCCGAGATGGGCGGCGAAGTCGGCGCCCGACGGGTCGGCGAAGGTCTCGTGGAGGAGGAGCACATCGGGCTGGCGCAGCCACGCCTCCTCGATGACCGCCGTCGGTTGGTGGGCGACACCGCAGACGTCGACGGTCTCAGCAAAGGGCGCGAGCTTCTCGAGGTCTCCGACGATTCGCGTCACTCGGTCCGCTATCAGAACGCGGATCACCGCCGCACCTCGCATCCGCCGTGCATCGTGCGCATGGTACGGCGATTCGTGCCGACGTGGAATGCCGTGCTGCAGCAACGCTGCGCGATGTTCACGACAAATAAAAAAGAGGAGCCGTCCCGTGGGGCGGCTCCTCTTGACTGTCCTGGTTGCTTGCGAAAGCTACTGGGCCAGGCCGTTGCTGATGTTCGAGAACACGTTGTTGACCTGCTTGCCGACGACTTGCAGGATGACGATGACGACGATGGCGATAAGGACGAGGATGAGCGCATACTCAACCATGCCCTGGCCTTCCTCAGCCTCCTCACGCTTGCGAGCGATAAACTCAGTTGCGCGAAGGTACAGGGTGCTCAGCATATCCATTCCGGTTTCACCTCCTTTCGGGTTTTATTTTCGGGCCAGGGCTTGTTGCTCTGTTCCGACTGAAGCGAGTGTGTACCCCTGCTGCGGCAACGGAATGGCCTGCGTGCTAAAGATTGGTAACGAAGGATCGGACACGCCGGCGGACACTGCTCAGACGACGAGAAACCATGGTGATTCGATGACAACCGCGATACAGACGCGTCGCTCTGAATACAGCTGACCTAGAGTTGGCGCATGGCCCAGGCGGTAGCGATTCCAGCACGCCGTGGCGACGTGGCACGTCGCGTCGAGGAGATCCGTTTCCTCGTGTTCGGTCGTGCGCTACCGGCCGTGTTGTTTGCCGTGCTTGGCTATCGCGTGCTGATGAACCTGCTTGCGCAGGTTCACGATCTTCCCAGGCACGACCACCTCGGCGGCGTGCTCGCCGGACCGGTGACGACCGGGGTGTACCTCGCGTTCTGCGTCATCCCCGTCGGGATCTATCTGGTGCGTCCGCGCCCGAAAGCGCGCGACGGGCGCGTGGTCGCGCGCGCCGCAGGGCTGGTCGGGACGACGATGCTCCTCGTGGTCGGCGCCTTCCCGCTGCCGGTGCTGCTGGTTCCGCCGGTGCTCATCCGCGACGCGGCCGTTCCCCTGACGCTCGGCGCGTTTGCGCTGGGTGTGTACGGACTGCTCTATCTGCGCCGGAGCCTCAGCATCATTCCCGAGGCGCGCCGCCTTGTGACCAGTGGCCCGTACCGCGTCGTTCGGCACCCGCTCTACGCGGCCGAGATCCTCGCCGCCGTCGCGCTCGTGCTGGCCCGGCCGGGTCTTTGGGCGACGCTCGCGCTCGTCCCGTTCATCGCGGTGCAGATGCTCCGAGCTCGCTTCGAGGAAGGCTTGCTCACCCGTGCCTTTCCGGAATACACGTCGTACGCCGCTCACACGCGGCGACTTGTCCCATTTCTGTGGTGAGCGAGGGAGGTTCGTGTTGCTTCGACCGATGCTAAGGTGCGCAGCGTGATGAGCGACACCGCAACGCACCCGTGCACGCAGCTGGGATGCACCTCCGACGAGGGCAAGCCGTGCGAGTACGTCGACCGCCGGGGCCGCGAGTGCCGGACCGCCTGGTGCCCCGAGCACCGCGTCACGATCGAGGGCCACGTCTATTGCCGCCGCCATGCCGGCGTCGTCAGCGCCCTCCCGAGCCTCGACAGCTCGCTCGCGGTGTCCCTGCCGGACCTCGACAATCGCGCGCCGTCGCTGGTGGGCTGGGTCTCCCGGCAGATCGACGGTGACGTCTGGCGTCTGCTGCTCAAGGAGCTGTCCTCCGGCAGCGGCGGACAGCTCGTCGCCGACCCCGTCACGCTCATCTTCGTGGGGATCGGCCGCCAGCGTGCCTGGGAGCGCTCATGGCGCCTGGACAGCCACGTCGGCATCGCCCATCGCGTCAGCATCGTCGTCGAGGAAGCCGACGACACGATGATTACGGTCAAGGTCGGCGGCAACCCTGTCGAACAGCTCGTCCCACCCTGGATCCAGCACCGCGTGCGCGGCGAGACCGTCGGCGCGGAGGAGGACCGCAGGGAACGCGAGGAGTTCTACCAGCGTGTGCTGGACTCGATCGAACGCGGCCTCGGCCACGAGCGTGACCTCTCCCATTACATGGCTGAGGGCCGAATCAGCGTGCCGCAGGGTGGCGCGGGAGCCTAGCAGTGACTCGGGGTCGAATCCTCATCGTCGATGATGATCCGAGGCTTTTGCACATCGTTGCCATGTACCTCGGCATCGAGGGCTACGAGGTGACCACCGCCGAGAACGGTGAGGACGGGCTTGCCAAAGTCGAAGCGCGTGCACCGGACCTCGTGATCCTTGACATCATGATGCCCGGCATGGACGGGATCGAGACATGCCGCCGGATCCGGAGCAACGCCGCCACGGCGGAAACGCCCATCGTGATGTTCAGCGCGCTTTCCAGCGACGACGACATCGAGCGCGCACGGCTCGCGGGCGCGAATCACCTCATCACCAAGCCGTTCAACCTCGTCGGGCTCGGCTCGGTGGTCAAGACGTTCTTCCCGGCTGACGTCAGCTCCGTCCGCTGAGGCGGCTCGACCCGCCGGGAATCTCGGTCAGACGGGCGGGGTGATCACCACGGCGTTCTGCTGCAGGTGACTGGTCAGGTTGCCCGGGAGCACCGGTCCGAAGAGGACGCGCATCTGCGGCTCGAGCCGAACTGCCTGACCGCTCAGGGTTGCGGCGTGGATGTCCTGCGACATGGTGGTGTGCGTCGACGACGCTGAGCCGCTGACGGCGATCGCGACCAGGAAGAGGATCAGCACTTCGGCGACGCCGACAACCGCGCCCACGAGCACGCCGCCGATCCGGTCGAACGCCGCGACGACGATCTTCTGCAGCCGGTCGTCCATCAGCGCCCCCAGGATCTCGACGACGATGACCACGAACAGGAAGACCGCCACGAACGACCAGGCGTTGGCATCGAGGTTGTGTGCGTGGATCACCGCGGCCACGGCGTTGCCGAGGTTGGTTGCGGCGAAGACGCCGAGGAAGACGCCGACCGCCGAGAAGAGGCGGCGAACCAACCCGTGACTCCAGCCCAGATAGGCGTTCACGGCCACTGCGATGACCAGCAGCGCGTCGGCAAAAACCTGGCCCGGGGTGCTGTCGATAGATGCGACTATCGCGGCCACGAGAGGAAGGTACCACGCGTTCGTCTCGCTGGAACCGGGGATTTCGTTACAGAATTGCGCTGTGCAACCGTTCCTTCGCACCTCCCACAGCGACGTCTCGGCGCGCAAGACCTACGATCTGCTCGACGAGCCGAGGGGCCCGGATTACGCCGGTCTGCTGGAGTGCGCCCTGGTCCAGTGCTCGACTGCCGTGCTCACGGTGCGGCCTGGCGAGATGGACCCTGAGGGGCAGGCCACTGTCGACAGCCTGGCGCGCTTCCAGCAGGCGAAGACGACCACGGCGTCTGGGAGCCTCGTGCGCTACGCCCTGAGCCGCGAGAGCGTCACGGTGCTCCAGGAGGCGACGGGCGGGCTCTACGGCTGGCAGCATCCAGGCTTGCCGGACAACCTCTGCCTGTATCGGGGCGACGGCAGCCCGTGGCTCGTGTCGAGCGCAGGCGCCCACATCGGGTATCTCGAGGTCTCGCCCTTCGAGAAGCTGTTGATCGGCCGGACCGCTCCCGGCCTCGTGGCGGTGCTCGCGCACCAGAGCGCGCGCGACGCGATCCTCGCCTACATGGAGCGCCGCTTCGAGACTAACGTGACAACGCTCACTGAGCAGCTGACGGAGTACGCGCACATCGTGATCGCCGACGGTCGCGAGGGTCTCGTCGATGCGCTCGAGGACTGGATGCACTCGGGTGAGGAGGCCCGCGTCTCGGCGGCGCTGGAGGTTGCGCGCTCGCTGCAGCTCGTCGAGCTGCGCGAGACCATCGCCACACTGCTGCGCGTCGCAGTCAACGACGACGCTCCCGTCCCCGAGGTGTACCGGTCGGTGCCGGCGCTGCGCTCCCGCTGGCGCATCGCGCACCGGCGTCAGCTCGAACGCGTCCTCCGCCAGCTGTCCTGACGGTCAATCAGCCGCCCCATCCGCCAGCTGTCCTGACGGTCAATCAGCCGCCCCGTCCGCCAGCTGTCCTGACGGTCGATCAGTGGGCGGCGCCGAACTGGTGGGCGACCTCGATCACGGCGGGACCGAGCAGCACGATGAAGAGCGTGGGGAAGATGCACCCGACCATGGGGAAGAGCATCTTCAGCGGGGCCTTCTGGCCCTGTTCCTCAGCGCGCTGACGGCGCTTGCGGCGAATCTCCTCGGACTGGATGCGGAGGACGTTCGCGACGCCGACGCCCAGTTGCTCCGACTGGATGATCGCCTGGATGAAGTTGCTCAGCTCCTCGACCTTGCAACGCCGACCGACGTCATCGAGCGCCTCGAGACGTGGGCGGCCGAGGCGAACCTCGTTGAGCATGATCGTGAGCTCTCTCGAGAACTCGTTGTTGTACTTGTCGACGACGCGGGTGAGCGCCGAGTCGAAGCTCAGACCGGCCTCGACCGAGATGGTGAGGAGGTCGAGTGCGCTCGGCAGCGCGAGGAGGATTTCCTTCTGACGCTTCTTGATGCGCCGCGCGACGACCATCTGAGGACCGAGGTACCCGAGGATCAGACCGCCGGCCGGCACGACGGCGAGCAGCGGCATCGTCAGCGCGCCGAAGAGCGCGAGCGCGAACCCGATTGCGGTGAACAGCAGCATCGAGAGCAGGCGGAGTGCGAGGAAGCCCGACGCCGTCAGTCCCCATGGACGGCCGGCAAGATTCAACTTCTCCTGAAGCGCGTCTGTGCTGCCCTGACCCGCATTGCGATTCAGGCGATTGCCGATCTTGTCGAGGAACGGCCGCACCACGCGATCGAAGAGCGGCAACGACATCTCGACCTCGGCGAGAGTCGCGGGCGCGCGCCCAGCCTCGGCGAATTGCGCGAGGCGAGCCTCAAGCAGATCGCCCTGGCGTGGGGACACGGCCATGGCGAGGCCGAAGGCGATGAGGAGGATGCCGCCGGCGGCGGCCGCGGCGGCTGCGATGGCGAGAAGACTCACGTCAGACCTCGATCTTCACGATCTTCTGGATCGCGACGGCGCCGACCGCAATGGAGAAGACCGCCATGCCGAGCATGATGTGTCCAAGCGGATCGGTGATCATCGGATCGAAGTAGCTTGGGGAGATGAGCGCGAGGAATCCTGCGAGTGCGATCGGCAGGATGGTGATGATCCAACCGGACGCGCGAGCCTGCGCGGTGAGCGTGCGGATCTCACCCTGGATGCGCACGCGCTCACGAATGGTGAACGCGATGGTGTCGAGGATCTCGGCGAGGTTTCCACCGACCACACGCTGAATCTGCACGGCGGTGACCATGAGATCGAAGTCCTCGGACTTGTTGCGCGTGACCATGTGGTTGAGCGCCTCGTCGACGTTGATGCCGAGGGCGATCTCACGCGTTGCGCGGCTGAACTCCTCGGAGATCGGCGGGTTCGCGTTCTTCGCAACCGACGCCAGCGCCTGCGCGAAGGAGTGCCCTGCCTTCAACGCGTTGCTCAGCAACATCAACGTGTCGCCGAGCTGGTTGTTGAACGCGCGGGTCCGTCGCTTCTGGCGGAACTTCAGGAAGAAGCCGCTGAGCACATACACGATGATCGGGCACGGGATGAAGGCGATCGGCGAGGAGAAGCGCAATGCCACGAGCAGGCCGACAAGGACGCCGAGCCCCACCACCATGAGCAGCCACTCCGACGACTTCAGCTTGAGGTCGGCCTTCTGGAGGTCGTCCGCGAGCTTGCCGGTGTGTGACGTGCGCGAGAGGAGTGGGTTCAGGCCATTGGTGACCGCTTCGAGCGCGTCCCGCAGCGCGTTGCCGGTCTTCACCCTCTGCGGTGCCGTGACGGCGACCGTCTCGCCGCCATACTGGTTGAGGCGGCGAGCCATCTCCCCAGCCTGGCTTTGACCCCGGCTGAGGAGGAAGGCGAAGATCGAAAGGACTGCCGACGCGGCCAAGGCCGCTGCGACGACGGCGGCTGGCGTCATGACTTATCAGCCGCCGAAGAGACTGTCCAGCATGCTGGGCGTCACGGTGGTCTGCGACACGGTCGGCAGCGACGGCGAACCGGACGATTCGTAGTTCGGCTTGTAGCTCGAGCCGTCGGGAGCAAGCTTGCCCCACTCGGACTCTGGACGGAGCACGTACTTGACCACGATCTCATGGTCACCGTCTCCGATCATGAGGCCGGTGAGCAGTGACGCCTGTGCGCGCGGGACCTCGACGAGGAGCACCGCGGGTGCGCCCGTGGCCGTGGTACCGGATGCGCCCACGCGGAGCACGATGACGTCCTGGAAGCTGAACTTGATCGCACCGTTCGCGATCGAGGTGACCAGGATGTCGATGTGATCGCCGGGCAGGATGTAGCCGGCAGCAGAGACGAGCTCGCCGGTGAAGTTGTTCTGCTGCGCCGATGTGTACGTCGGCGGGAGCGTTGCGGACGCCGGAATCGCGAGTGCGACGTATCCCTTGGTGATCTGCGTCTCCACGGAGAGCGCGGTCGAGCCGGTGCCACTCGAGGTGATCGAGAGCGCGGGAGTCGAGAAGAATGCAGGCACGAGCGGCGTGTTGTCTGCCAGTGCGACCGTGGTGGTCTTGCCGACGACGGCGACCGGATCGGTGAACGCGTCACCCGGCTTTGCAGCGGCGGGGACCTGCGTCACGATGACCATTGCGGGAGTCAAGGTCGTTCCTGCGGGTATGGCCGCATCAGACACGACAACACTGACTTGATTCGCTGGCGCATTCGAGCGGACCAGGAGCAGCACGGCCACCGCCGCCGCCGCAGCCAGCACGATGCCAAGAAGCAAGAAGACTCGGCTGTTCGGTTTATTCGCCTGGATGGCCACCTGTTCTCCTCGGTTGTCTCAATTGGTGTCGGTTACGCCGTTGCGGCTGCGCTCGCCCGGCACAGCGTCGCTGTACCGGATGACGGCCGCAACCGAGTGTGGATCGATTTCACCCTGTGGTTCGTCGCCTTTCGGTAACAAACGCATCGCACAGCGGACGAGCTTGCACACGCCGTGTGTCACCGGAGATGTTCATGACGAGCTATTCGTCGAAGCGACCGTTGGCCTGTGCGCGCATCAACATCGCAAGGATGTCGTCGCGGTACGGCGCGATGGTCACGATCTTCCGATACAGCTTCAGTGCACCCTTGTCGTCATTGCGTAGACGGCGCAGTCGCGTGACGCGCTCGAGGTATGAGACCGCAAGGTCGATGTCGTGATCGTCGATGCAGATGTCCGCGAGACGCAGCAATGGAGTCTCGTGCACGGGATCCGCGCGCGACGCGGCCAGGTAGCAGCTGAGCGCGGCGTTCCCCTTGCCGAGGGCGCGGCAGCGGTCACCGGCGTCGAGTGCGAGCTCGGCGAGCGCGCGACCCCCGACGTCGTTGGCGAGACGCTGCAGCAGTGCGGCCGCCTCGTCGCACCGTCTGCGCCGGAGGCGGTCGTTGATCTCGAGGCGCGCTTCCACAACCTCGGGGTCGGTGTCGAAGCGATCGTCCTCGGCAGACCGGTCGGACGCGGCATCCTGTGCCTGGTCGACCTCGTCGTCACGGAGCCTCCAGCCGCGCGCCGCCGCGCCGTTCGGCGCCTCCTGGGCCGGTGCGACCTCGGCGTCCGCGATCGCCTCTGCTTGCGCCGGCTCGTCCTCCACGACGGCTGCGACGGGCTCGTCCACGGTGGCCTCGACGGGGGTCGCCGGCGCAAGCGCGCGCTGCGCGACTGCGAAGTCGGCGAGATCGCTGAGATGGAAGCCGTCCCGAGGAGCAACGAAGGACTCCTCGGCATCGGCCTCGAACGGGGCATGGGCGGCTCCGTCGTCGGTCGCCGCCGGCTCTTCGGGGCTGGCGGTCGCATGACCGTTCGACACCGCATGGGCTTCGGCCGCAGGCGTTGCGTCGGCTTCCAGCGGCGCGTGGCCGTTGGGCTCGGCCTCGGGCTGAGCCGCCTTGGCTCCGGTGCGGCGGAAGAGCGTGAACGCCGGACGTGCCGAGGCCTTGGGTTGCGAAGGCGCGGGATCCGCCTCAGCGGCGGCCTCGGCCGGCGCAACCTCGGTCACAGCTTCGGCCTCGACCTCGACCTCGACCTCGACCTCGACCTCGACCTCGACCTCGGTGCCCTCGGTGTCGTCGACGTACTCGTCGGGTGTGAGCTGGGCATCGAGCTCGGCGAGGCCGGCCTCCATGTCCTCGGCGGTCGAGGTGGCCCTCAGCCGGTGCTCAGGCTTGGGCTCGGGCTCACGGTGGGCGTCAGGCGTGGGTTCCGGCCGGGCAACCGTCTCGAGCGTATGGCTCGGCTCGGACCTGGTCTTGATGGCGCCGTTGCGACCGAGCGCGGCGACTTCCTCCGCGCCGATGAGCGTGGTGTCCGCAGGCCCGTGACCGTTGCCGTCGCGGCGCGCAGGCGGCTCGGGAAGCGCGTCGAGCGAGAGCAGGTACTCGTACACCGCACGCTGGAGGCGCCTCGTGAGGAAGTACAGCTCCTCGGCCGGCAGGGAGTCGGCGGCCGCCGATGTGACGTCGGTGACGACCTTGAGCAGCGACTGCTCGTCCAGGCGTTCGTCGACGACGGCTGCATCGAGGCCATTCTCAAGAGCTTCGGGAAGGGTCTCGAGGCCGGGTGCCAGGGCGGAGGCGGCATCGAGCCAGCCCTGGCGCAGGATCTCCACGTTGGTTGTGGTCATGGTCATGCGCTGCGGCCAATTGTGGTCGGCATCGACACCAGTCTCTGGCACCATGGCGCAACGAATCTGTGACCGCTCGTCATACAGGGGAGTCAGCTCGAGTGACGGCCATCGTCGTGGACGGTCTGCGCAAGTCGTATGGCGCGGTCCACGCGGTCCGCGGCGTGAGCTTCAGCGTGGAGGACGGGGAGGTCTTCGGGCTCCTCGGTCCGAACGGCGCCGGGAAGACCACGACGATCGAGATCCTCGAGGGGTACCGGCACCGCGACGCGGGGACGGTGACCGTCCTCGGGGTCGATCCCCAGACGGGCGGCCGGAAGCTCCGTGAGCGAGTCGGGCTGGTCCTCCAGGAGGCCGCGGTGCCGGCGATGCTCTCCGTCCGAGAGCTCGTCGAGCTGTATCGCGGGTACTACCCGTCGCCGCGTCCCGCCGACGAGATCATCGAGCTCGTCGGGCTCACCGAGAAGACGAACGAGCGCGTTCGCAAGCTGTCAGGCGGGCAGCAGCGCCGTCTCGACGTGGCGCTCGGCCTCGTCGGCGACCCGGAATTGATCTTTCTCGACGAGCCGACCACGGGCTTTGATCCGTCGGCGCGCCGGGCCGCATGGGAGGTGGTGCGCAACATGCGGACGCTCGGCAAGACGATCGTCCTCACCACGCATTACATGGACGAGGCGCAGTACCTCGCCGACCGCATCTGCGTCATCGCCGCGGGCAAGGTGGTGGCGGAGGGCACGCCGGAGACGCTGCGTGCGGGGACCGAGCAGCGGACGCACATTCGTTTCGAGTTGCCGGATGGCATAGATGCTGCGAAGGTTCCGATCCCTGTCACTGTTGACAACGGTCTTGCGATCGCCGATACCGCAACGCCGACCCGGACCCTCCGCGACCTCACGACGTGGGCGGTGGCGCAGGGGCTCGAGCTTCCGAACCTCGAGGTGACTCGCCCGTCGCTCGAAGATGTGTACCTGGAGCTGACGAAAGATGAATAGCACCGCAATCGCGCTGCGTCAGGTCGAGTTCGAGCAGAAGTCGTTCTGGCGCAACCCCGCAGCCGCATTCTTCGCCTTCCTGTTCCCGATCATCTTCCTGGTCGTCTTCGCGACCCTCTTCAAGGGCTCGAAGGCGCAGGTCGGACCGGTGACCGTGAGCTACAACGACTACTACATCCCGGCGCTGGTTGCATTCGGCGTCATGGGTGCGTGCTTCACGAACATCGCAATGAGCATCTCCGCGCGCCGGGACACCGGCATCCTCAAGCGCGTGCGTGGAACGCCACTTCCGCCGTGGGCATTCATCGCGGGCGTGGTCGGCTCGTCGATCATCGTCAGCATCGTGCTCACCGTGCTCACCACGGTGTTCGGCATCGTCGTGTACGGCATCCACACTCCCGACCACATCCTTGCGGCAGCGGTGACCGTCGCGGTCGGAGCGCTGGTGTTCTGTGCGCTCGGACTCGCCATGACGATCGTCATCCCCAATGCCGATGCGGCGCCCGCGATCGTCAACGGTGTGTTCCTGCCGATTGTGTTCATCTCGGGAACGTTCTTCCCGGTGCCGTCGACGTCGGTCCTGGCGCAGATCGCCGAGTTCTTCCCGGTGCGCCATTTCATCAATGCCATGTTCTCGGCGTTTGATCCGGCGCGACAATCATCCAGCGGGTTCGTCGGCACCGACCTGCTGATCATGGCGGCGTGGGGCGTCGCCGGGGTGGTGATCGCGGTGCTGCGATTCCGCTGGGAGCCGACCAAGAACTGATCAGCGCGACGCGGCCGGCACCCGCTCGTTCCCGGTCTGCAGGTTGGCGAGCAGGAGCGCGTCGTCGAGACGAGTGCCACCGTACCTGCCGCGGGCGATGACGATGTTGACAAGGTTGCCGACGCGCCATTCGACGGTGATCTCCACCGCCGTGATACCGCTCGTGGTCGGCTTGACAACACTGATGGAGTGGGCCTGGTCGCCGAGCGGTCCGGTCGATGCCGCGACTGCGCCGGGCTCCGCATCAAGCTGATGCACGCCGGCGGTGTACGAGCTCGTTGCTCCCGCGACGGTCGCGAAGCGGGCAACGGTTGCGACGATGTCGAGGGGGCCGTTCGAGGTGGAGAAGTCGATGGTGCGCTGGTACTCCACGCTCGCGGCTGATTGGAGACCGTCCCTGGCCAAGCTTGCTGCGATTGCGGAATCTCCGCCCGCGAGAATCGCAGCGTCGACGTGGTGCGCGACACTGGAGACGGTGAAGTCGGGCACCGTCAGCTGGTCAATGGTGATGAGGTAGCGCAGGGGATCGCCGGTGAAGAGACCCGGACTGGCGTCGCCGCATCCGGATATCATCAGGCTCAGCGCGAGCACGGCAAGCCCCCACCCGCCGACGGGGCGCACCGCCCGCTACTCGTGTCGCAGCGCGCTGAGCACTGAGGTTCGCACCGCTCTGCG
>JBAUTG010000004.1:0-5664 GCA_049582105.1 Candidatus Dormiibacterota bacterium | reverse complement strand
GATGGGCCTGGTTGGCGTTGCGGATGCGGGTCAGCATGTCCGCGATGCTGTCACTGGTCATGGCTCACCACGAACTCTTCTGGACGCCAGGAATCTGACCGATGCTGGCGAGTTGACGGAAACAGATACGGCACATGCCGAACTTGCGCATGTACGCACGCGGGCGACCGCACACACCACAGCGGTGATGCGCCTGCGTCGAGTAACGTGCCGGTCGATTCGCCTTGGCGATCAACGACTTCTTTGCCATGCCTCAGCTCTTCCTGAAGGGCATGCCGAGCCCCGTGAGGAGAGCTCTGCCCTCCGCGTCGGTGCGGGCAGTCGTCACGATGCACACCTCCAACCCGCGCAGTTTGTCGATCTTGTCGTAGTCGATCTCGGGAAACACGAGCTGCTCGCGCAGCCCGAGCGTGTAATTGCCATGGCCGTCGAACGCCTTCGGGTCGACGCCGCGAAAGTCGCGGATTCGTGGCAGCGCGACGTTGAGCAGCTTGTCGAGGAAGTCGTACATCCGCCGGCCGCGCAGCGTCACCTTGATGCCGATCGGCATCCCCTCGCGCAGCTTGAACGCGGCAACCGATTTGCGCGCGCGGATCACGATCGGCGCCTGGCCGGTGATCTGCTTGAGATCGGCGATCGCGGCGTCGATCGCTCGCGCGTTGGTGATCGCCTCGCCCATGCCGATGTTCACGACGACCTTCTCGATCGACGGCACCTGCATGGCGTTGAGGTAGCGGAACTCGGCGACGAGCGACGGCACGATCTCGTCGACGTAGCGACGGCGGAGACGGGGCAGCTCTGCGACTTCGACTGCCATCAGACCACCGCCCGGTCGTAGTGCTCGCCGCACTTCTTGCAGACGATCACGCTGCGGCCGAGCTCGTCGACCCCGTGCGCGATCCGCGTCCGCTTGTCGCAGCGGTTGCACACCAGCATCACGTTGCTGTAGCTGATCGGCCCGTCGAAGTCGACGATCCCGCCCTGGATGTTGCCTTTCACACCGGACTTGGTGTGGCGCTTGAGCAGGTTCACGCCGCGCACTGCGACGCGTTGCTGCTCCGGAAGCAGGCGCTCGACGACGCCGCGCTTGCCCTTGTCCTTGCCGCTGAGCACTTCGACGTTATCGCCCTTGCGGATGTCGAGCGGACGCACGTGCCCACCCGCCCAGCCCTCATGGCGGAGCGTGGCGCGGCGCTTGCGTTCGACGCGTGGCGTCGGCATGTCAGATCACCTCCGGTGCGAGGCTGACGATCTTCATGAAGTTGCGCTCGCGAAGCTCGCGTGCGACGGGTCCGAAGATGCGCGAGCCGCGGGGGTTGTTCTGCGGGGTGATCAGCACTGCGGCGTTCTCGTCGAAGCGGATGTTGCTGCCGTCGGGCCGCTTGTACTCCTTGGTGGTGCGCACGACGACCGCACGCACGACGTCGCCCTTCTTGACCTGCGCATTCGGGGTCGCCACCTTGACCGCGCCGATGATCACATCGCCAACCGACGCGTATTTGCGATAGCTGCCGCCGAGCACGCGGATGCAGAGCAACTCGCGGGCGCCGCTGTTGTCCGCCACCTTGAGCACGGATTCCTGCTGGATCATGTCAGCGAGCCTTCTCCAGCACTTCCGCGACACGCCAGCGAATCTCCTTGGAGATCGGGCGCGTCTCGATGATGCGCACGCGATCGCCGATGCTGCAGCTCTCCTCGTCGTGCACCTTGAAGCGCGTGCTGTGGCGGACGACCTTCTTGTAGAGAGGGTGCGGCTTGCTGATCTGGACCAGCACGATCACCGTCTTCTCCATCTTGTCGCTCACGACCACGCCGTCGCGCACCTTGCGGCGCGGGCGCGGTGTCGGAGTCGCGTCACTCATCGACATCCTCCTCGACGCCGGTGGTGTCGGCGATCTCCTCCTCAGGTTCGGGGGATTTGACGGCCGGGACAGCTGCGGGAACGACCGCCGGCACTTCTAGACGCGGTGTCGCGGGCTTTGCCTTCGGCTTCGGTTTGGCCGCAGCTTTCGCGGGCGTTGCCGCCGGGGCCGTGGCTGCGAGGACGAGGTCGGGGCGGAGCCCGCGCTCGTTCTCGATCTTCACGGTCATGGCGCGCGCGATCTCGTGACGGATCTCACGCACCTGGCGGTGATTCTCAACCTGCCCCGTCGCCTGCTGGAACCGCACCTCGAAGAGACGCCTGCGCTGCTTGCTCAGGTAGTCGTCGAGCTCGGGGGCGGTGAGCCGGCGCAACTCGATCAGCGACTCGGTCTGCTTGGTCATGCCGTCGTCGCCTCGAGATCGGCGCCGGTCTCCTCGCGCTGCAGGAAGCGGGTCTTGATCGGCAGCTTGAACGCGGCGAGGCGCATCGCCTCCTGGGCGGTCTCGCGAGTGACGCCGGCCATCTCGAAGAGCACGCGCCCTGGGAGCACCACGGCGACCCAGCCCTCAGGCTGGCCCTTGCCACTTCCCATCCGGGTCTCGGCCGGCTTCTTCGTGAACGCGTGGTCGGGGAAGACCCGGATCCAGATCTTGCCGCCGCGCTTGACGTGACGGGTCATCGCGCGCCGGGCTGCCTCGATCTGCCGGTTGGTCATCCAGCACTGCTCCACGGCCTGCAGCCCGAAGGTGCCGAAGTCGAGCTTGTTGCCACGCTGGGCGGCGCCGGTCCGGCGTCCGCGGTGGAGCTTGCGATGCTTGGTTCGCTTGGGCATCAGCATCGCTACTCCTCCTCTTCCTCGACGGTCTCGGCGGGCACGTCGGTCTTCTTGACTGCCTTCTTCGGCGCACGCGCGACCGATGTGGGCTTCTTGGCCACGACCGGCTTGCGCCGGGCAGGAGCCCGTTTCGGCGTGAGCTTCTCGACCTTCTCGCCGTCAGCCGCCGGGTCGACGCCGGCCGCGGCGATGATCTCGGCGTCCTCGTCGATCTCGACGATGTCCTCGGCCGGGATCTCGATCTCGACCTCGGGCTCGGCGATCGCCAGAACGACCTCGGGCTCTTCAACGGGAGCCTCGGTGGTGATACGCGGAACGGCCGCGGGCACGCGGTCCTCGAGACCGCGGTCCTCGGTGCGATCCTTGCCCGCTGCGATCGGCTCGCCGGTGGCGGTCACGAAATCGCCGAGATACAGCCAGCACTGCACGCCGATGCGACCAAACGTGGTGCGCGCCTCGGCCTTGCCGTAATCGATGTTGGCGCGCAGCGTGTGCAGCGGCACGCGACCGTCGCGGTCCCACTCGCGGCGGGACATCTCCGAGCCGCCGAGCCTGCCGCTGACCTGGATCTTCACGCCCTTGGCGCCCGCGCGCATGCTCCGCATCAGCGTCTGCTTCAGCGCACGGCGGAATGCGATGCGCTTCTCGAGCTGCGAGGCGACGTTCTCGGCGACGAGAGTCGCGTCCAGCTCGGGCGTCTTGATCTCGTGGATCGTGACCCTGACCTTCTTGCCGGAGATGCGCTCGAGCTCGTCACGGAGCGCGTCGACGGACGCACCCTGCTTGCCGATGACGATGCCCGGCTTCGCCGTCTGGATGATCACGGTCAGCTGGTTGGCGCTGCGCTCGGTCTCGATGCGCGCCAGGCCTGCGTTGCGCAGCCGGCTGCTGATCAGCCGGCGCATCGCGATGTCCTCGTGCAGCAGCTTCGTGTAGTCCTTATCGGCGTACCAGCGCGCATCCCAGTTGCGGTAGATGCCGAGGCGGAAACCGATCGGGTTGACTTTCTGTCCCATCTACTCGGCCTCTTCCTTGGGTGGC
Source organism: Candidatus Dormiibacterota bacterium (assembly GCA_049582105.1). GTDB lineage: Bacteria > Chloroflexota > Dormibacteria > Aeolococcales > Aeolococcaceae > Palsa-851. The sequence goes on along the minus strand of JBAUTG010000004.1, from coordinate 1,924 downwards.
TTGGGAGTGCGGCGGCGTGCGGGCCGCGGCGTGGCCGCGGGAGCGGCTGCGCCCGCTGCGGGGGCTGTCGCCGCCGCGGGAGTCACAACCGGTGCCGGCACGACGGTGCGCGGCATCTTCACCGCGCTCCGGCGGCGCACGTTTGCCGGCGCCTCGTCATCGGTGACGAATGCACGGAGGTGGCTGGTGCGCTTGAAGATGCTGCCCGCCATGCCACGCGGCTTGGCGCGCCAGCGCTTGATGATCATGGCGCCGTCCACCTCGACTCGCGCGACGCGCAGCGACGATGCGTCGAGGTTGTAGTTGTGCTCGGCATTCGCGGCCGCGGACTTGATCACCTTGGCGATGTCGACCGCTGCGGAACGCGGTGAGTAGCGCAGCACGACGAGCGCCTCGGCCACGGGCAGCCCGGTGACCATCGCGGAGACGAGGCGTGCCTTGCGAGCAGTGGTGCGAACCCATTTCGCGGTTGCGACGACTTCCAACTCAACCTCTACTTCAATGCCGTGCTGCGTTCGGTGTGGTGCCCGTGCCCGCGATACCTGCGGGTGTGGGCGAACTCGCCGAGCTTGTGGCCGACCATCGTCTCGGTGATGAGCACGGGGACGTGCTTGCGCCCGTCATGCACGGCGATCGTGTGACCCACCATCTCCGGGAAGATGTCGCTGCGTCGCGACCACGTCTTGATGATTCGCTTCTCGCGCGACATGTTGAGCTGCTGCACCTTCTTGAGCAGGTGGTCGTCGCAGAACGGCCCTTTCTTGAGCGAGCGGCCCATGGCTACTTATCCCGCCGGCGCACGATCAGGCGATCAGTGCTCTTGTTGTGACGCGTGCGGAAGCCGAGCGCCGGCTTGCCCCAGGGCGTCTGAGGATGACCACCGGCGCCGCTCCGTCCCTCGCCACCACCGTGGGGATGGTCGAAGGGGTTCATGGTCATGCCGCGCACGGAGGGCCGGATGCCCCGCCAGCGCGACTTGCCGGCCTTGCCGATGACTTCGTTCTCATGGTCGACGTTGCCGACCTGGCCGATCGTCGCGCGGCAGCGCACGTCGACGAGGCGCACCTCGCCACTGGGCATGCGCACCTGTGCGTACGCGCCCTCCTTGGCGAGCAGCTGCGCCGCGGTCCCGGCGCTTCGCACCAACTGCCCACCGCGCCCGAGTTTCACCTCGAGGTTGTGGATCGTCGTGCCGAGCGGGATGTTGACGATGGGAAGCGCGCACCCGGGGCGGATCTCCGCGCCGTCGCCGGAGCTCACGACGTCACCGACGCTCAGCCCGTGCGGCGACAGGATGTACCGCTTGTCACCGTCCGCGTAGACGACCAGCGCGATGCGCGCACTGCGGTTCGGATCGTATTCGATCGTCTTCACCTTGGCCGGAACCCCGTCCTTCTGGCGCTTGAAATCGATGATCCGGTAGGTCTTCTTGTGGCCACCGCCCTGATGGCGCACGGTGATGCGGCCGGACGCGTTGCGCCCGCTGTGCTTCTTGAGGTGCTCGACGAGGCCGCGTTGCGGCGCCTCTTTCGTGACGCCTTCGAAGCTGCTCACCGACATGAAGCGCCGGCCCGGGCTGGTTGGCTTGTACTTCTTGGTTGGCATTACTGACTAGACGCCTGCGTGTGCGTGAATTTGCCGCTCAGGCCGTCCAGATCTAGGAGGCGCCGAGCAAGGCGAGGGAGTGGACTGAAGTCCATGACCGAGCCGGCGGAGGCGCCGACGACGAGCTGGATGGAAATGAGTGGCAAATTCATCACACACCTTCAAAGAGGCCTTCTATCTTCTGGCCTGCGCCGAGAGTCACGATTGCCTTCTTCCAGTCCGGGCTCTGTCCGAGCACGCGCGTCTGCCCGCGGGAGCGGCGACGCTTCTTGCCGCGCACATTGATCGTGTTGACGTCGATGACGGTGATCTTCTGATC
>JBAUTG010000003.1:0-1878 GCA_049582105.1 Candidatus Dormiibacterota bacterium | reverse complement strand
CTCTCGGATCTTGCCGGCATGGGCGCCCGGCCGGCGTGGTGCGCCGCCACCCTCTGCGCGCCCTCGAGCACCTGCGCCGAGGACGTCCTGGAGATCCAGCGTGGCCTCTGCGCTGCGGCCGCCGCGGCCGGCTGCGCTGTGGCGGGCGGCGACCTCAGCGCGATCGACGGACCACTCGTCATCGACGTCTCGGTGGGCGGCACGCTTGCGCCCGGCATGGAGTTGCGTCGCGACGCCGGTGTCGCCGGGGACGTGATCGTGGTCACGGGGATGCTCGGTCGCGCCGCCGCGGGGCTCCGGCTGCTGCTCGACGGTGGCGACGACCTTTCCCGCCGGGAACGCTCGTGGGTCGAGGCTCAGCTGGCGCCCAGCGCGCGCCTCGCCGAGGGGCTCCACCTCGTCGCGTCCGGGGTGCGCTGTGGCGGCGACATCAGTGATGGGCTCCTCGTCGAGCTGGAGCGGATCACCGACCTGTCCGGCTGCGGTGCCGAGGTCTGGCTCGACCGGGTGCCCGTGGAGGCTGCGCTGGTGAGCGACTTCGGCGCCGCGTGGCCGGACCTGGCGCTCGGCGGGGGTGAGGATTTCGAGCTCGTCGCGACCCTGCCGCCCGACGCGGCGGCGACGCTGGCGGGATCGTGGCCCTCCGATCTCGCCCCGCTCAGCGTCGTGGGGCGCTTGCGGGCCGGGGCCGGCGTCGGCGTCCTCGATCGGGAGGGAGGAGACGGCGTCGCGACCCCGCGGACGACCTCGCGCCACTTCACGTGACCGGCGTCGCCGCCGTCCGGTGCGCGAGCGAGACGGACACCCTCGCACTCGGAGAGCGCATCGGCACGCATGCCGAGCCCGGCGACCTCATCCTCCTCAGCGGTGAGCTCGGAGCGGGCAAGACGGTCCTCGTGCGAGGTGTCGCAACCGGGATGGGCATGGACCCGGCACTGGTCCGCAGTCCGACGTTCGTGCTTCATCACGTGTACCGCGCCGGACCGCGTGTGCTGCACCACATCGATCTCTACCGGCTCGGTCCCGGCGCGGACATCCGCCTGCTCGACGTCGACGAGATGCTCGAGTCGGGAGGCGTGGTGGTCGTCGAGTGGGGCGAGCACTCGGAGCTCCTGGGCCGCGTGCACCTCCGGCTCGGGTTCGAGATCGAGGACGACGGGACGCGCGTGATCACGCCGCACGAGGGCGCACCCGAACACCTCACACCGGCGTGGAGCCGGCGGTGACGGACGTGCTCGCCGTCGACACGTCGTCGCGTGCGCGGATCGTCGTGGTCCGCGCCGGTCGCGACGGAGCCGTCCGTGGTGCGGAGGTGGTGCGTGGCGCACAGGTCGCGACCTCGCTGCCCGGTCTCCTCTGGCAGATGATCACCGACGACCTCGGGGCGGTCGTCGTCGTGGTCGGACCGGGGACGTATACCGGCGTCCGGGCGGGCATGGCCGCCGCTCTCGGGATTGCCCAGGCCCGCGGGCTGCCGCTCCACGGCGTCGGCTCGCTCGAAGTGATCGCGAGCGCGCCGCTCTCACGCGCGCACGCCGGTTCATGGGTCGCCGCGGATGCCGGCCGCGGCGCCCTCTACGTCGCGACCACGGGGGCTGCCGCGTCTCCCCGCCGTGTGTTGCTCAGCGAGTTCGACAGCGGCGGGGGCGTCGTGTTCACCAGCGACGTGCTCCCCCTCGACCGCGTGGTCGTCATCGATCCCGACGAGGCGCTCGCCGCTGCGATCCCGCTCGCCCTGTCCCGTCCGCCGCTCGAGCCGGACGGTCTCGTGGCGCTGTACGTCGACTGAGTCCGCTGCCTACAGCCAGCCGTGCTCCTCGGCGGCGCGGACGGCTTCGATGCGGTTGCGAGCGCCCGTCTTCTGAATCGCCGACGAGA
>JBAUTG010000002.1:0-21745 GCA_049582105.1 Candidatus Dormiibacterota bacterium | reverse complement strand
CGCCTGTACTGCGACGGCGAGCCGGTACCTGCCGGGTCTCTCAGCTCTTCTGAGCGGGAATGACCAGGACGGGACACGGGGCGATCTGCAGGAGGCGATGCGCGACGCTCCCGAGCAGGATGAGGTCCGCCTGTGCCGCTGCCGCCGCGTCTGCTATCGCATGGGCAGGCCCGCTCATCGTCACCTGATGGACATCGAACTCGGTCTCCAGACCATCCGCCTGTAGCGCTGAAACCTGATCGCGGATCTTCGCCTTGAGCTCAGGCTCAAGGGCCTGCACGTGTTGGGCGCCGCCGTGACCCGGCACGCCCAGTGAAGGTCCCCGAGGGTATTCGTCGGGAGAGAGCGTGTGTGGCCGGTGCGCACGTGCGCACCGGGCGAACATGCAAAACCCCATAATTCAACAACCGTAGACTTCCATAGGCAGCAGCAGGAGGAGGCCGGCGATGCGGACGATGATCATCAAGGAGTTCCGGCAGCTGAAGCGAGACCGTCGGACGCTCGCACTGCTGATCCTGCTCCCGGTCCTGTTGCTCGTGGTCTTCGGGTACGCCGCTCGATTCGATGTCTCCAAGGTCACGACGGTCGTGGTGGGACCGCAGGCAACCGCCGTCGCCGGTGAGCTTCAACCGCCGTTCGATGTCGTGGCGATCGATCCCGGCGGTGATCGATCGCTGGCTGAGAGCCGTCTCCGGGATGGAACGGCGGTGGTCGGTGTGGTCACCGGCGGAACGTCGGTTGTCGCGCTGATGGATGGAACGCAACTCTTCGCGGTGGAAGCCGCGCAACGTGCGATCGCGCGCATGGCACAGGGAGCACGGGCGAGTGGGCTGTCCGTCCCCGCTGTCGCCGTCCAGATCCTCTACAACCCGGATCTCACGACCTCGTGGGTCATGATTCCCGGCCTCACGGGCCTCATCCTGCTCTTCATCGGAACGCTGATCACCAGTCTCGGGATCGTTCGCGAACGGCAAGCGGGGACCATCGAGCAGCTCGCGGTGATGCCCTTCAGGCCGTGGGACGTGATCTTCGGAAAGATCGTCCCGTACCTCCTGCTTGCAGCCCTGGACCTCATTGCCATCGTGGTGATCGGCATCGTGCTGTTCGGGGTTCCGTTCGTCGGGAACGTCGGGACCTTCGCGCTCGGCGCGTTCCTCTTCCTGCTTGTGACCCTGGGAATGGGTGTCCTGGTCTCGACCGTGTCGCAGAACCAGGGCCAGGCGATCCAGCTTGCAATCATGTTCGTCGTACCGCAGATCCTCCTTTCGGGCTTGATATTCCCCGTGTCGTCGATGGCACTGGGAGTCCAGTGGATTGCCTACGTGCTCCCGCTCAAGTACTTCATCGACATCAGCCGCGGGGTGATGTTGAAAGCCACGCCGTTGACGTCCCTCTGGGGTCCGCTGCTCGTCCTCGCGGTGATGGCAGTGGTTGTGCTCGGACTCGCCATGCTTCGATTCCGACGCGATCTCGCGCCGAGCGCGAGGCGCGGTGGCCCTGCGACAGCCGATGCGCACAAGGTGGCCGCATGAGCTGGGGACTCGAGGACGCGAGTGTCGCGTACGCGTCGAGAACCGCACTCGATCACCTGACACTTCCCGCCCTTCCTTCGACGGTGAGCGTCGTCGTCGGTGGCGATGGCGCGGGAAAGTCCACGGCCCTGCGCGCGCTGGTGGGGCTCGTCCGGCTGACGAGCGGCGTCGCGCGGAGACCCGCGAAACAGGAGATCGGCTACATTCCCGCGACCGCCGGGCTGTACGTCGATCTCACCGTCGATGAGAACATCGCGTTTGCCGCCGGCGCGTTTGGTCTCCGGGGATCTGAGCTGACACGGCGGTCGGAGTCGCTGCTCGAACGCATCGGCCTGTCAGCCGCGCGAGGGCGCCTCGGAGGGCAGCTCTCCGGTGGCATGCAACGAAAGCTCGCTGTCGGAATGGCGCTGCTCCACCGTCCGGCGATGCTCGTGCTCGATGAGCCGACCACGGGAGTCGATCCGGTGAGCCGTGCCGAGTTGTGGCGGCTCATCTCCGGAGCAGCGGTCGATGGCAGCGCCGTCGTCGTCGCCACCACCTACGTCGACGAAGCGCATCGCGCCTCAAGCATCGTCCTCCTGGAGCACGGCCGGACCATCGCGTTCGGCTCTCCGGCCGACATCATCGCCGCCGTCCCCGGCACGGTGGGCCGTGTCGTGTCCGCGGAGCAGCCCCCGGGGCTGTCGTGGCGCTGGGGCACGACCTGGCGGGTCTGGTCACCATCACATCACCTGCCACCCGGTGCGGAAGCCCGGCAGCCCGATTTCGAGGATGCGGTGATGATCGCGGCCCTCGCCGACGAGCAGAGGCGCTAGATCGATGGGAGCACTCGCTGAAACCAGCAACGTGACCGCCCGGTTCGGTCATGTCACCGCCGTTGACTCGGTGAGCCTCTCGGTCGGCGGTGGCGAGGTCGTCGGGCTCCTTGGAGCGAATGGCGCCGGAAAGACAACCGTGATTCGACTGCTGCTCGGGCTCGTCCGCCCCTCGCATGGCCTGGTCTCCCTCTTCGGCGCCCCGCCGTCGACGAGCACGCGGCGCCGGATCGGTTACGTGCCCCAAACGCTGGGCCTCTACGACGATCTGACTGTCGAGGAGAACTGGCGGTTCACGGCGTCGGCCTTCGGTTCGGCTCGTCGCGCACTGGCCCCCAGCATCAGCGAGGCACGGAATCAGCTGGTGGGGTCGCTCCCACTCGGTGTGCAACGCCGCGTCGCCTTCGCCGTCGCCTTCTCTCACCAACCCGAGTTGCTCGTGCTCGACGAGCCGACCTCGGGCGTGGGATCGCTCAGCCGGGCGAGGCTGTGGCAGGACATCCGGGAGAGCGCCGAACACGGCGCCGGGGTTCTGGTGACCACGCACAACATGGAAGAGGCGGAACAATGCGACCGGCTCATCGTCATGGCCGGCGGACAGGTCATCGCCGAGGGCAGTGTGACCGACGTGATCGGTGACCGTCGGGTGGTGCAGGTGACCTGCGATCGCTGGCAGAAGGCGTTCTCGATGCTCGACGCGGCGGGTCTCATCGTGCAGGTGCGAGGCGATGTCCTGCGAGTGCCCGCATCGCCGCAGGCCGTCGAGGAGTTGCTTGTCCGGCACGAGCTCCGAGGCGACGTGGTGACCGTGCCCGCCAACCTGGAGGAGGCCTTTGTCAGCATCGTCTCGGCCGGAGCCGCGCGATGAGCCGCACGGGGCGACGCCCCGGGTGGCCGCGGACACGCGAAGACATCCTGCTTGCCGCACGGCGATCGTTCGGCGCTCGGGGGTACGACGCGACGTCGCTGCGGAGCATCGCGCGACAAGCCGATGTCGATCCTGCGCTCCTGGTCCATTACTTCGGCACGAAGGACGAGCTGTTCGTCGCCTGCCTCGAGGTCACGATGCGTCCGATGTCAATCTTCGAGGGACTCGCCGCGGTGAGCATCCCCGAAGCCGCCCGGTTGATCGTTCGTCGATACCTCCTCATGCTGGCTGAGGAGCAGACCCGGGACGCGGTTCTCGGGCTTGTCCGCTCGGCGGTATCCAGCGAACGCGCGGCGACGATGCTGCGGGAGTTCGTGAGCCGGGCGATGCTGTCCTCTCTGAGCCCGCTCATCGATCGACCGGACCGTCAGCTCCGCGCGACGCTCCTCGTGGCCCAGTTGATCGGCATTGCCATGCTTCGCCATGTGGTGAAAGCGGACGCGGTCGCATCGGCGAGCGACGAGGATCTCGTGTCACGCGTGGCTCCGGTCATCGAGGCGTACCTTCGATAAACGGGAGCTTCGCCAAGCCTCGGCACCGGTCCGCATCGATTCTCGCGCCACGGTCAGCGGCGGCAGACTCGACGTCCGCCGGCGGTGCGAGAATCGCTCCGATGGATACTCGGCCCTCTCCTCGACAGTCAACCCGGCTCACCGTGGCGGATGTGATGACCCGCGATGTCGTGACGGCCACCCCAGAGACGCCATTCAAGCAGCTCGAGCAGTTGCTGGCCGAACGTCGCATCAGCGCGGTCCCGGTGATCGACACCGAGGGCACCGTGGTCGGTGTCGTCTCCGAAGCGGATCTGCTGCACAAGACCGAGGCCGAGGGAGAAGCGGGCGGCGGCTGGAGTCCCGGGTCACGCCAGCGCGACTCCAAGGCGCATGCGCAGACAGCCGGTGGGTTGATGTCGTCCCCTGCGCTCACGGTCGAACCGGGCGCTCCTCTCGCAGCTGCTGCACGGCTGATGCGGAAAGGAAACGTCAAGCGGCTTCCGGTGGTCGAAGGCGGACGGCTGGTCGGCATCGTGAGCCGCGCCGACGTGCTCAAGAGCTACCTCCGTTCGGACGCGGAGATCCTCGCCGACGTGGTCGAGGGAGTGATCAGGAGCGGCATGTGGCTCGATCCGGAGACCATCGAAGTCGCGGTCGATGATGGCGTGGTGCGGCTGCACGGCAAGGTGGACCGCCGCAGCGAGGTGGAGATCCTCAGTCGCCTGACGCTCGGCGTGGAGGGTGTCATCGGCGTGGAATCGTCGGTGACCTTCGGTTTCGACGACCGCCACGTGAAGCCACCGACGGAGCAGCGCTTCGGCGGATCCTGAGCGGAGACCTTCAGCAGATCCGAGGCAGCGGATCTCCGATCAGCATGTCGATCACCCGCGTGCCGCCGAATGCGGTACGGAGGAAGACCATTCCCTCCGGCTTCGCCATCACCTCGCCGATCACGGCTGCCTCGATACCCTCCGGGCGAGAGCGCATGAGCTCGAGCATGCGGGGCGCATGGTCGCGGGCAACCACCGCGACCAGCTTGCCCTCGTTGGCGATGTAGAGCGGGTCGATGCCAAGGATCTCGGCGACGCCGCGCACCTCGTCATGGATGGGGAGTGCATCCTCATCGACGGCCACGGCCACACCGGCGGCCTGCGCGATCTCGTTGAGCACGGTCGCGACCCCGCCTCGGGTCGCGTCACGCATGAAGTGCACATCGATGCCATCCGCGAGGAGTGCCGAGGTCAATCCGTGCAATGCCATGGTGTCGCTGCGCAGGTTGTCAGCCTCGAGGTCGACATCGCCGCGTGCGAGCATCACGGTGGCGCCGTGGTCACCCATCGCGCCGTTGACCACAACCACATCGCCGGGGACGATCCGGTGGAGCGCCACCTGTTGGGGACGTGCGACGGTGCCGACTCCAGTGGTGTTGATGAAGAGTTGATCGGCCTTGCCCCGGGGCACGACCTTGGTGTCGCCGGTCACCACGGAGACGCCGGCACGATCCGCCGCACGGCGTATCGACTCCACGACCCTGCGGAGCACCGCGATGTCCAGTCCCTCCTCGAGGATGAACGCTGCAGAGATGCCGAGCGGCGTGGCGCCACCAACCGCCAGGTCGTTGATGGTGCCGTTGACGGCGAGCTGGCCGATGTCACCGCCGGGGAAGAAGAGCGGGCTGACCACGAACGAATCCGTGGTGACCGCGATACCGATGTGGTCAACGCCCGGCAGCGCAAGCACCGCCTGATCACCGAGCTGGTCGAGCACCGGGTTGCTCAGGATGTCGCCGAACAGTGCCGAGATCAGCGTGTGGCTCGCCTTCCCACCCGCCCCGTGGCTCATGGTGATGGCATCCTCGCGAAGGGTCGGCTTGCGCTTGCGGATCTCAGCGATGCGTTCGAGGACACGCTGTTCGGGATCGGCAACACGGGCCGACGCAGCGTTGATCGCCGCGCCGCTGCCGGGTGGGACGACCGTCTCGGTCATCGTGCCTGCACCGGGAGGGACAGCAGGTCGCGCTCGACGACGTCGCTGTTCGTCACGCCGGAGCCGGCGAGGTGGTCATCCGATGTCAGCACACGACCACGCTCCTGCGCTCGGGAGAACCTGCCGAAGTTGTAGTACGCCGCGCACGCGCCCTCTGACGACACCATGCAGGTGCCGATCGGTGTTTCCGGCGTGCACGCGGTGCCGAACACCTTGCATTCCCATGGCTTGAGCACTCCCTTGAGCACCTCACCGCACTGGCACGCCTTGGGATCGGCAACCCGGACACCCGGCACGGAGAACGCTCGTTCCGCATCGTGGTCAGCGAATTCGTCCTGCAGCTCGAGGGCGCTCTGGGTGATGAACCCGAGGCCGCGCCACTCGAAGTGAGACCGCAGCTTGAACACGCGTGCGAGCACCTCGAGCGCTTTCGGATTGCCGTCGTCGTGCACCACGCGTTTGTACTGGTTCTCAACCTCGCAGCGGCCCTCCTGGATCTGCCGGATGAGCATGTGCACGCCCTGCAGGATGTCGAGTGGCTCGAAACCGACCACGACGACTGGTTTTCCGTATGCCCTCGTCACGAACTCGAAGGGCCTGATGCCGACCACGGTGGACACGTGTCCGGGACCGAGGAAGCCGTCGAGCTGCAGATCGGGCGAGTCGAGGATCGCCTTCATCGGCGGAATGATCGTGACGTGGTTGCAGAAGACGAAGAAGTTGCGAACCTTCTCGGCCTGGGCACGCATCAGCGTCAGCGCCGTCGACGGGGCGGTGGTCTCGAACCCGATCGCGTAGAAGACGACCTTGCGATCAGGGTTCTGCTGCGCGATCTTCAATGCGTCGAGTGGCGAGTAGACGATGCGCACGTCGGCGCCGGCGGCCTTGGCATCGAGGAGGCTGCCACGACTGCCCGGCACACGCACGAGGTCACCGAAGCACGTGAAGATGACCCCGGGCTCGTGGGCGATGGCGATGCCATCGTCGAGGCGGCCCATCGGGATCACACACACCGGACACCCCGGCCCGTGCACCAGTTCGACGGTGCGCGGCAAGAGGTCCTCGATACCGTACTTGAAGATGGTGTGGGTGTGGCCACCGCACACCTCCATGATCTTCCAATGCCTGTCACCGCATTCGGCCGCGATCCGAGCACTCAGTGCGCGAGCGACGTCGGCGTCGCGGAATTCGTCTGCGAATCTCATGTCGTGCTTGCGCGTCTCTCGCGATCGCCGGCGCCGGGGTGCTCGTCGTCGTGTGGTCGCCACTCGCGGATCTGCCGCACCTCGTCCGTGTACGCCGCGCCCATCTCCTCGAGGAGTCGCAACGTCTCCGCGGCCTCGGTCTCGCTCACGCGGCTCAACGCGAAGCCAACGTGCACGAGCACGTACTCCCCTGGCTCGGTGCGATCCTCACCGACGAGCAGCGACGTGTTGATCCGGCGCCGGACGCCGCCGAGCTCCACCGTGCCGTACGCCCGATGCTCGTCACTGTACGCAACGAGACGGGCGGGAATCGCTAGGCACATACCGGCTCCCCTTCACGCGCACGGTGCACCAAATCGGCGAGGAGATGGTAAAGCGTCATCTGCACCTCCTGTATCCGATGCACGCTGCTGGAGCGAACGATGAAACAGTGGTCCGCGACCTGTTCGCGAGCGAGACGGCCGCCGTCGTATCCGCAGATCGCAATCGTGCTCATGTCACGGCGCCGGGCTGCCGTCAGCCCACGCACGAGGTTCTCGGAGCTCCCGCTGGTGGAGAAGGCCAGCACGACATCCTTCGGCCTTCCGAGCGCGATGATCTGGCGAAGAAAGACGTCTCCAAATCCGACGTCGTTGCCGATCCCGGTCACCACCGCGATGTCGTTGGTCAGGCAGAGCGCCGGCACCGGTCGGCGGCCGGGTGCGGGGACGAGCATCTCGGTGACCAGGTCCGCCGCCGAGGTGGCGCTCCCGCCGTTTCCGAGAGCCAGCAGCCGGCCGCCGTCCCGGAACGCCGCAGTCATCTCACCGGCGGCTTGTACGATCTCATCACCGAATTCGTCGACCAACGCCTCGCGCAGCAGGTTGCTTTCCGCCGACTTCTCAACGGGCGCGAGCGACAGCTCCTCGACGAGCGCATCACCCGTGACCTGCGGGCTGAGCATCGGATAGAGCAGGTTCGAGAACGGGTCCCGGCCGGAGTCGCTCATACGCCCGCCCGCACGTCAGGGCCGTGTTGCAGCGCCACGCCGCCGTGACAGAGCAACACGTCGCCAATCGTGACATCGCCGATGAGATCGATGGCCACCTCGGTGTCGGCGCCGTCGATCGTGCCACGCGCGATCCCTGTTGCAGGGTCGACGTCCATGACGACCATCGCCAGCAGCTCATCCGAGCATGTGATGCAGCGTTCGTCGTGGCACTCGCCGCTCATGACGCATCTCCGATTCCGCGATGGTTGAGGACGATGTGCACGAGTTCCCAGAGCATGTGATAGGTGGCCAGGTGGAGCTCATGCGCTGAGTCACGATCGGTGTCGTCAACGTGAAACGCAAAATCCGCCTGCTCGCGACCGATGGCCCCGCCGCACGTGAGGGCCACGGTGAGCATGCCCTGCGCCGCGCCGGCGTCGAGCCCTCGAACGATCGACTCATGCATTGGAACGCGTGCGAATGCCAGTGCGATGTCACCGGAACGTCCGAGCGCGCGCACCTGATGTGCGTACACATCACGAGCGGTGTCACGCTCGATCGCCCCGGTAACCGTGGCGATGTCGTTGGTCAATGACAGCGCAGGAAGCGCACGGCAGCCGGGCAGCACAGGGTGGACGAACTCGACCGAGTTGTGCTGCGCATCGGTTGCGTGAGATCCGGAGCCGAAGATGAGCAGCGTGCCCCCCGCGAAGAAACGATCCGCCATCGCCGCGGCACATGTCGCGATCGCGTGCGCGTAGCGGCCGAAGTACGCCTCACCGGCGTGGTTCGTCGCAGTGATCCGCTCTTCGAGATATGTACGACCAGCGGACGCGGTCGCCTCGCGATCGGGTCGTGTCTGCAGAGTCACGTCAGGTCACCCTCTCGCTTCTCGTGATGCCGCCACAAGCGCCTGCCCCAGGCTGATGCCGCCGTCGTTGGCAGGGACCTCGTGATTGGTGTACACGACGAGCCCTCGCTCGCGCAACATGCGCGCCACGCGGCTCAGGAGGAGGGAGTTCTGAAAGACGCCACCGCTCAGCGCGATCCTGGTGACCCCGTGATCGCCGCTGATTCGGTGGCAGGTCTTCACGATGCCACGGGCGAGGCTCTCATGGAACATCGCCGCGAGCACCCGGGGGTCACCCCCGCGCTGCCGCTCGAGGAACAACATCCGCACCAGGTGCACGGTGTCGAGGACCATGGGATCGCCGTCCAATCCGATGTCGACGTGATCGACAGTCGACAGATCGCCACACGAGGCCGCGAGCGCCTCGAGGCGCATCGCAGCCTCGGCCTCGAACGTGGACAGATGAGCAACCCCGAGCAGGCTTGCGACTGCGTCGAACATCCGGCCTGCGCTCGTGGTGATCGGTGCGGCTTCCGAGCGCGCGAGCCGGGAGACGAGGCGCCAGCGACGCTGGTCCGGGGCACCGTGCGTCTCGTCGAACCAGTGGGGCGGTTCCTCGCCGAGTTCGCCTGCCGCCGTCAGGTACGCGATCGCCATGCGCCATCCCTCTCGGGCACAGACATCGCCACCGGGCTGGCGCACCGGGGCGAGGTGACCTGCCCGCAGGTAGGAGCGCTCGTCACAGATCAGGAACTCACCGCCCCATATGGCATTGTCCGGCCCGAGCCCGACGCCGTCGAACGCCACCCCGAGCACCGGCCCACGCAGGCCGTGCTCGGCGAGCACGCTGGCGATATGGGCATGGTGATGTTGCACACGCACCGCGTGCTTCCCGGAGCTCCACCATCGTTCGGCGATCCGCGTCGATGCGTAGTCGGGGTGCGCATCCGCTGCGACTGTCACCGGTTCGGTCCTGAACAGGCGGAGGTAGGCGCGCAACGCCTCGTCGTGGTTGTCGAGTGCAAGCGGGGTGTCGAGATCGCCGATGTGGGGGCCGGTGAACGCGTTGCCGCCCCGGAGAACGCAGAAGGTGTTCTTCAGGTGCGCGCCGAGCGCGAGGACCGGCCCGCCCGGCGACTCAACCCGCACCGGAAGTGGGCAGTAGCCACGCGCGCGCCGGATCAGATGCGCGGTTCCGTCGACGACTCGCACCACCGAGTCGTCGTAGCGCGCAGCGATGTCCCGATCGTGGAGGAGAAAGCGGTCTGCGATGCGACCGAGCCGCCGCAATGCTTCGTCGTTCTCCCTGGCGATTGGTTCCTCACTGACGTTGCCACTGGTCACGACCAGGATCGTGCCCGAGGCACGCAGCAGGAGGTGGTGCATCGGCGTGTAGGGGAGCATGACGCCGACCTCGCCGAGACCAGGCGCCACCGAATCGGAGATCACGCACGATTCGCGATCTCGCCGGCGCCGGAGCAGGACGATCGGCCGAATCGACCCCTCGAGGAGCGCCGTCTCCGGGTCAGTCACGATGCACTGACGGCGGACCGCCGTCACATCCGGATACATCACGGCGAAGGGCTTCGAAGGCCGGTGTTTGCGCTGTCGAAGCCGCGTCACCGCGGCGGTATTGGTTGCGTCGCAGCAGAGTTGGAAGCCGCCGAGCCCCTTCAGCGCGACGATCTCGCCGCGCGCGATTGCCGACGCCGCCAGCTCGATTGGGTCACCGTGAAGCTCATTCCCTCGCGGATCGGCGCACCAGAGCCGCGGGCCGCAGGCGGGGCATGCGTTGGGTTGGGCGTGGAAGCGCCGGTCCGCAGGGTCCTCGTACTCGTGCCTGCACGCGTCGCACATCGTGAAATGACGCATGCTCGTCAGCGGACGGTCGTATGGAAGGTCCTCGATGATCGTGAACCGCGGACCGCAGTTCGTGCAGTTGGTGAACGGGTATCGGTGGCGCCTATTGCCGGGATCCCCGATGTCCGCGACGCACTCCGGGCATGTGGCGGCATCGGGCGCTATCGGCTGATAGTCACCCTCGACCGGGCGACTCTCCACGATGCGGAAACCCTCGTCGGGCTCCAGGTGGAGCGCCCTCTCATCGATGGCGTCGATTCGAGCAAGGCGTGGCGCATCCCTGCGCAGGGCAACCGCGAATGCCTGGAGCGCCCACGGATCACCCTCGACCTCGATGACCAGGGCGCCGGATGTGTTGCAGACCTCGCCGCTGAGCCCCAGGCGGGTCGCGAGGTTCCAGACGAACGGGCGAAATCCCACGCCTTGAACGACGCCGCGAACCGTGAACCCCATCCGTTCCCGCGAACCGGGTGCATCCGTCACCGCCGCGACGCTCATGGCATCACGCGCTGCGCCGCCGCTCCCTGGTCGAGCTGCAACGCCCCTCGAAGGCTCCAGGCTCATCAGCCGACCATAGCCGCCGATCCCCGAGACGCGTCTGCCGAAGCCACCCCTAGTGGGCAACCATCACGCCCACCTTGGCGGTGTGGATGAGTTTGTTCGAGACGCTCCCGAGCAGCATCCCCGCGATGCTGGACAGCCCTCGGCTTCCGACGACGATCAGGTCGGCGCCGGTTTCATCGGCCACCTCGAGGATCTTGTGTGGAACGTCGCGGGTGGGCGATTGGAGCAACCGGCCATGGGCATCGACACCGCTCTCTTTGAGCTTCGCGAGCGCCGTCGCGACCAGTGCCCTGGCCTCGTCAGTCGTTTCCAGATCAGGGGCCACGCTCGCCTTGGCCGGAATCACGTCGTGTTCGTGCACGTGCACCACCTCGACCTGGGAACCCGCTTTGGCCGCCAGGCCGGCCGCAGCCCGCACCGCCGCATCGGAGAACGTTGAACCGTCAATTGCGACAACGATCTTCTCGAACATCCCAATCTTGCCTCCGTGCCCTCATTGATGCCGGCTCTGCGTGGCCAGGCTGAGTCCCATCTTCGCTTTCGGAGCGTGGCGCTCACAAGGGTCGAAGGTCATCGCGCACAGCGTGCCCGTGGTTCTCAACTTCGTGACGAACGCCTCTGTGGAGCCACTCCCCGACCGCGCGAGAATGCTGGCAACAGTCATGGCCTCCCAAACACCCGTCGAGCCGCAGACGTACGAGCCCCGACCCGGGCTGACGGAGCGTCAGATGGTGATGGGACCGGTGCACGAACCGACGCTCGTGGAGATGTTCCGTCATCAGGCCGACGTGCGCGGTGACACCCCGGCCATGCTGCAGCGTGTCGACGGCCGTTGGGTGGCACTGACCTGGGCAGAGTACGCGGCGCGGGCGCGCAGCCTCGCGGCGTTCCTCGTCAAGGACGGCCTGGCTTACGGCGAGCATGTCGCCCTCTGGACGTTCAACCGACCGGAATTCGTGATCACGAGTACGGCCACCCTGCTCGCGGGCTGCTCGACTGCACCGCTGTATCAAACCCTCAGCGCTGAGGAAGCAGCCTACGTGCTCGCGCACTCCGACGCGCCGATCGTCGTTGTCGAGAACGGCGAGGTGCTCGCCAGGGTGCTCTCCGTGAGGGACCGCCTGCCGAAGCTGCGTCGAATCATCCTCATTGAAGGAACGCCCGACGAGCGTGAGCCGGGGTTGGTGATCACGTGGGCACAGGCTCTTGAACAGGGAGCGGCTGCCACTGCCGATGTGGTTCAGGAGGTTGAGAAACGCAGCGAGCGCGTCGGCCCGAGCGACGTGGCAACGCTCGTGTACACGAGTGGCACCACAGGGCCGCCCAAGGCGGTGATGGCGACGCATAAGAACCTCATCGCCGCGATCGATTCCCTCGGCCCGCTCGTCAAGCTGTCGTCTGACGATCGGGTGCTCAGCTATCTCCCGCTTGCGCACATCCTTGAACGGCTCAACAGCGAGATCCGTCTCTATGCCGTCGGGAGCACGGTCTGGTTCGCGTCGACGATGGCGGAGATGCCAGGGGACATCCACGAGCTCAGACCGACCTGTTTCGTGGGCGTGCCGCGCGTGTGGGAGAAGATGGCCGCAACCATCAACGCCGCGGTCGATGCGATGCCGGCGACACGCCGGCGCATGGTTCACTGGGCCATCCGTGCGGGAGAGCACGCGGTCGATCGACGCCAGGCAGGGAAAGCTCTCACCGTTCCGCAGCGCGTCCGCCTCGGGATCGCGAATCGCCTCGTGCTTCGCCGCATCCGAGCTGAGACAGGACTCGATCGCGCGCACACCCTCATCACGGGCGCGGCGCCGATCGCAACGGACCTCCTGCGGTTCTTCCACGGGATGGGACTCGAGGTCCTGGAAGGCTACGGCATGAGCGAGAACATGACCGTGACCGCGCTGAACCGCCATGGCCATGCGCGAATCGGTTCCGTCGGCCCGGTGGTCCCGGGCGTCGAGGTGCAGATCGCGGGGGATGGCGAGATCCTGATGCGCGGCGACGTCGTCTTCGCGGGGTACTACAAGGACCGCGAGGCGTATGCCGAGGCGGTCGAAGGGGGATGGCTGCACACCGGGGATATCGGAGCGCTCGATGCCGACGGGTACCTCCGCATCACAGATCGCAAGAAGGACCTCATCATCACCGCCGGCGGCAAGAACGTCTCTCCCAGCAACATCGAGAACGCCCTGCGAAACAGCCTCATCGCCAACGCGGTGGTGATCGGTGACCGCCGGCCGTACCTCTCCGCGCTCCTCGCGCTCGATCCCACAGGGCTCACGCAGTTCGCAGCCGAACACAACCTCGTCGGCGAGGCCTTCAGCCTCATCTCGCATCCGGTCGTGCTCGACGAGGTGCGCCGCTGGGTGGACAAGGTCAACGGGAATCTTGCCAACGTCGAAAAGGTGCGACGCTGGCTGGTGCTGCCGCGCGACTTCAGCGTCGGCGTGGAGCTCACGCCGACGTTCAAGATTCGGCGCAAGGTGGTCGGCGAGCGCTACGCGGACCAGATCGAACGGCTGTACGGTCCAGCGCTCGACCAGTGACCGCCGGCCCGGTCAGACCCGCTCACCGGCAGGCTCGGTTCGTATCCTGAGATCGTCGCGGCGGACGTGGATCACGCCACTCACGGCAACGGCCGCGGTGACCAGACTGTCGGCTTCGCGCGCCGTGTCGACGATGCCGGTCAGGGTCACGACACCGTCGATGACGCCGACCTCGATCCCCTCGAACGCGCTCCCGACAGCCGAGCGCGCGATGCTCGCGAGGACGTCGTTCCTGATGTCCTCGTCCCACCGGAGGAACACTTTCAGGAGGTCTCCGCGGCTCACAATGCCGACGACCCTCCCTGCCGCGTCGACAACCGGGAGACTCTTCACATTTCGAGCGAGGAGCGTACGCGCGGCGGCCGGGACGAGATCCTCCGCCGCGACGGTCGCGACCGGCGATGTCATGAGCTCGCCGACCACCTCGGCATTGACCCGCTTGGCGATGAAGTCACTCTCGGACAGGATGCCCGCGAGCGTGCCGTCGATGCCGACCACCGGGACGGCACTGATCCGTTCGGTGTTCATGACCCGAGCCGCCTCCTTGAGCGGAGTCGATGTCGAGACCGTCGTGACGTCGCGGGTCATGACGTCATCAACCCTGAATCGGCGCGTCGGATCGGGGTTCTCGGTCATCGGGATTCCGTCGGGGTCGGGACGCGGTCATCCCTGGCTGCCGGCACCACAAGCAGAGGCGTGTGTCCGGAATGGAGGACCTTCGTGGAGACGCTGCCGAGGAGGAGACGGCGCATGCCGCCGAGCCCCCTTGTCCCGACCACGACGAGGCTCGGCCCCGTCAGGCCATCGCCCCGTGCAAGCAGGGCGCCGGCGGGCTCCCCGAAGACGGTCGCCGACCCGACCGGATGGCCGGCGACGTGCTCGAGGCTCTCCGCGAGGACGTCCAGAGCCTCGTGCTCGACGGCCAGCTCACCATCGAGGTTGAAGTAGTGGGCGGTCGGCGCCATCGGATCGGGCAACACCTCGACGAGCTCCACAACCGCGTCGTCGTAGATGCTGGCGATCGATGCCGCGATCAGCGCGGCCCGCTTCGACTCGCGAGATCGGTCGACGCCGACGATGAACCTCGCCGGGGGCCAGGAGTGTTCCCCACCACGGACGATCAGCACCGGCCGGTGGGTTGTGTGCAAGACGCTCGTCGAGACGCTGCCGGCCAGCAGGCGATGGAGGCCGCCGATCTCACGGCTTCCCACGACGACGAGGTCTGCATCGACCTCGTCCGCGACCCTGTCGATCACGTCGAAGATCGGGCCCTGGCCCGTGTGCATGCCGCTGACCCGGCCGCCGAGCGACTCGACCCGTCCCTTCTCCTTCTCGAGCACGGCACGGGCGCCTGCCTCGTAAGGATCCGTCGGGTCATCGGGCCCCAGATAGGCGGAATAGGCGAACACTGCGGCTGTTGGGAGGCTGTAGGCGTTGACCAGGTGCAGGTGCGCCCCGGAACGGGTGGCCAGATCCGTTGCGGCGATGAGCGCCACATGCGCGTCCGGGGATGCGTCCGTGGCCGCGAGGATCGATCGGAACCCGACCGCCTGCCTGCTCCCGGTGGACATCGCGATGACGTTCATGCTTCGGACCTCTTCAACATTGATCCTGCTCTCCCAAGCAGAACAGGTCCCTGCTGCCGGGGCAAGGGCCGTTGGTCATCAGTGTCGTTGGTCATCAGGTGGTGGTGCCGCCGTCTCCCGCCCAGGTCGGGCCTGAAGGCCCGAGGATGTCACGACCTTCGGCACTGTTCGGGTTCGTGCCCCTGGCGCACGATGCTGAGCATGAAGCGTGATCGTTCGTTCGTGATGCTCGACCCGGTGACCGACGAGGTCCTCGCGGAGTGCGCCGGCCCCGACGCGGACGGTAGGTGCCCGGTCAGTGACCGCCCACCGTACGTCTGCGCCGGGCTCCGGCTCGTCGCGAGGGAGGAAGGAGCTGGGAACGGCGCCACGTTCACCGTCACGGAGATGCAGCCAGGGCGTTGCCCCGTGGCTTTCGCCGTGCAGGCGTCGGAGGAGGTCTGAGGGTTCCTCGACCCCGAGACCGTGCTCAGCTCGCGGCGGCGAGCGTGTGCGCGAACTGGCTCGTGTACAGCGCGTAGTAGAAGCCTCGCCGGCGCAGCAGATCATCGTGGTCGCCCTGCTCGACGATGCGCCCGGAATCCACGACGACGATCGAGTCCGCCTTCCGGATGGTCGAGAGCCGGTGCGCGATCACGAAGCTCGTCCGCCCGGCGCGGAGGCGTGCCATTGCTTCCTGGATCAAGACCTCGGTGCGCGTATCGACGTTGCTCGTGGCCTCGTCAAGGATCAGGATTGCCGGGTCGGCGAGGAAGGCGCGAGCGATCGTCAGAAGCTGACGTTGACCCGAGGAGATGTTGGAGGCGTCTCCGTCCAGCTCCGTGTCGTACCCGTGGGGGAGTGTGTGGACGAACTGGTCGACGTATGCGGCGGTGCCTGCGGCGACGACCTCCGCGGCGGTTGCGCCCTCCTTGCCGTAGGCGATGTTGTCGCGAATGGTTCCAGTGAAGAGCCACGTGTCCTGCAGGACCATGCCGAACACGCTGCGGAGACGCTCGCGCGGTAGCGTGTTGATGTCGACGCCGTCGATGCGGATACGACCGGAGTCGATGTCGTAGAAGCGCATGAGGAGGTTGACGATCGTTGTCTTGCCCGCGCCTGTCGGACCCACGATCGCGATCGTCTGGCCCGGTTGCACGTCGAGGGTGAAGTCGTCGATGAGTGGCTTGTCGGCCTCGTATCGGAACGAGACGTGCTCGAGGGCGACGTGCCCGGCAGGTGACAGGAGCTCTCCCGTGTCGACGGCATCGGCTCGTTCCTCGCCTGCGGCGAGGAACTCGAACACTCGCTCGGCGGAGGCGAGCCCGGACTGCAGCAGGTTCATCTGGCCTGCGATTTGCGTGATCGGCATCGTGAACTGCCTCGAATACTGGATGAACGCCTGGATGTCGCCGAGCGTGATCAGGCCCGAAACGACGCGGTAGCCTCCGATGACCGCGATCGCCACGTAGTTGAGGTTGGCGAGCAGCTGCATCGCGGGCTGGATGATCCCCGCCAGGAACTGTGCGCGGAAGCTCGCCTCGTAGAGCTTCTGGTTCTCCCGATCGAAATCCTCCATCGTCCGCGTGCTCCTGCCGAAGACCTGAACCAGGGCGTGGCCGGTGTGTGTCTGTTCAACCTGTGCGTTCACCATGCCGGTGGACTCCCACTGCGATGCGAACTCCTTCTGGGAACGCCTCGCGATGGCCAGGGTCGCGCCGATGGACAGCGGCACGGTGACCAGCGAGATGGCCGCGAGCAGGGGGCTGATCCAGAGCATCATCGCGAGGACGCCGACGATCGTGAGCACGGACGTGAGCAACTGGCTGAGCCCCTGCTGCAGCGTCGTGGCGACGTTGTCGATGTCGTTCGTGACCCGGCTGAGCAGGTCACCGTGAGGGTGACTGTCGAAGTACTGCAGCGGCAGCCGCGAAAGCTTCTCCTCAACGTCGCGACGCATCCCGTACACCGTTCGCTGGGCGACACCGGCCATCAGATACCCCTGACTCCAGCTGAAGAGGGCTCCGAGGAGATACAGCAGTGCCACCACGCCGAGAATCAACCCGAGCTGCGAGAAGTTGATGCCCCGGCCCGGGACGACGTCCATGCCCGACAGCAGCTGGGCGAGCTGCCCCTTGCCGTGAGCGTTCAGGAGTGCGATCACCTGCGCCTTCGTCATCCCTGCGGGAAGCCCTTTCCCGACGATCCCGTTGAAGATCACATTGGTTGCGCTCCCGATGAGACGCGGGGCGACGACGGTGAACGCAATCCCCGTGGAGGTCAGGACCGCCGCGACGGCGATCAGCCGCGAGTCGGGTCGGAGGCGTCCCATCAACTGGCGGAGGGTCCGCCCCGGGTGTCTCGTGGCCGGCGGCGGACCGCCCATCCGGCCGACGAACGCGCCCGGGCGCCCGCCCATCGGGCCGTGCGCCATCATGCCGCGGCCTCCCCGAGCTGCGACGCCACGATCTCCCGATAGGTGTCACAGCTGGTGAGGAGCTCGGCGTGCGTTCCGATGCCGGTAACCCGTCCGCCGTCGATAACGATGATCCTGTCCGCGCTGAGGATGGTGCTGACCCGCTGCGCGACGATGACGACCACTGCGTCTCGGGTTTCCTCCGCAAGCGCCCCCCGGAGGTTCGCGTCGGTCGTCGCATCGAGTGCGGAGAAGCAGTCGTCGAACAGGTACACGCGCGGTCGCTTCACCAGAGCGCGCGCGATCGCCAGCCTCTGCCGCTGGCCGCCCGAGACATTGGTCCCCCCCTGATCGATGGCGGCGTTGAGTTGCCCCGGCATCGCCGAAACGAAAGCACTCGACTGTGCAATCTCCAGTGCTCTCCACAGCTCGGCGTCGGTGGCCTCGGCGTTGCCGAAGCGAAGGTTGTCCGCAACTGTGCCTCCGAAGAGATACGCCTGCTGCGGTACGAGCCCGATCTCGCGCCACAACGCCTCGAGCGGGCGCTTCCTGACGTCGACGCCATCGACCAGAAGGCTCCCCGTACTCACATCGAAGAAGCGCGGTATGAGGTTCAGGAGCGTCGTCTTGCCCGCGCCGGTGCCGCCGATGACCGCCGTCGTCTCGCCCGGCCGGAACGAGAACGACAGGTCACACAGCACCGGATGCTCGGCTCCCGGATAGGCGAACGACACGTCGCAGAACTCGACACGACCCGTGTGGGCCCTCGGCTCAACGATTTGAGTCGGGCCCTGGATCGACGGCTCGAGACGTACCACGTCCTCGATGCGCCCTGCGCTGGCCTGAGCACGCGGAACCAGGATCACCATCATCACGGCCATCAGCACCGACATCAGGATCTGGAGGATGTAGGTGAGGAACGCTGTGAGGTTGCCGATCGGCATCTGGCCGCTGTCGACGAGGTGACCCCCGAACCAGAGCACGGCAACGCTCGACAGGTTCATCACCACCATGAGGAGTGGCATGGCGAGAACGAAGATGCGGTTGACCCGCAGGGCAGTCGCCGTGAGGTCGGCGTTGGCGGTGGCGAACCGACGTTCCTCGTAGCCCGAGCGCACGAAGGCACGGATGACTCGAACGCCGGTGATCTGCTCGCGCAGCACCTGGTTGATCCGGTCGATCTTGACCTGCATCGACTGGAACAACGGCACCGCGACCACGAGCATCGTGATGATCACGACGGCCATCAACGGAACGACGACCACGAGGAGCAGTGAGAGGGTCACGTCCTCTCGCAGTGCCATGATGACGCCGCCGATCATCATGATCGGAGCGGCGGCGATCACGGTCAGCGCCATCTGCAGGAACAACTGGATCTGCTGAACGTCATTTGTGTTTCGAGTGATCAGTGATGGCGTCCCGAATCTGTTCATCTCGCGTTGTGAGAAACGCAGGACGCGACCGAAGACAGCGGCGCGCAGGTCCCGGCCCACCCCCATCGCCACGCGGGAGGCCCAGTAGACGGCGACGATGGCGATCGCTCCCTGGACGACCGTCACCGCGAGCATCACACCTCCCGTCCGCCAGATGTAGGGAACATCGCCCCGCGCGATACCGTTGTTGATGATGTCCGCGGTGAGGTTTGGCAGGTACAGGCCGAGGATCGTCTGGAACACGATGAGCACCACAACGAGGGTCACCTGCCGCCAGTACCGCGACAGGCGAGGGCCCAACAACCGGATGAGAATCACGGGTGGCGGGGTTCGCAGCGGGCGGGCATCGACACAACTCCGATTCTCGGGCCGAACAGGTCGCCGAGCCAGGGGAAGAGGCCATTGGATCGCCGGGACCTTCGGCCGTCAATCGCGGCGTCGAGCTCAACGCGGCCGCGGCAGTGTCCACGGCGCAGCGGCTCCTTGCGGACAGCCGAGCTGATGACCTAGGACCCTGGACAGTCGTATGCAGGCGATGATTTGCTGCAGACACCATGAGCGAGGTTGCGAGGAAGGCTGAGTGAAACCGCGGAAGATCGTTGTGGGCGTCGACGGCTCCTCAGGATCAGCCGCCGCGCTCGAGTGGGCGATCGACATCGCAGGCCTCGGGGCTGCGGAGATCATCGCGGTGCATGTGGCGGATCCCACTGCTCACCCGGCGCCCGGAGCCGTCGGCGCCTCGCTCCCGAGTTCGAGCCGCGTGCCACGGGACGCGCGCTCGACCGTCGCACCGGCGCACTACGCCAGCCTCAAGGCGTCGGGACTGCCGTACCGCATCCTTGACACGCGTGGCCACGCGGCGACGCAGCTGATGCGTATCGCGGACGAAGAAGAGGCCGATCTCATCGTCGTCGGGAACGCGCTACGCAGCACAATGGCGGAAATCTTCCTCGGGAGCGTCGCACACGAGTTGACCCACCACGCGCGCGTGCCGCTGGCGATCGTTCCGGCTCACGCCGACCAGGACCTTGAGGCCGTGGGACGGCGAGAGCAGGCCGCGGTCAAGCCCACTCGATTGACCAGGGAACGATCATGGCAAGCGTCCTCCGCAGGTTCCGACGGCTAGCGCCACCGGGCAGCTCCATGGCGGGCATCGCGCCGCCCGTGGATGCGGAGGCGGCCCGCAGCGCAGAGCTCGCAGCAGTCTTCGCGACGCTGGACAGCGTGCAGCGGGACGCCGACGCACTTGTGGACGCCGCGCGACTCGAAGCCGAACGCATTCGGGCGGCGGCGGCAATCGAAGCTGAGGCGACCGTTGCCCGCGCGCGAGAGCGTGCGGCGGTCGAGCGAGCGCGGGTCACCCAGCAACGGATTGGCGAATCGGCTGCAGAGGACGAAGCGCGGATGGCCGCCGCCAGGAGTGAAGCCGCGACGATCATTCACGGAGCCGGGACAAACGCGGACCGCGTGGCCGAAGCCGTGATCAAGCAGCTGCAGCAGCATGCGGCCGGACGTCCCAGCGCGTGAGCGGTGAGTGGATCGCCGGCTGCGTGCGCGCGCATGGCCTCGCGGGTGGTCCCGGCCGAGACGTGACTGCTGCCGTATCGGCCTCGCGCGATCTCGGGTCGGCGATCAACGTTCTCAGTGCGTCGCCATGGGCGCATGGGATCGACGCACAGACCCCGCTCGCCACTGTCGAGCGACGGGTCTTCTCGGCGTTGCTGTGGCAGGTGCGCGTGCTTGCCGGCTGGTTGCCTGCCGAAGGAGTCGAGATGATTCGCAGTTGCGTCGCGTGGTTCGAGATCCGCAACGTCGAGGATCGGATCGCCCACCTCGCCGGCATGCCCGCTCGCGTGCCTTTCGAACTCGGCCGTCTGGGAGTCATCTCGCGGGCGCTGCCGTCGACCGACAGTCGAGCTGACATCCGTCGCCTGCTCGCCGGATCCTCATGGGGAGACCCCGGTGCCGACGACGCGTACAGCATCCGGATGTGGATGCTGCACAGATGGCACCGGAGGGCCCGCGACGCAGCGCCTGAGCTGCGCGTCTGGGGTGATGCCGCGGTTTGGCTGCTCGCTGTCCGGGAGCGCCTCGCGGATCGTCCCGGAGCCGACCTCGTGCGCTCGGATCCACCGCGGTTCCCGCCGAGCTGGCGATGGGTGACCGCCACTCCCTGGACGAGCGGGAATCTCTGGACGGCAGAGGACCGCTGGTGGGCGCAGGTCGAGGAGGAGGGAGCGCGTCTGTTCCACAGTCCGATCACGAGCAGGAAACCGGTGATCGGTGCCATCGCGACGCTGGCGGCGTCAGCGCGCGACCTGGCGGTTGCTCTCGAGATCGTGTCCGGCTGGTCGAGCGTGGAGGGCTTCGATGCCACGGGCTGAGAGCGGCGCCGTCCGTATGTCCCGTGTTGCGGTCGTCGTTCCCGACGAGCACGTGCGCGCGGGCCTCGTCGAGGTCGCGAGCGCCGGCTGCGTCGAATTCGACGATGTTCCGGCGCCGTCGGACGACGAGATCGGCGAGGCGCTCCGGCGCCTGCCACCCGGCGCCGCCGCCACCTCAGCTGCGCTCAGCCGGGCAC
>JBAUTG010000001.1:0-1576 GCA_049582105.1 Candidatus Dormiibacterota bacterium | reverse complement strand
GATGGGCGCGGTTACGTTGAGGAAGCCGAATGAGAGGGCCTTCAGCACCGAGCTCGTGAAGTCCCACCCTGAAATCGCGTCGGGCGTGATCGTCAGGGTGTCCAGCGGCACCGTGTCCGTCACAGTCGCGGGCGCGGTGCCTCCGTCCCAGCAGAGGTCGGCTGGCGCGGGAGTTCCTCCGCCCACCACGCAGGGATCCAACCCAACTACGAACAGGCTGAAGTGCGTGACCGTCGCGATCAGCTGCTTGTGCGCCCAGTCGAGCGTGGTCGGCTCGCGCACCCACGTCCCGCTCGCCTGCTCGTAGTGGAAGACCGCCAGCCCTTGAGCCTGGGTCTCGGTCAGGCCACTGGGCACCGCGAAAGTGAGCGTCGCGGGCTGGTCGAGCTGGTGGACCGCGGACCCGCTCGCGATGCTCGTGGCGTTCACGTCGAAAGCCGATCCGGTGGCATTGACCCCGGAGGGCAGGGCCGGCGGGGCGCTGTTGGGGACGACGTCGATCGCGAGCTGGTCGCTGCTCGCCGGCGCCAGGCTGACCGCCACCGACCCGTCGGCCGAGGTCGCCTTGCCGCTGGCGTCGAACGACGAGATGGCGGTCGCGGATTGGATCGAGGTGTAGGCGATCGACGGGCTGAGTCGAACCACCTGGTATCGGTAGGTGTTCCCGGGGACCACCGCGCTGTCGACAAACGAAGCGGCTGTCGTGGTGGTCAGCGTTGAGAAGCCGGTGCTTGCTCCAACTGAACGGCGAACCTGGAATGAGTCACCGGTAAGCCCTGTCCAGGTCAGGTGAATGCCGGTTGAGGTCGGCGTGACATTCAAATTGAATCCCACGGTTGGGGGACCGCGGGCGCCGGCTGCGCCGACCACGAAGGAGTCGAGCTGCTGCGCGGTGCGCCCAAAGGCGTCAGTCGCGACGACGCGGAAGACGTACTTCCCGGCCGCCACAGCGGTGGTGTTCAAGGTGGTCGCCCAGCCGAGCCCGCTGGCCGAGCCGAGGCTCGGGCCGCCGGGCGCGGTCGGTGCGCCAGGGTTGATCGGCAGCACGTCGGGGATCGAGGTCCACGCGCCACCGATTGGTGCGTAATAGAAGCCGACCGAGGACAAGCCGCCCGCCGCCGAGACCTGCGCCGCCAGGTCGACGATCGCCTGGTCAGGCCGCTCGGTGGCGTTGGTGGTCAGGATGTTGATTTCAGGGAGGCTCGTGTTCCAGGCCACAGGGGTGGTCACCCACCTGGCCTGGCTGAATGCGCTCTCGTTGCCGTATGCGTCGGTCTCGGTGACGACGTAGCCGGTCGACTGCGCGCCTGGAAGAGAGCTGTCCGCGAACGATCCCCCGCTGATGCCCGTCGCCGCCGCGGCGAAGCCTCCGGAGGCGGTGGCGCGGTAGACGTTGTAGGTGACGCCCGCGCTGCCGTTCCAGCTGACGAGGATTGCGGAACCGGAGATGGAGGCGGTCACGCCGGTCACCACCGAGGCCGTATGAACTACTTGCAGGGTCGAGATCGCCGTCGCGTTGATCACGGAGGCGTTCGGCGCGATCGCCACCGCCCGGACCTGGTGGCTGCCCTCGGTC